>NZ_JAYMSC010000012.1:0-263809 GCF_038900775.1 Paraburkholderia sp. JHI869
ACTTACGTTCTCTCGGTCTCCCATCGGTTAGCCGGTAGTCGACCAACCGATCCGAACCGCCGTGTACGGACCCGTACGCACGGTGGTGTGGGAGGGGTCGGGCCGCGAGGCCTGCCCCTATCCCGATTTCGTCGCGAACGCTACCAGCGATCGCGATCCGGCATCGAATCGACGGCTGTCGCGATACGATCCTCGAAAAGCATCTCGTCGTGCTCGGCGGGTGAATAGATCTTCGGAAACTGCACGTAGCGTTCCCCCTCCATCTCTACCCATTTGGCCAGCTGGATGAGTTTTCGCCAGCGTGCCGCGTCGTTGAGCACCGGGTCGATCGGCCACGAGTCAAACGTCACAACAGTGGCGTCCACTAGACGGCGGGCGATCATCGCGAACATCGGGCCAATCTCTTCCCAGTTGCCGTCGGTGCGCGAAAGAAGGTCGAGGACAGCGGGGATATCGGCAGCACCGACCTCGCGCTCGACGAGGCGCTGCAGGTCGGTTTTCTCGGCTTCAGGCCGCACCAGCCGTCTGTTCCAGACCGCGCCGCACCGGTCCATCGCAGCCTTCTCATCGCGGCCAGTGGCTTCCCACGGCGTTTGCATTCCACAGTCCGCGCAATAGATACAGACGAGGGGCTCGGTCTTCGGGACCTCTCGCGGACGCGGCAGCCGGTCGCCAATGCGTGGGGGGCCGGACATGCGGCCCCACTCGGTGAAGTCGTACTGAGGGTTCGGGAGCTTGCAGACGAGACGTTGAGAGCGACCGACAGTTGGGCGGCCGCCGCAGTGGTCGCAGGGAATCAGCTGCTCGTACATGGCGAGAGAGTAGTGGAATGATAGGCGGTCATTATCCACGCAACGCCAGTTTTCAATTCCGCAAGGTGAGCGGTGCAAGGGCCGCAACTCGGGAGTCGGGCTTTGACTATTCCTGACGCTTATTGCGAGACTTCGTTGAGCAGTCTTCTTTCCGCGAAGCTTCCGCCGCACGTTGGTCGAGTGTGTCTTGCACTGCCTCGACGAGGGAGGTGAGTTTCTCGGACAGGCTCGCGTCCTCTGGAACGCTCTCGGCTCGAAAGATCAATGCGTCCTCCGCAGCGACATCGGCGAGAGACGAAAGGGCCCTGGCCAGTTTGGGCGTGAGCCTTTCGTGAAAAAAGAGATCGATGATCGACTCGGGGAATTGGGCGAGGAAAAGTGCTTTGCGCACGCGAGCCGCCGGAACCTTCACTTCCCTCGCGAGTGCATCCAACGTGGGCCAGATATGCCCGTCCAGCGCCGACTTATAGAAAGACACGTAATCGTGTGGCCGGTCGACGCCCCGCCTGGTCATTTCGGCATGGTACCAAGTCAGTTTCTTTCTGGCCTCCTCCAGGCCCTCCCGCGCAACCAATTCCTTCAGAGAGTCGATCGTTGTATCTTCCATCTTCAGCCTCGCGCCGCCTTGCTGCCGAGAACGTATTCCCGGATCACTTTCATGCAATGGGCGTCCGCCTGCGCTGTTGCGCCGGAGAGCCAGGACTGATCTAGAGGCGTGCACATGCGCTCGAGGGCGGCTCGCACGGAGTCTGGGACGGGGTTGTCGATGACCTCACGGGCCAGGCGCTCGGCCTCGTCCAGCGCGGTCGAAACGGCTGTTCGTTCGTTGCAAGGTGAAATTTTCCGAAGATCGAAGCGCGCGGCCGCGATCGTCGCCAGCAATCGTGCGGCTCGTTGTCGCGATGGTTTAGGTGTGCAAGCGCAGGGCGCGTCGGCCTCCGATGGTGTGTCGATCCCTTCGGGCGGGGCGATCTGCGCTTGTGCCTCCGCCTCGTCCTGGTAGGCCTTACCTGGAGCGGCGACCTCGACGCGAAGCTCTGCAGCATGGGCGACTGGAGCGGCGGTGAGCGCTGCGTCGTATGCCTGCCGGACGGTAGATTGTGGACCCGCAATCGAGTAGCCGTCATCGCTAGACGGCGGCAGCGGCTCCAATCCGAGCGCGATCGACATTGCATTGAATGCGTCTACGGTTGGCTCGATAGGCATGAGCTTCCAGCCTTGCGGCGATCGCGCCGCATCGGAAGGCGCGCTGAGTGAAACGCCTCCATCTGCTGTTTGGATTGTGCTGTCGTTCACGTTGCGGTTACTCGCGTCGGTTAGAGATCGAGGTTAAACCCGGCGATCGGGGGCGGGCCGGGTTAGATCGAATCCAGCCTAACCAGAACTGCGCGATGTCAAGCGCGCTCGATCGGGACGGGGAGCTTGATCGCTGCGAGGTTTTCGCGATCGACATTCCACTCGACAGCGGGGATACCTTGCGTCCGTCGAAGCGCCTGTTTCTCGGCCTTGCGCTGTTCGTAGCTTGCAAGGCCGTTCATGCCGTAGATCTCGACGTGCGTTGGTGGGTGCGTGTCCAGCAGCACGAAGTCGGCCAACATTTCTTCGCCGTCCGCCATGCGGATCGGTTTTTCGAACCGGCGGTGCTCGGCCACAAGCCGATTGGCCATCGCGACCTCATGGATCGAATCGCACGGCAGGAACACCGACGAACACAGCATCGCAGCAAGATCGACGATGCGCAGATATCTTTCTGCCATGCGCTCGACGAGGAGCAGTGCGACGACGCGCGCCGTGGGCTTGCCGACAGCGCGCCACGCATGCCGGTACTTCTTCGTTGCCTGATCGACGAGCGTCATCGACGCGAAGTACTGCTGCGGGTGCTGGCGCAAGGTGATCTTCTTGCCAAACTGGGTGTCGGCGACCGTTGCGATCTCCCCCAGGATCAGGGCACGCCGCGATACCCCTCCGTCGTTGACTATCCGCCTTTTGAAAGCGGCTAACTCGCCGTTGATCGCGGCACGCTCTTCCTGCTCAAAGCGGCGCATGACGTGCAGGATGTCGTGCGCGGGAGATCCGTTGATAGTCGCCGCCTCCCCCATTCCTGCATGCAGCATCGCATTGACGGAGCCCCAGCTCCGCGACTTCGGCGTGCCGTGCCAGAACGTCAGGCCCCCGCTCGTCCAGAGCGCATGCAGGAAGGCGAGTAGGGGCGCGGATCGCCGTGATGCACGAGTCGAGCCACCGATATCGCGCGTTCGGGACCGAGACCCGGTTTCCTGCTGGACCAACGAGACGTCGAGGCGGACGTTCAGCCCGGCCGGGCCGGCGATGATCGCGGAGAGGCTATCCGGCCCAAGGGCTGTGTCCGTGCCGGGCTTCTTCTGGAAGTCGCAACCTTCGGCGTGATGCACGCCATCGTCGGGCCAGCCGGCCAGATGAAAGCGCGAGCCATACCGGCGGATCACGAGCCTGCGAGGCGCGTCCGTGCGGCAGTGGCACTGTGCGAAGCCGGGGACAACCTTGGCGCGCTCAAGGCGGCGGGCGAAACGGGCTGGATGTTCCTGCACTTCGGTGAGCGGCACGCGCTCGCCGTCGAACGATACTTCGAACATTGGGGTTCTCCTGGAAGGGGCGCCGCGAGCAGACTAGGCCACGACTTCGACCAACCGTTGGGGACCGTGCCAGAAAGAACCATCGTCGGTGTTGAGCACGGTCACCATCTCGTTGTCCGCGTCGTGCTGCGTGACTACGCCTTCGCAGGGGGCTACCGCGTCCGTCGGGTAACGGACGCGGCGCAGGCGAAGCGAGGCAACACCGGAAGTGAAGGCGGTCGGGGACATCGGTCCATCTTCGCGCCTTGGGAGCGAGATGAAGGGGGAAAAGCGAGCGAATTTCACGCCCGTTTCGACCGACTGTCAGCCGGAAAGCTGCACAAAAACTGCATCATTCCGGGCTTAAGCGTTTAGGCGCCTAAACGGGCAGGATCGCGCTACTGCAGCTGCACCCGACGAAACGACATCGCGCCCCCCGACGGAGTACCGAGAATCAGGCGCACGCGACGTTGAAGGTCCGCATGAAACGCGCCGGACACGGAGAGGGGTGCACCAAACGTCATCCTCACGCAGCCGAGCAGCATATAGAGCATGGCAAAGATGCTCGCGACGCTGCTTGCCACTAGATGCAACCGGTTCGCGAGACTCTGCACCGGATCTCCGTGTGCCTCCGTCGAGGCGATGAAACTGAGAATAGCGCGGGCGGAGTCAGCCGGATAAACCAGCCATTGCCACGCAAGGTAGACGCTGAGGAGCGCCGCCGTGACAGCAAGCGTCAAGACGGTGTGGCGCCAGATCGATCCCAGGATCGTACTGAACTGGGCGACGTAGTTCCGCGCATCGTTCGCGACAACAAGCTTCATGTTGGCGAAGAGCGGCTCCGGGACCTCTCCGATTTCGATATCGTCGATGGTGACTTTCATGACGGCGCGATCGTCTGCTTTGGCGACATTCCTACGTAGTTCTGCAACCTTCACGCGCCGGATGGCTTCGAGCCCCAGTCCGACCACAAGGGAGAAAGCCACGATGCGCGCAACGTTAGGTTGACGGCTTGTGGTCAAGCTAAGCAGCCAAAGTACGCCAAGCGCCGTTGCCGCGGCCGAGAGAACGAAAACGAGCGAGCCTGCCCAGGCACGCGGCTTCTTCAGATCCAGCATGGATATCTCCTGACATGAGCGTGGCCCAATTGCCCGCCCACGTTCATTCTCCGGCGCGCGCCAGGCCTCATGGGGCGGGAAAGCCCGCCGATATGGGCGCTAAAGCGGCCCGGCAGGTTGTTTCGAATCCTGTTATCCACAGAGTTGCCACCAGAAACTGTGGATAAGAAGCGTCTCGCCCAGAGCGAAAGCTCATGCGTAGCAGCGCTCTTTACACGGGCATCCTGCGACGATTCCCACTTACGATAGCGAAATCACCCGCGTCTCCGACGCATCGAACCAAACCGGCGCTGCCGGTCTTTTCTTTTTATCCCTGTGGGGCATCGCGCCCGCAGGGAGCCATGCCCCTCTTTCATTCTGGAGTAGGGCATGAGCAAGAGTGCACAACGAAAGCACGAGAAGACGGCTGACGAACATCAGCGCAGCCTTGTTGCTTTGATTAACGAATTTTCGTATGGGCATCATCTCGACACGGTCTTTCGCGATTTCGTCGAGCTGGCTGCGCTGGCGATAAGCAACAGCGTCGACCGTGCTCAGTTCGACGCGCGGGAAAAGCGCTATCTCGAGATCGTCGGGAAGTACAAGCCGGACGAGGTGGCGAGGTTCCCGAAGATGCTTGCGGAGCTCACGATGTCGTTCGAGGTGCGGGTCGCTGCGATGACCGCGGGGCGCGAACTCGGCGTTCGGGGAGGTGGGCTCACCGATGTACTCGGCGAAACCTACATGATGCTCGACCTCGGTAACGCGCGAAGTGGCCAGTTCTTCACGCCTTATCACGTCTCGCACCTCATGGCCGGGATCCTCATGGCAGGCAGGATTGACGCCGCACGCTCGCGGGAATTCGAGCGCGTTCATGAACCGGCGTGCGGTGCGGGTGGCATGGTCATCGCAACGGCCGAGGCTTTTCATGATGCGGGCATGAACTATCAGGAGACGATGCACGCAACCTGCATCGACATTGATCCCTGCTGTGTCCACATGGCCTATCTGCAGTTGTCGTTGCTCCACATCCCCGCGATCGTGGTGCACGGTAACGCGCTATCAATGGAGGTTTGGGGGCATTGGTTCACGCCCGCGCACGTGCTCGGGGGATGGAGTCGCCGGCTGCGTGCGCGCAAGGCGCTCGATGCGATGCGCGAACTGATGGGCACTCCTGAGGGCACACCTGAGGACGAGACTGCCGTGTTGCTAGCAGTCGATGCGACACCGCCGGCGAACGACGTCAACGAGGTCGAATCGGACGGGGTCGCAGTGCTTGAACAACCGCGGGCCGACGCACCTGACGTCGCGGACACGTTCGAGGAGGCGATCGCAACGCTCCCTGCGTCACGGTCCATCTTCGACGTCGTAGACCAGCTAGCGCTGTTTTGAATGAAGGGCCCGGATTTCTTCTCCGGGCCCTTTCCTTTTTAAAAGCCATCGCGTATTGGTGATCTTTTCGGCCGCGCGCCGCGCGCTGCCGGGCTATTGTCTTCGTATTCACCGCGCTTTCTGCGCATCGACACCGGCCCTCGCGGCCATTTTTCTTTTCACCCTTCGGGAATCCTGTTCCCGTTGGGGCGGGTTCCCTCTCAGGAGACTCGCAATGCAAGAACTCATTCAGCAACCGACGCTTCCGCTGTCCCGCATCAAGCTCGGTCGTAACCCGCGAACATACTTTGACGACGCAGAAATGCAGGAAATGCGCGCGTCTGTGCGTGCTCGCGGCGTTGATACCCCGATTCTCGTTCGCCCGATCGACGATGGGTTCTATGAACTCATCGCCGGCGGGCGGCGCTACAGAGCCGCTATGGAAGAATGTGGCGAGAGCTACGAGATGCCCGTTGCGGTGAAGTACGTCGACGAGTTTGAAGCCGAAGAAATGGCGCTTATCGAGAACATACAGCGTTCCGATATGTCGCCTGGCGAGGAGGCAGTCGACGCGGCGAAGCTCGTCGGCCGCTGTCAGGGTGATCGAGAGGAGGCGGCACGCCGCCTCGGCTGGAGCGTCCAGACGCTCAACGGCCGTCTCGCGCTCATGAACTGCAGTGCGTCCGTCCTGGAAGCGCTCAACACTCGCAGCATCAAGCTCGGCCACGCCGAACTGTTCGCCGCGTTCACAAAGGACCAGCAGGACAAGCTCCTGCCCGTCGTCGTGAAGGAAGGCCATAGCGTCGCCGACCTGAAGAAAGTGCTGGAGCGGGCGGCATGCTCACTCTCAGCGGCAATCTTCGACAAGGTGGACTGTGCCGGATGCCAGCACAACTCGGCCGCTCAGGCGGAGATGTTTGGCGAGTCGATCGGCACCGGTAGCTGCACGAACCGCGCCTGCTACAACGAGAAAACGGAAAAGCAGCTTGACGCAACGGCCACAGGCCTGCGCGACGAGTACCAGACCGTTCGCATCGTGCGCCCCGGCGACAACCACACGCGCATCCAGCTCGTGGCGGATGGTCCGAAGGGCGTTGGCACTGAACAGGCGAAGGCGTGCTACGCCTGTCAGAACTTCGGCGCGGCGGTGAGCGGTCTGCCCGACTCGCTGGGCAACGTCTACAAGGGCCAGTGCTTTGATACGGTCTGCAACATGAAGAAGGTTGCAGCGCGCATCAAGAGCGCAAAGGCAACGGAACCGACGACGGCGAAGGCCGCGACGGCAACCGGAGCCTCGAAGGCTGCGGGCCCTGCAAAGGGTGACAAGCCCACTGCAGCAGCGCCTGAAGCGACTGTGGTTTCCGAATCCGAAAGGGTGAAGGCATACCGGGTCGCGCTCTGGCGCAAGGCACTGCGTCGCGACATCGGCACGAATCTCGAACTGGTTCGCCAGTACCTGATTTCGATCGTCGCGACGGGGCAGGCTCGCAGCATCAGCGAAACGGCCTTCCGTGCATTCTGGGAGCGACTGCTCGACGACAAGCCGCCTGTTTCCAGTTTCGGCAAGGCGGCGGATGCCGCGAAAGCCGCATCGTCTCTCGCGCAGGAGAACCTCATCGTCGCGATGCTGGCTTCTGCGATCGAGAGTGTGGACGTGCCGTACCTCACCGAGATGTGCAGGCACCACAAGCTGGATCTCACGAAGTACTGGAAGCTCGACAAGGCGTTCCTCGATCTCATCACGAAATCCGAGATGAAGGTCGTGGCCGACGAACTCGGCATCCGTGCTGCGATGGGTGATGACTTCAAGAAGGTCTTCGCGAAATCGAAGCCCGAGGTGATCGAAGCGCTTCTGGGCGTCAAGGATTTTGACTACGACGGCAAGGTGCTGAAGGTCCTGAAGTTCTGACCGCCGCCCCGGCTCATTCCCCCTTTCACGCCGCGTTAATCGCGGCGTTCTTTCTTATTTAGAGGTTCTTTATGTTCCAGCAACTCGAAGCGATCGTGCGCGAGACCGGAAAGGTCACGCTCACGTTGAAGATGGCAGGCGACCAGATGGCAGTCGTGGTGATGCCGGGCGGCGACTCGAAAGAGGCGGCGCTGCGTCAACCCCTGGTGCTCACGGCGCTCCCGGCTGAGCTCGACGACGGCTTTGTCGCTGCCCTGCAATCGTTTCATGGCGTGCACCGTTCCCTCGCGGAACAGGTGAGCGCTACGAACGAGATCCTGCAGGCGGCTGAGAAGTCGCAGGCGGGCAAGGCGCAGAAGGCGTTGTCGAAGGGATCGAAGGCGGCGCTGCCCGCGCCTGCATCGGTGATCGACGGCGACGACGAGGGATCGTCCGACGACGACGGCCACTCGGCTGCGAAGCCGGAGGTGGCTGCTGCAACGTCGGAGCCGGCGGCACCTGCTGACGGCAAGACCGATCTCTTCGGACTTCTGTGAGGACTCGCGCCATGGCAATCACCGTAGCCACGCTCGTTCGCGAATTTCACTACAACGGCATGCAGTTCGTGGATCCGGGTCCGGCGTTCTCGCCCGACCAGGTTCGCGATCTCTACGCGGCGCAGTACCCGGAACTCACGACCGCCACGGTCGATGGGCCGGAAGTCGCAGGCGAGGTCGCCCGCTACAAGTTTGTCCGCGCAGCGGGTGCCAAGGGCTCCCATGCGTAAGGACACCTTGCTCAAGGCCCTGTCCGACCCGGAGAGCGGCTTTAGCCGACAGGAACCGCCCGAAAGGGCGGTTTTTCTTTACGACGACGAGATGAACAAATGTTGCTCGATCCTTCATACGCTGATCGAACGCTCGTTGATGGCGCGTGCGAAGCCTGGCAACCGCCACGCCTTGCCGCTCCCCGACATCGATCTTCCCCTTGTGTTCTGACGCTGCCTGATCTGGCGCCCGACGTCCCGTCTGGCATCACGCTCAAATGGCGTGCCGACGTCGCCGTCAACGACATCGTCCTGGAGCAGTTCCGGTACGGGCCGTTGCGTGCGACGGACGTGCACGCGCCGGCGAGCGCAGCCGACGCCTTCCAGCAGGCGTTCTTTGCCTGGATGCAGCGGCAGTTGCGTCAGCCGTTGCGATACCTCTCGGTCAAGGTGGAGCTATGCGACACCAACGCCGTTGAGGATCGCCTGGCCTACCAGCACAACGATGAATTTGAGCCGAAGGGGCCGCTTCATCTGGGTGTGAAACTCACCGATGAGTGGGTTCATGAGATCGGGCCTCTTGCCGAACCACTCAGGGCCTGTCATCCGCTCCTGCTTCACACGCTTTTCTCGCTCGTCGACCGGGTCTCCGGAAAAACCGTCCTCATTCGCACGCCTGGCTGGTTCCTCCAGGAATTCGCCTGCATGAACTGGGAAGGCGACGAGAGCGCGAAAGACGAGGACGTGCGGCATTTCCTGACGGAGTACCACGGTCAGGATGAGGAGACGGTTCAACGCCATCTCCCATCGGTCGTTCGTCCGGAGATCTATCCCGATGAAATCCGGTCGCCGTCGAGGCCTGAAGGGCGTCGCAGCAGACGGCTTGAGCTCTCCGAGCGCGAGCTTCTCGAACTGCAGGCCTGTTCTTCTGGCATGCCTGCGAACGTGTGTGGGGAGCTTGTCGCGCTTCATCGACTGCTCAGGCGGGCAGGCAAGCGAGCGCTGCTGAACACGGGCTATGACTCCCGTCCGATGTACTCGGGCTGCACGTTGATGCTCGCGACCAATGAGCGATCCATCGAGATTCTCGATGACTACATGAACGGTGAGTACCAGGCCGGAGAAGCGACCGAGTACAGCTGTTTCATTGAATTTTCCAGCACAAAACAGGGCATCTGCGAGCAGTACGCGCAGTGGAGCCTTGCCTTCCAGATGCTTCACCACCTTGATCGCCTGCTGGCGCTGGTGGTCAGCCCTTGACCAGGAGTTTTCCCATGAGTGATGTTTCAATTGGCCGCACCGGCCATGACGTTTCGCTGTCGTCTGCATTGTTGCTCTACGCGGGCGAGAACGGTGCGCACTACGCGACCGTCCATCGTATCGCTGCTGATCGCGTGTCGGGGCGCCCCATCATCGGGGCAGGCCGTCCCCTCGATCGCCGCGCGCTTGTCGCTACGCTCGTGCAACTCGAGAAAAGCGCAGCGCCAAAGTGCGAGTTTCTTCCCGCCAACCTGCTTGGCGTGTCGTCGGCCGCGGTGACGTGGTGGTGCCCGCCGGCGCCGCGCCGTGTCTTCTTCAACTGCAAGGAGCTCGGAAAGCGCAGTCGCGTTGTCTCGCATCCGGGGCTGGTGTTTCAGGCCTCGCTCACGGGCTTCCGTGTGTTCGCGCTGAAGGAAAGCGGACGCCCGAACCCGGACACGCCGCTGTTCGAGCCACCGTATTTCAACACCTGGGACCTCGGCGAGATCTGCATTGGCTCGGCACAGGTTCCACGACGCATCGAGGTTGATGCGATCGGTGGCTGGGAAGAGGGCTTCTTCAACTCGGCCTTCACGCACCCGAATCACGGTGGCAAGCGTGTGACCTACAAGGACGGCTTCTACGCGTTCTGGCGCGACATGCTCGACGGCAAGTTCGAGGCATTTCCGCTCGACGTGCTGGTGGCGATGACAGGAGCGACAGCCGGCAAGCTTGTCGCCGGGGTTATCGGGGGTAAAGCATGAATCAGATCGATTTTGCTTTGCAGCTCTCGTTTCCCTCGGTGATGGTGCCCACGCGTGAGCCGGTGGTACCGATGGCCTGGCCTGGAGAGCGGTTGCTCATTGCGTCGAATGGCGTCTTCCTTGAGATCAACCGCCCGTGGATCCGGCTGGTCCGTCGGCTGGGTTCCTTCGAGTGGCGCACGGCTGTTCCTTATGGCGAGGCGGCCGAGCTGACCGAATTGCCATGCGGTTCTGTGCCGGCCGAGCTCGTCGCAGAGTTTGCACGCATGGCGCGTGCGGCCCTGCCCAACGAGGCGGGCGCATGGATTGTGTGGGAAGCGGCAACAGGCCTCTTTCGCCTGGTGCCGCTTCCATCGTTGTCGCACAGTCCCGCACACCTGAGCTATGACCGACCACAACTGCGTGATCGCGAATGGCTGGTGATTGACTGCCATTCGCATGGTCGCGGCGATGCGTACTTCTCGGGAACGGACGATCGCGATGACCAGCACGACGTGAAGTTTGCGCTTGTGCTTGGGCATTGCCATCGCACCCCGTCAGTCGCGCTGCGTCTTTGCGCGAAAGGGCGATTCGAACCCGCGCAGACGATTCCGCAGAAGTGGTTGACGGCGTTGGAAGGGGAGGTTGCATGAACGGACCGATCCTTCACAAGACGCCGCAGCACATGCTCACGGGGCCGTGGCGCGTTGTCGTGGTTGGCGCAGGCGGCACTGGCAGTGCGCTGCTGCCGTCGCTCGCGCGACTGCATCACGCGATGATCGAGCTCGGTCACCCGGGCGGTATTGAGTGCACGGTGTACGAAGACGATACGGTAAGCGAGTTCAACGTCGGCAGGCAAGGCTTCTATCCCAACGACGTCGGGCAGTACAAGGCGACGTTGCTTGTGAATCGCCTGAACCTGCTGATGGGCACGAACTGGGTGGCCGAACCGCGCCGCATTGATTCGCGTATCAAGCTGCACGCCGACATTGTCGTTGGCTGCGTCGATTCGCGACGGGCCCGGCACGCCATCGCGCAGGCCGCGAAACGGGGAAAGTGTCTCTACTACCTCGACTGCGGCAACGAGACGGACCGTGGTCAGGTCATTCTTGGCGAGTTCGGCAAGCCCCGGCATGACCGGTTGCCCCATGTGGGCGACCTGTTTCCAGAGCTGCTGAATCCTAAGAATGACAAGGGCGATGACACCCCGTCGTGCTCGATGGCGGACGCGTTGCGTAAGCAATCGCTCGTCATCAATCAGGCGATCTCGGTTCAGGCGTTCAACCTGCTCTGGTCGCTGTTTAGAAATGGCGGTTTGTCGTTTTCGGGTGTGTTCGTGAATCTCGCAACGGGACGCACGAACCCGATTCCGATTGACACCGCTGCTTGGGCGCGCTTCGGCTACGAAGCACCTCCACCGAAGAAGAATACCCAGAAGCGGCGGACTTCTGCGGTCGCAGCTTGAGGGCGCCGCTTCCCATACGGGAAGCGGTGCATTCTTTTAGTCGGACACAGAAGGAGCGACACGACTCCGCACTTGGAGGGAGCGAATGGAGAAGCGTGACGAGAACACGTGATTCTTTCAGGAGACCAGCGGAAGCATCGCATCAGTTTCGTCGAAAAGCGATTGGAGACTCATGGCGCGGATATTCTTGCGGATAGCTCAGTTGTCCTCTAATCTGAAATTCAATTCTTCGGGATACCTTGGGAGGAGTGACTGTTATGAGATTTTATCACTACACCACGAAAGCCGGCGCAAACGGAATTACCCAAAACGCATTGCAACAAGCGGTAACGGCGGAAAGTGAACCATGGCAATGCAGGGAAAGTCAGCCTCAGATTTGGGTAGACCATTCAAAGCAGCACCCGAAAGGGTTCTATCTGACGACTTTGTCGCCAGAGCAGATAGTGGCTGGTGCGGAGGGAAAGGAGAAGAAGAAAGCTGGCCAAAAAAAGCGAAAAACCGGCATAAACGATTTAGAGGATCCGTACGTACTCGTTTTCGATTTGCCTTGGGTTACGCCGAAAAAAATATCAAAGGTTGACGATAGCGTTAACAATGGTGATAGAAAGATCAAGAAGGTCGGTGAACCCGAAAAATTCTGCGCAACACGGATAAATCAGCAACATTTGGGTTCGGATGATGTAGTCGTACCGTTTGAACTCAGCGAGTGCAAATGGGCGGGCCCCGCCGGCAGCGTTCCAAAGCAGATCTAGTAACAACATTTCCGGTCAGTGCATAACGTGATCGTTACGCACTCGCATCTAGAGATTGACGTTCGTTGTGGACTAACGTGCGGTCACACACAATTGAATGTTTTCTTTCATCTGGGTCAGGGTTAAGGAGCGGTATGCGCCCTGTCGCTGCAATCTGCTGGCAACCTCTCGCAGCCTGGGATGTGCGTTCACAGTTCGCTCGCAGGACCTTGATAGCGATCGACTTTCGCGCGCGCATAGAAAACCAGATCGCCGTCACACCCGTTTCACGCGATCGCGTCAGTTTCGCCGGCACCCAGCTGGCATCGAATACAGCACGAGGCTACCCGCAGGATGTGGCTGGAACGCTGCCACGCTTGGCGACCAGCACTTCTGTGACGTTGCGCTGGCAAGTGTCTGGAATCCGGTATCCGCTGCAGCGAACATCGTGCGCGCGCCGCGTGTGGTGCCGTCCGATAAAACATAGGCTGTTTAGGCGAGCATTCCGGTTCAGAATGGAGCGTACGGGCCGTAGACTGTCCTTATTTCCCGCGCTTTTAGCGCATCGACCTGACCACAGCGGCTTGCTGCTGTGCTGCTTTCTTTCTCACCGGCCGGACTTTCGTCCCGCCGCCAATTCTTACCCCCCGTTGGGAGCCCACTCCCATTCGGGACACGGCTCCCTTTTTTATTCGAAGGAGCCGTACCATGCTGACCGTTTCCGCTGTCTCGCAACCGGCCGTTAGGGTTTCCGAACTCTACGGCTTTCGCGAAAAGCAACGCATCATCGCGCAGGATGTTCAGGCCAGTCCCCCGCAGCTTCACGCCGGTACGATCGTTTCCGTTTGGAGCGATCGCACGGCAACGGTGCAGTGGGACTACGATCTGCCGTTCGCTGTTGAGCGTCATCTCGTCAACGCTGGCCACGTCGAACTTCATAATCTGACGCTTCATTCGTAATGGCGTGGGCGTTAGCCCCGCCTTCAACGCTTCACCTGCGCTGGGAGCCACCTCTCAGCGCAATCCCATACCCGTTCGGGCAACCACTGCCCGAACGGGCTCCGGTTGCCCTCATCGTTTTGAGGCAACCGCCATGATCCGCATTCTTCTCGCCATCGTTGTTCTTTCCGTGCTCTCCGGCTGCGCAAGTACCGACTTCGGCTCGCCCGATGTCTATCAGCGTTCGGACGTCCAGCGCGCCGGCACGCTCGAACAGGCCACCGTCGTTCGCGTTCGCCGTATCACGATCCAGGTTCCCGGCAACAATTCGGGGCTGACGGGCCTCGTGTCTGCAGGCCTCGGCGCCTTTCTCGGTTCGAAGGCGATCGGCAACGGTAATGGCCGCTACGTCGCGGCTGCGATGTCTGGCGCCGTGACGGGTTTCGTTGCACAGCACGTCAGCGACGCGCTCTCGCGCACCGCCGGTCTGGAGATTGTCGTGCGCAAAGTGGACGGTTCGCTTCGCGTCATCACGCAACCCGACGACCAGCTTTTTTCGCCCGGCGATCACGTGCTCCTGATGGACACGAATTCCGGCATCCGCGTCACGCACTGACGCCTTCTATCTGCCGGCTACAACCGGCTTTCTTCCTGTATTGCGAGGCGGTCCCGAAAGGGCGCCTCGCTTTTTCTATTGGGCCATTCATGAATCACATCAACCGTGTGTTGCATGCGGACCGCCGCAGTGCGGGCGCGGCACGCGACGCTGATTTCACGCGCCGCGCGCGCGGATTCCTGCACCGGGTTGCCGGTGACCTTCGCCTGCGCGCAGGCGAGCACGACATCGCAGCCGAGCCGGCAAATCGCGGTCGCGGCTGCCGCGTTTCGCTCAACACCGATCGGCTAATCCTTGAGGTGACGGATTCTCCCTCCCGCGGGGCCGTCGCCATGTCGTTTCGCACGCGCCGCGGTCGCTCGGACCTCTCCGGCGGCGGTGACAATGCAGTGAGCGCAGAGCAACTCGGAAGTCGAGAGGGCTACGAATCGCTAATCGGTGCACTGCGTCTGGCCAACGGGCTGGACAGCGAACGTCGCTAGGAGACGTCGATGCAGATCATCAAGATCGAGATCGAATTTCCGGGCGGACCTGCGATAGCGGATAGTGCGGCCTGGAACGAGGACACGGGTGAAATGTGGGTGTCTGAGCGTCTCAAACAGATCGTGCGCGAGCTGGAGGTTACCGAGGCGCCTCCGGAGGTCACGGCCACGTGCCGCGGACAAACGGTCTCGCTGAAGTCCATGAAAGACGGCAACTTCATCCTCGCGCAAGGCGAGGTTATCCATTCGTCACCCACAGTTGCGGGGCAGATCCGACATCTCTTCCGAAACCCGACGAAGGATCAACGCCAGCAATTCGGCCGCTTCCTTCACACGCTTTCAGCGGGTTCTGTCATTGGTGCGGTGGGGTTCTGGCATTCGACCACTCAGTGGACGTTCCAGAACGCGTTCGCTGAGGCGAATCTCTGCTTTGCCGGTGTGATACTCTTCTACATAGGTATTCTTTGCATGGATGGAGAATGACAATGGGCTGGAGCTTCTTTGCATTGGCCGTCGCACTTGCGTTCAGCGCACTCGGTCTGATCATGAACCACAACGGCCGTAAGGCTGATCGCGAACGCCGTCGCCATTCGCACTGATTTTGGGTCGTCGGCTTCGGCCGACCATCACACATAAAAGGCCGCACCTTTGGGTGCGGCCTTTGCCATTTCTGGACCATTTTCTCCATGAACGCAACTGAACTTGATCTGCCGGTCGCACTCGCGGCTGCGCCCTTTGACACCGTAGGAAAGACCGTTGGCGAGGTCGTCCAACTGATCGGACAGCGTCTGCGCACGGCCGAGCTCGATCCCGAGTGGGCTGTCGCCGCCAACTGGGTCGGCGAAGCCAACGACTCCGTCTTCGGACTGAAGGCCGAAGCACCGTGACCTAAATGTGTCGATCGTGATCGCCTGTGCCTGTGGGTGGCAACCGGCCATTCGGAAGGTTGGCTCATCCAGATCGACCACGTCCGTCTGCACAAGGCTGGCGACGGCGGGCACTGGAGCAGCGTGCCGCTTGTGCGCATCAAGACGCTGACGCGCTCGCATGCGTGGGCAGTTGCCGCTGCCGTATCGCGCATGCTTGACATCGACTAAACGCAGACATTTCTCTTCCCTCGCGGGGCCTTCGCCCCGACGGGTGATGGCCTCTGCTTACCGGTGCCTTCATCCATGTATACCTTGACCACCCCTAATGCAGTTCTGACGTCTGCGACACTTGCGGGCCTCTTCCCGTTGTTTGCAGACGATCGCATTCGCGAGACCGACACGTGTTTTATACGACTGGCCGGTGCCGAAGCAGGCGAGCGCATCACGCGCTGCAACGGCGTGCTGGCGTTGCGCATGCCGGGTAGGGCGCGCAACATCGTGACCGAGATGCTTCACGAGATCCGTCGTGCTGGCTCATTCGTTCGGGCCGACGGCTCGCACCGCGAACCGTGGGAAATCCTCGCGAGCGACTGGAGCGCATTGTTCGAGTTCGTCGAACTCTGCCGCAATCCGAATCTGCTGCTTTCCTCGGACCAGATCGACGCCGCAAGGGCCGAGGCCAGGGCAGCAGGCAAGCACTTTGTGCTGTCGGACGTCTGTATCGAGGCGATGGAGCGGCTGTTCGGCTTTGGCTATTGCGGCCCGCGCCTCCCTGGGACCCGGGAAGTACAAAGCCGCCACTCGCTGCACGTCGCGTACGCGCTGCTCGCCAACTTGCCGGTTCCGGATAGGGTGCTGGAAACCTACCGGTCCGATCCGGGTGCGTTTCAATACGCGGAGTGGGGCGAGGTGCTCGTACGCGTGCCCAGCCTGCGTGGGGCGATTCCGGGTGCGAAGTTGCGCACCATCGCCTCGGTCATGCGCCACAACGGCAAGTCCGTCAACGAGCAGAACGTGGACATCATCACGATGCTCGCGCGCCTGCTGCCCGACGATGCTCCGTATCCGCATGCGGAAGACATCCTTCATGCCCACGGTCTCATCGACGATCTACCGTTGCCCGAGACGTTCAGCAAGCCGGTCGACGTTGGCCAGCCTGTCTCGCCGTTGGCCAATCGCGTTCGCGAACTGGTTGCGGCAAGCATCTGCAGGCGGACAGTCGAATACGCCGACAAGGAGCTGAAGGCGGGACGCATAAGCCAGCGCATGCATCGGCACCGATCCAACATTGCCCGACTCGATCAGGGACGTCACACCTTCGAGTATGGCAACCGGATGGCGCGCTCGCTCGCCGAACGCAATGTGGAGGCCTTGCTAAAGGTGCTGGACACTTCCGACGAGCACAACCGGGCCAGCAAGACGGCGTTCGAGGAAGTGCTTGGGGTCAAGCTGCTACGTCTGCGCCCGGCAGCACGGCGCCGCGCGGTGTTCCTGTTGTGCGGCTACGACGAGTTGCAGCAGGCGCAGTGGGAGGCGCAGGCAACACAGCGCGAGGCTGAGTCGGAAGCCGAACGCGATCTTCAGGACGCGCGCAAAGCTGCCACCCAGGCCCGTTACAGGGACGCTGAGGATGCAGTGATCACGGGCATGGAGCATGTTGATCGAGCGATCCGTGAGGGCTACTCGACGATCCGTAGCTATCGCCGCGGTGCGACCGTGAGGTACGTCCTGGCACGTGGCGAGGAGCGCACGGCACGCCGGCTCAGTGCGAAAGACGGCACGCTCGCCTATGCGCGTGCGGTCCTCGGCACCTTCGCATCGTAGGAGGTGGCTATGCGTTTTGACCGTGAACCGCGGGCGGAAGGCTACAACTGGACCGCCCGCAAGGAAGCACTTTTCCTGCGCCGGGAGGCGCGTGAGGTAGAGAAGATCGCGCGTGACTATCCGCTCTTCGTCGGGCAGTTTCAGCCGCGGCCAACGCTGCCGGTTGACGATGAGCGCAGACGTCGCGAGCGCATGTTGCTCGAAAGCGACCAACGCTGGCGGGACCTGCAGGCGCGCTTCTGGCGTCAGGCGCGAAGCGCGTATTTTGCGTGTTCGCCTGAGATGCGCGCTGCGATCCTCGTCGAATGGAACGAGTGGCGTGGCGCCGCGAGGCCGCTGTACTTCACCTACGTCGTCGAGAAGCACAACGGCGTGGGCGAAGCGCGTTCGCGTCGACTCCGCGAGGAGGACGCGGCCATGCTCGCCCGTATCCGGGCGCGTGAAACTTTGCAGGCCAGGTTGTCGCTGGCATGAGACCTTGACCCGACCGGCGCATTTTTGCGCCGGTTTTTTTTCGTCCGTTCGCAGCGGCCCGCGCACGAAAGCTACCCCGAATTGCCCAGCATTGCGAGGCCAGAAGGGATCTCGCGAGCCTAAACTGGCTTCTGTTACCCGCGTCCCTGACGCATCGAACCCGCCGGCGAAGCCGGCTATATAACCCGCCTGGAAGGGACACCGTCCCGGTTCGGGCGCGGCGTCTCCCGGGCTTTTCCCCAAAGGAAATCGCCCATGAACACGCAACCTTCCGCCGTGACGCTCGCGCAGCTAGAAAGTGCGATCAATCACTGGCGCGAGCGTCGCCCGAGTGCCGAGCAGGATCAACCGGTGCTTTGCGCGGAAGCTCGCGCGCTGGCAGACGTCTACGGCCTTCTGATCTATAGCGGCGCCCCGAGCGTCGAGTATTCGACGCTTAACGCCTTGCAGCGCGACGCCCTCGCGGCCGTGCTGCGCTAAACGCCTTTTCGCGCCAACGGCGCATCGACCGCCGCTAACGCGGCAAGCCACTACACCCTGTCGGGACAACGCTCCCGATAGGGACGTTGCTCGCACAGGGTTTTCTTCTTCAAGGAAACTCTCATGCAAGTCAACGCTTCCCAGCTCAACGCATTGCTCACCGCCTACGTTCCGCAGCGCCTTCCGGTGCTGATTACGGGACGTCCGGGCATTGGCAAGAGCGACATCGTGGCGCAGGTCGCGGACACGGTTGACCACGATCTGATGATCAGTCATCCGGTCGTCGAAGACCCGACAGATTCGAAGGGCCTCCCGTTCGCGGCGGCCGATGGCCAGTCCGCACGCTTCCTGCCGTTTGGCGATCTGGAGCGTGCGCTGCAGTCTCGCAAGCGTCCGCTGATCTGGTTTCTCGACGATCTCGGGCAGGCCTCGCCTGCGGTGCAGGCCGCGAAGATGCAGCTGCTGCTCGCGCGTCGTATCGGCGAGCACAAGCTGCCCGATAACGTCACGTTTCTTGCGGCCACCAATCGCCGTAACGACAACGCGGGCGTGAGCGGCATTCTCGACCCGTTAATCTCGCGCTTTGCCACGGTGGTGGAGCTCGAAGCGACGATCGAGGAGTGGACCGCTTGGGCCGTCGCGAACGACATTGCTCCGGAACTCATCGCGTTCCTGCGTTTCCGGCCTGATCTGCTGTCCGTCCAGAAAACGTCACGTGACATCGAAGCGACGCCGAGCCCCCGCAGCTGGGGATTCGTTGCCAAAACGATGGGCGTGGTGCCGAAGGAGCTGGAACTGATCTCCCACGCCGGTTCAGTAGGCGAGGGCGCGGCAACCGAGCTTTTGGCGTTTATCGAGATCTACCGCCAGTTGCCGTCGCCAGCGGTAATTCTCGCCACACCCGATGTTGCGCCGATTCCCGACGCGCCGTCGGCGCTTTACGCAATCAGTGCCGCGCTGGCGATGTACGCGAAAGAAAGCAATTTCGAGCGAGTCGTCACCTACACCGAGCGTTTGATCGGTGCAGGTCTGAGCGAATTCGCCGCGTTGCTGGTGACGGACGCGCTGCGCAAGACGCCGGATATCGCGAACACGCATGCGTTCATCAAGGCGCAAGGCGGTCCGATCGGCAAGCTGATTCACGGCTAAGCGGATGCGTTGAGGAGAGCACCATGTTCTACAACGCGCGTCGCGCCCAGTTCTATCGCCTCGTTTCCGAGACGTATGTATTGACCGAGCCTCAACTGCTTCGCATCGTCCGTGCGAAAGACGTCTGGTCGGCCAGGTATCGCGCGGCCGCGCTGCGTCATCTGCATCGTCTAGCCCCCCTCGATGTCACCCAGGGGCGGCCGTTTGCGGAAGCGCGGCGGCTGGCCCGGCACCATTACGGCGTCTGACCATGCGCTCCGGCGGTCTGTACCGTCGGAGCGCGCATCGCCTCATCCCTTTTCTTCGTTGTTCCGGGTCGCGTCCTGCACGCGCCCGCGTCGCTGTTCTCTTTCCCGATTCATTCCATTTCATATCCTTTCTGGAGCCTCTCCATGAACATCACCGATATTCAATCGCGCGTCATGCTTTGCTCGGTCACCATCTCGTCGTGGGTCGCACGACGCTTCGATGAGAAGGTCACCGAGGAGGTCGAAACCCGTCACGACACGAAGGGCATCGGGCGCTTCAACAAGCGCCTGTTGCCTGAAAACGCCCCCAGCTTCAAGGAGGTCGTGTCGCTTGGCGGCCGCATCCGCCGCTACTTCTATGACCACACGCTGGAGTACAACCAGCTTTCCGTGCGCCTGCTGCCGACCAACATCTACATGGAGTTCTCGGCGCAGATGCGAAAGATGAAGGACGATTTCGATCTCGCCGTGCAGGTCTTTCTGACCGACTACCTGGACCTCAAGGAACAGGCACGTCAGGAAATGAATGGCCTGTTCAACGAGGCGGACTACCCGACGCTCGCGCAGCTTGGCGAGAAGTTTGGTGTGCGCATGGCGGTCCTGCCGTTCCCGGACGCCAGCCAGTTCGGCGTCGATCTGCCCGAAGATGTGCTTACGAGCTTGCGCTCTGAAATCGACCAGCACGTCCTGCGCTCGATTGAGGACGCCAACCAGGACATCGTTCGCCGTCTCTACGATGCTGTGTCTGCGATGGCCAACCGGCTGTATGCGGCGGGCGGTGTGCGTATCGATGTGGCTGACAACGTGCGCGAGCTGTGCGGACTGCTGCCGAAGCTGAATTTCAGCAACGACCCGCAGTTGAACCACATCCTCGAGCAGGCCAACCGCCACCTCGCCGTGCACAACGGCGTCGACCTGAAGGAATCCGAGGTGCTCCGCTCGCAGGTGGCCGCCAAGGCAACCGAGATCGAGGAACTGATGGAAGCCTTCATGGGCGGCAAGCCGCATACGACGATGCCCAAGCCTGGCCAGGCGCCGCAACTGCGCATTGCAGCGTGAGGTGAGCATGGATCCCCGCATCTCGAAACAGCGTTCAGCGCTCGTGATGGACCAGCCGTTTTTTGGCGCGCTGGCGCTGCGTCTGAAGGTACTCGAGGATCCGGCATGCAGGACGTTCTGGGTGGACGGGGAGACGCTGGGCTACAACCCGGCGTTTCTCGCCACCCTGACCGATCCGGAGTGCCGCGGCGTGCTCGCACACGAGATCCTGCACGTCGCTAACGGCCACTGCTTCCGGCAAGGGCCGCGCGACGCCGACAGGTGGAATGACGCGTGCGATTTCGCGATCAATCCTATAGTGAAGCAGGCCGGTTTTGTGCTGCCACTTCCGCACCTCGACGACGCACGCTTTCATGGCAAGTCGGCCGAGGAGATTTACGCGGTCCTCACGCAGGATGCGAGGCAAAAGGAGAAGGAGAAGTCTGGCGGCAAACCCGGCGCGCAATCGCCGGGTGGCCAGCAGCCTTCCGCGAACGGCGCGAACACAACGTCAGCGGCTCCCGAACCTGATGCACCGTCCTCCTGCGGGGAGGTCCGCCCCTATCCGGGGCCGGACAAGCCCGTGAAGGAAGCCGAGTGGAAGGTTGCCACGCTTCAGGCCGCGAAAGCGGCGAAGATGCGTGGCAAGCTCCCCGGCGGCATGCAGTCGATGGTGGAAGAGGTGGCAGAGCCTTCTGTGGACTGGCGTGCGATCCTGATGCGCTTCGCGCAGCAGGTGACCAACGACGACTACAGCTTCGCGATGCCCAACCGCCGTTACCTGCATCTCGGGTTCTACCTGCCGTCGCTGCATTCGCCCGCAGTTGGCGACGCGGTGTTCGTACGTGACAGCAGCGGCTCGGTTTTCGATGAGACGCAGGCGCAGTTCGCGGCGGAGATCATCCACGTCGCTGAAGTTGTGCGGCCCTCGCGCCTGATCGTGATGGATTGCGATATGCGCGTCACGCAGGTGCAGGTCTTCGAGCGGGGCGACCCGATCGAGCTTGCGCCGGTGAAGGGCGGGGGCGGTACGGCGTTCACCGACCCGTTCCGCCGTCTGGAAGAGGAGGGCATCAATCCCGCGTTCCTCGTCTACCTGACGGACATGGATGGCAGCTTTCCTGAAGTGTCGCCGTCGTACCCGGTGCTGTGGGCGTCGACCACGCCCCTTCGTCGGGCACGTCAGGCGCCCTTCGGCGAAATGGTCGAGGTGATCATCTGATTGCCCGTTTTCCTTTAACCCCACCCGGCTCATTGAGCCGGGTTTTTTTTCGCCCACGCGTTGCTACGCGCGGCCACTGAACCGGATGCGAGCGGGCGAAAAGCTGCACAAAAACTGCACCATTCCGGGTTTAAGCGTTTAGGCGCCTAAACGGGAGTGGGGCAACACACTTCCCCCGGGACCGGTGCGTGGACGTTCGGAAAAGCTGCCGAATATCGCTACCCTTTTGCCCGGTCGGCGGGGCGGACGGCCCGGAACAATACCAGCATGTCCGATGCCGCCGAAAACCTCCTGCTCAAGTTCAACCGCCTCGAAGAGAGCGCGGTCAAGATGTTCTTCGCGTCGCTTGCGCCGTTGCGCGAGTTTCTCGACGCGCCCGACATCGCCGAAGTGATGGTCAACAACCCGAAGGACGTCTGGATCGAGCGTCGCGGGGTGCTCACACGTGTGCCGCTCGAACTGAACCCTTCAACGCTCTCGGGCGCGATTCACTCGCTCGCCTCTTCTGTTGAGAAGTCGGCGAAGGCGGGCACGGCGCAGGGGATTCTGAACGCGGGCCACGGCAACCTGCGTATCGCTGCCGTCATGCGTCCTACCGCCATTGACGGCGACGCATTGAGCATCCGAAAGCACCGCGACAAGCACCTATCGCTCGACGACTACGTACAGGCCGGTGCGTTTTCTAGCTCTCGCGCGCGCGAGGATGTCGATTTCGAATTCTTTCGACCTGGCATCGAAAACGACGAGCTGCGTCAGGCGCTGCGCGAGATCGTGCGCGCGAAAAAGAACATCCTCGTGGCCGGCGGTACGTCATCGGGCAAAACGACCCTGCTCAATGCCATGGGCGCCGAGATCCCCGATGAAGATCGCGTGATCACAATCGAGGACACGATGGAGTTGAAGCTGCCGGTGCCGAACAAGCTGCGGCTTCTCTCAAACACCGACACCGGGGTCTCGACCCAGATGCTCGTTGCGCTTTGCCTGCGCTTTCGTCCCGACCGGATTCTGGTGGGCGAGGTGCGCGCCGGCGAGGCCTACGACTTCATCCAGGCACTGAACACCGGCCACGACGGCGGCCTAGGCTCGATTCACTCGAGCACGGCGCGAGGCGGGCTGCGCCGGCTTGAGAGTCTCGCCATGCTCGGCGTGCCCTCCGGCACGCGCTGGGACATCTCCGACCTGCGACAGAACATCGCCAGCTGCTTCAACTATGTCGTTCACCTGAAGCGCACCGGCGAAATGCGCCATCTCTCCGAAATCCTCGAAGTCCGGGGCTATGACAACGGGGACTACATCCTCAAACGCGTTTTCTAAACCACTGGAGTGGACCAACGATGAAGCAGTACCTCGCCTCTTTCATTCAGAACGCCACGCGCCGGGCGCGCACGGCGTGCTCGCGCCTGTTCAGCCGCCGGGAACTGCGCACCACGGTGATCGCGGCCGCGCTCAGCGCGATCGCTCCTGTCGCGTCGGCCACCTCGACCGACCTGAGTGATCTCGGTCCGGCAACGGACGCAATCTGTCTGATCTCGAACTACATCAGCGGCCCCTGGCTCTTCTGTATCGGTTTGGTCGTGATGATCATCGCGTTCATCGCAATTGCGAACTCGGAAAGCACGCTCGGCAAGGTGCTAGGCAGCGTGTTCGTCGGTGTCGGTCTCGCAGCCTGTGCGATTCCGGTGCTGAAGGACCACTTCAAGATCAGCTATGTCTGCACGTAACCGGGTCAAGGTCAGCCGCGGGCTGTCCCTACCTCGCCAGATTGGCGGGGCGGACCGACTGCTTGCACAGGCAAACGCGTTCATCACGTTGTTGCTCTGCTACGCGTGCGGATTTGACCTCGTGAGCTCGATCGGCTTCATTTGCCTCGGCATGGGAATGCACTTCTTCCTGCGGTGGATGAGTTCGCGCGACCCCTGGTGGCGTCTGGTCATGCTCGTCTACAACCGCTACCCGGACGTCCATGAGCCGACACCGGGCGGGAAGTGGTCCGCCCGATTTCGTCGGCCCTACGGTTTCGATCAGGATCTGTCATGCTGAAGCCAGGAAAACGGCGTGCGCTGGCGCGCCGTCCCGTACAGGAAATCGCCCCCTGGGCCACCATGGTTACGCCGGACCTCGTCCTCGACAAGGACGGGTCCCTGCTCACCTCGTTCACGTTCGATGGCGTTGACGCTGATACCCCGAACACCAGCGATATCACAGCGGCGCGTAACAACCTCGATAACGCCTGCAAGAACTTCGATCATCGTGTCACCGCATGGTGGCGACTCTCGCACCGAAGGGTGAAGGGGGCGATCGACGGCGAATTCGCGTCGCCGCTGGACACGCGGCTCGATGAGATCAACCGGCTGAACATCGGAAGCGGGAAGTTCTTTCGCAACTCGCACTCGCTCTCGCTGGCCTTCACGCCCGAGACGGGCTTCAACAAGTTCTTCGAGAAGGTCGGCTACCACCTGAAGGTCGGTGGCAAGTCCATGCCGCTGGCCGTCTTCGAGGCGATCCGGGATCAGGTGCTCACGCGCAATGCATTCGCCTTCGACATCGATCAGCTGACTGCTGACATTCGCCGGTTCGAAGGCCTGCTCGATGCGTTCCGAGGCGGCATGGGTCGGCTCAAGATGAAACGTCTGGAACTGCAGACCGCGTTGGCGCACCTGCACCAGACAGCCAATCCTTCCGTGCCACCGCGGCGCGTGCGCTATCCGGTCACGATGCTCGACACACACCTGACCGAATCGTTTGTCACGTATGGCGCCGAGCATCTCCTGTTCGAATCGGCGCATGGAAAGCGATTCGCCAAGATCATCGCGGTCAAGGAATGGCTTGGATTCCAGGAAGCCGCGCTCGACGTGCTCTGCGACGTGGATGCCGAACTCGATATCTGCGTGATGTACCGGTTCCTGAGCACGAGCCGCGCGGAAGCCTTCATCAAGTCCGTGCGCAAGTTCTTCAAGGCGGCGGCAATTAACCCGTGGGCGATCCTGAAGCAGTTCTTTGCCAAGGAAGAGCAAAAGAACGACAAGGGGCGCGAGACCCTGGCCGACGAGGCCGAAGAGGCGCTCAAGAAGCTGACCGCCGAGGGTACGCAATACGGCTTTGCGAACATTTCCGTGCTCGTCTACGGCGACACGATCGAGGAATGCGACCAGGCGACCTCCGATGTGGTCGGGCGACTGAGCAATGCGGGCTTCGGTCTCGTGATGGAAAAGGACAACCTGGGCGCTGCCTGGGCGTCGACGCTGCCCGGACGCTGGGACCAGCAAAAGCGGCTGCAGTTCGTCGAAACGGCTGCTGTCTCGGATGTGGCGCCCATGCGCGGGGTATCGGAAGGCCCTGAGATCAACGAATGGCTGACGCAGCAGTTTGGTCGCAAGACCGGCGCAACGACGGTCTTGCCCACGCGTCACCGGACGCTGCAGCGCGTCGTTCTTCATCACCCGGGCGGACGCTCGCATTTGCTGGTCGTGGGCCCGAACGGCGCGGGCAAGACGATGCTGCTGAACTTCCTGCTTTCCCAGATGGCGCGGCACGACGCGCGGCGCATCCGCTTCGACAAGGAACGGTCCACCCGAATCCCTACGGTCCTTTCGGGAGGTCGGTTCATCGACGTGACTGGGCGCTACGAGGCGGCAACGCCGATCAACCCCCTATCGCTGCTCTCGGACGAACGTCACTACGCGTATGTCGCGACGTGGGTCCAGATGGCGATCGAAGACGACGCCTTCAAATGCACGCCGACGCAGGAGCGCGAGATCTTCGAGCGCGTCGCGATGCTCGCAACGGGTTACGGCCACGAGTACTGGACGCTGTCGTTCCTGACCACGCTGCTGTCGGCCGAGTTGCGTGAGCGGCTGCGCATCTGGACGAAGGGCGAAAAGAACGGGAATTTCTTCGACCATGTCGAAGATGCCTTTTCACTCTCGGACAACCTCTCGATCGAGTGCGGGGACCTGTTCCAGAACAACCCGGAAGCAGCACTCCTCTTTACAGATTACGCGTTTTACCGGATCTCGCAGTGGCTGGACGGCAAGCGCTTCACGGTGATCGAGGTCGAAGAATGCGGCTTCTTCTTCCTGTACCCACGCTTCTATGCACGACTCGAACTGTGGGCTGTGACGATCCGGCGCCTGAACGGCACGCTCGCGCTCGCCACGCAGTCGCTCAAGCAGTTCGAGCGGGTCGCGAACTTCGAGGTGCTCAAGGAACAGTTGCAGAACATCTTCTATCTGGCCAACCCCGATGCGCGGAGCAGCATGAAGCTGTACGGCGATGTGTTCGGCCTGAGCGAAGGGCAGATCGAAATGATCGTCAATGCGATCCCGAATCGCGACTACCTGTGGGTGACGCCCACGCAGACCCGCATGCTGCAGGCGAACTTTGACAAGGAAACGCTCGCGGCCTTGCGCGCAGACGGCCGCGCGCAGACTGTGCTCGACCGGCACTTTACGTCTGGCGATGCGAACTGGACGGACAACTACATGCGGGAAATGCTTCTTTCTGATTGAGGAACCGAAAGTGAAAAAGACCCTGTTTCGTGCCGTGGCCACAACGGCAACGCTCCTGTGCATCTCCTCGGCTGCACACGCCCAGCTCGTCGTGTTCGACCCGACCAATTTTGCGCAGAACTTCATCACCGCTGCGAAGGCTGTGAAGGGCGAAATCTATCAGGACACCAACATCGCGTACCAGTACCAGATGATGGCGAACCAGTTGCTGCAGGCCACGAACCTGAACCCGACGGCAATGAAGGCGCAGTACGACCAGATCACCGGCGATATCTCGAAGGTAGGCAGCCTCACGTCCACGCTGACCCAGTTATACGGAAGTCTGCAGCAGGGTTCGTCCTACATCACCCACGTGCAGAACCTTATTTCGACGTCCGGCAAGTCGCCGACCCAGTGGATGTCGGATATGAGCGAACTGTACAAGCAGGGGGACGCGACGGCGACCAATCTGTTCCAGATGGGCAACAACGTGATGCAGCACACGCAGACCCTCGCGCAGCGCCGGTCGGACCTGCAGTCGCAGCTGTCGCTCACGCCGACCCAGCAAGCGACGGCCGAACTCACGACGCACTACCTGGACCTCGTCAGCAGCCAGAACTCAGACATGCTTCAGATGATGGCCGCCAAAACACAGAACGACGCGCAGCAGCAGGCGTCGACGAACGCCGCAGCCAAGGACCGGCTGTCGGCCGCGCAGTCGTACACAGCACAGCAGACCACCGAGCGCGCAGCGTTCGACGCACTCCCCAACGGGAATTGAGGGGCAAAATGCGCTTCCGTCAGTTCCTGCCTGTGCTCGCCCTCGTGAGCCTCGGGCTTCTCGCAGCACCCGCATGGGCCGATGACTCACCCGCACTCGGGCAACAGATCACCGAATCAACTGGCACCACGGTCACGCAGTCGTCGTCGGGCAACGAGACGTTCGGCTCGACGATGAACAAGGGCGAGATCGCAGCCGGCGCAACCAAGGCGGCGGCAAAGGCGGCGTCGCTCTTTGCTGCGGCGATCCCGGCAGCGGTCACTGTTAGTCAGAGTATCAAGAGCGAAGCCGACAAGTTCGCCGCAGGTCTGGGCGTTATCACGCTGGTCCTGACGTTTATCCGGTACTCCGCCACCCGGGATCCCGTGTCTGCGTGGGTGACGGTGTTCGAGGAAGTCGGGACGCTCGGCATCTTCGCGTCGATCTACGTCAGCTACCAGTCCTTCGCGCCGGGCTTTTACGACTGGTTCCAGACGCTCGCGAACATGATCCAGTCGGGCGCAGGGCAGGGCGTATCGTCGTCGATGGCAGCTGCAGGCGGCGCGGTCATGGAGGCCGTCGTAAAGGCGTACAACGGCACGTCGTGGACCAATTATGTCGCGCTCACGATCTCGTTGTTCCCGCTGCTCCTCGCCTACCTCGTTCTGGTGATTACCAGCATCGTTTTCGCTTTCATGAACAACCTTGGCCTGATCCAGGCCGCTGTCGGGATTGTGATGGGGCAGATCGCGGTAGCGCTTGGATTTTCGTCGTACACGCGCGGCTACTTCAAATCGTGGCTTGACTACATGGTCAGTGCCGGCATGTATTGTGTGGTCTCGGCGATCCTGCTCAAGCTCGTTGCCACGTCGCTGAACAGCGCTATCGACGAAGCAACATCCATGGGCCTGTCGACGGCCGAAGGCGCGTCATACGTCTTCGACCTTTCGCTCTTCGTATTCCTGCTTTCGTTCGAAATTCCCAAGATGGCCGGCATGTTTGGCGGCGGCGCCAATGCATCGGGCTCGATGATGAAGAAGGCAGCGAGCGTCGCCACTGGAGGCATCCTGTGAGCGGCACTGCCCTGCATCAATCGATGGAGGCTCCTGCGCTGCTCGCCGCGCACGATCGCCGCGTCGCGCTTATCCGACAGGCCGCCAACGAGGCAAACGACGGTGACTACCGCCTGCGCTGGGGTGACCTGCTCGCGCGCTGCGCAACGTGGTTCTCCAGCCTGCCGTACTCGCCTGATCTCTATCGCGAACCCGGCGGGGCGTTCCGCTGCACCGTGGAAACCGCGTTCTATGCGATGCGACTCGCTGGTGGACAGAAGTTTGGAACGAATCTGTCATCGGAAAAGCGCCGGCATGTCGAACCGCAATACAACCATGCGGTCTTTCTCGCGGCGCTCTGCTCGGGACTCGATGAACCCTACCGGCATTTCATCGTGCTGCGAAGCCGCGACTGCGCGGAATGGAATCCAGCTGGACATGGAGCACTCGGACCGTGGCTCGCCGGTGACACCTATGCGGTTCAGCGCAGGCAAGCGCCGCTCCCCATTGAGCGTATGCGCACAGCGCTATTTGCGCAGAATCTCATTGGCCACGAACTGCTGGCAGGGTACGAGGCCGAGGTGCTCGCCCATCTCTTTGGGGCGATCAATCCATCAGTCGCTGCGCCGCCTGGTGAATCGCTCGTGCATAAGGTCGTGCGCCAGGCAGTAGCAGTCGCCGTCGACTTTGACAAAAAGGCGCAGCACGCAGTCTTCGAGGCTGTTCAGTACCCTGTGCCGCCCGCAATCAACGTTGCAGCGGCCGTTCAGCCGGTCGTGACGCCGTCGCCGACCACGCCGACTGCAGGAGCCGCACCCTCGCCGTCAGTCTCACCGAGTGCCCCCCTCGCTCCAGCAACCGAGGCCCTCGCACAACCGGTAGCGGCGGCATCCAGCCCGGGCGCCACGACCGTCGCTACAGCGGCGGCCTCTGAAGTCCTTCCGTCAGTCGCCCCCATAGTCGTCGACGCAGCGCCATCGGCGGTGCCTCCCCACGAGACTGGCGAACCGTCACGATCAGCCGAGTCACGCAAGAAAGGCGATTCGCAGCTCGGCCTGCCGTTTGCCGGCGAGAAGCAGCCGCAGGCGTCCATCGATCCGGCCGCTATTCGTCCGGCTGGGCGTCCAGCGCCGACGGCCGCGCCCGCAGGATTCGATGCGGTGCTCGAAGGCCAGCCGAATATGATCCGGGAATTCTTCCGTGCGCTACGGGAAGACGTTGCAGCAGACAAGGCAAAGGTCAACTGGACCGACAAGGGGCTCGCTGTGTCAAAGCGTCTCGTCGGAAGCTACGGCGTGGCAAGTGACACGCTCGTTGAATATCTTCGCAAACGAGGACTGCTCGTCGCAAATGTGCAGGCGGAAATCGTGCTCGCGCCGCGCGCGGGTGAACTGATCCTCGAACGAGGCGCCGAATGAACGCCACGACAAGCTACATCAACCATTTCCGGCCGATATACGAGTTCCGCGCTACGATCTTCTGGCTCGTCGCCTTCGTGGTCCTACCGTTCACTGGAATGCCATACGGCTGGGTCTTTGGACTCGCCGCGCTCCTGCCTTTGCTGCTTCGTGGTCGGCAGGTATGGAAAGCGTTGCGGTTTCGCATGGCAATCTCGACCAAGTGGCTCACCACGCTTGACGTGCCGCGCCTGCTGCGTATCCAGAAGCGCATGCGCGAGGAAAGCGATTCGATGTACCTCGGCATGGGCTTCGAGTGGACGCAGAAGCACTGCCAGATCGCACACGACATTCTGCGCATGCCGACGACCGACATTCCGGGGCTCCCGAAGTGGCTGGGCAAGACGCGGCGTGGTCGCCAGATCGAGGAAGCGATCGAGAAAATCTTCGCGCCTGCCGACAGCATCCGGGATCGCATGCCGCAGGGCGCGTCGTGGATTCACGGCATGGAGCCCGACAAGGGGTTCGTGCCATTCCACTACAAGGCGATGGGCGGCCATACGGCAGTAGGTGGCACGACAGGCTCCGGGAAGACTCGCACCTACGAGGTACTGTCCAGCCAGGTCATCCATCTGGGTGACGTGCTCATCGTCATTGACCCAAAGAACGACAAGGACTGGAAGGCTCGCGTGCAGCGCGAATGCGAACGCGCCGGACGCAAGTTCCTGTACTTCAGCCAGGCGAAGCCCCATGAGTCGATCCGCCTGAACCCGCTCGAAAACTGGTCGCAACCTTCCGAAATCCCAGGGCGCATTTCCCAACTGATGGAGGAGGGGCCGTTCCGCGATTTCGCGTTCCTCTTCATCGACCGCGCGGTGAAGGGCGAACTGTATGTCGGCGACAAACCGAACCTGCGTTCGATCCTGAAATACGCGCAGGCGGGCGTCGCCAAGCTTCTGGAGCGCAGCCTCGAACGCTTCTTCCGCGACGCGGGGCTCGTGAACTGGGAGGAGCTGGTCGCGACCACGAAAACGCAGATAGGCGGCAAGCCCGGTAGCGTGTCGCGCGTTGATGCGATGGTGTTGCTCTACAACGAACGGTACGCACACGAGGACCACGGGCACGAGGCAATTGATGGGCTCATCGCAACACACACGCACGATCGCGACCACTACACACGGGTGATCGCCTCGGTGATGCCGCTGCTTCAGATGCTCGCCACCGGTGAGACGGGTCTCATGCTCGCACCGAAGGTCGAGGACTTCGAGGACCAGCGCGAGATCTGGGACATCGACCGGATCATCAAGCAGAAAGCCGTGCTCTACATGGGCTTCGACTCGCTCTCGAACAGCATCGTGCAAAAGGCCATCGCCTCTCTGGTACTTGCCGACGTGGCGGCCGTGTGCGGCGCGATCTACAACTTCTACAAGACGAACCCTGATGTCGTTCTGGTCATCGATGAGGTTGCCGAAGCGATCAACGAACAGGTCATCCAGATCCTGAACAAGGGCCGCGGCGCGGGCTTCAAGGCGTTCGTCGCATTCCAGACGCGCTCGGACCTGGAGGCGAAACTCGGAAACGCCGCGAAGATGCTGCAGGTTTTGGGCAACCTCAATAACCAGGTAATCCTTAGACTGGAGGACAGCGACACGGCACAGTGGTTCTCGGACAAGGTCGGGGAGACAGCGATCCGCAATATCCAGATTTCCGGGTCTACGAGCCGTGGCAGTGAAGGCCACATCGGTGAATTTAACGGTGGCATCACACGTTCGCTGCAACTGGAAAAGGCACCGCTCATCCCGACTGCGCTCATCCAGCGGCTACCCAACCTGCAGTACTTCATGCGCATCTCGGGTGGCGCTGTGTATCAGGGCCGTATTCCAATCCTGCAAGGCTAAATATAAAAAGGCATGACTTCCACCGTGTTCAAGAAAATCATTCGCGACTACAAGCTTTCGGCCCATCTCGTGCCGGTGTTCACGCTCGCACCCGAACTGGAACTCGCCTGTTCGCGTCTGGCAGACTTCATCGGCGAGCGGTTCGTCGGCGAGAGCGGACCGCTGATGCGCGAAATGCTCGAGGACGGACTGGCTGCGTACAAGCGCGTACGCAAGACTGGCGAACCGCACGTTGCATTCATGCAGGGTCTGTTTCGCCGCGCACATCTGCTGTACGCGCGTCGCTACGTGGCACGCCAGGGCGAACGTCTGCACGTATGGTCCCCGATGTTCGAACCCGTGACGGCATTCGAGGCACGCTTTCCCGATTGCACCATCGAGATGGTCGACGAGGCGTGCCCGGAACGCATCACGCACAAGACCGCCGCTTTCCAGCTTGCCGCGCGCTCGCTCACCGGAGAGGGTTTCCGGCTTTACTTCGAGGACTACGATGTCGCTCACAGCTACCCTGATAGCGGTGCTGTCGGGGCTTGACCCGGCAGACGCGCAGCGCGCGCTCACAACGGCTGCGGCGCAGGATGATCCCGCTGCCCCCGCGCCGGGTGAGTTCGCGCGCGGGCGAGGCGCCAGGGCGTACGGCCTGGCCCTTGTGATCGTTCGAAATCCGGCCCGGTTCTGGTTCGGTGTTGCTGGCCTGATCGCGTTTCCTGCCTACCTCATTTTCCGTGTTGGAGCGTGGCTCTATGGCTAGCAGCAGGTTCGTTCGGCATGTGAAGTGGTGGTTCTTCGTTGTGCCACTTCTCGCTAGCGTCCTTCTCCCAATCATTCCGGACGATGGACTCTTCGCTATCAGCGACGCCGAATCGCAATCAGCGGTCCAGGCCCTTGGCGACGAACGCGCGGAGACCTCGGTCGACACGACAAACGTGTTGTTTCGCCGCTTTTTCGTGACCACCGGCGCGGTGGCGGCGACATTGAGCGGCGGCGGCGACGGATTTGACGCGGATGGCACGCGAGACTTTGCGCGGGGCTGGGCCCGGCACTTCTGGATGCAGACCTACCGAGCGCTCTACCGTGCGGTGGTGATGAAGGCGTGGCTCGCTGGGACGATCGTGCTGTGCATGGCAGCGTGGGTGGACGGCACCATGCGGCGCCGGATCCGAGCCGCAGCAGCGGGCTTCGCCAGCCCGCTCTCGTTTCACCTGGCAATGCATGGCGTCCTTGTCGTGCTGGGCTGTGCGTTTGTCGTTCTTGTTCTCCCAGTGTCGCTCATCGCGCAGTGGTGGACGATCCTCGCGATCTTCCTTCCTCTGCTGCTCTGGATTGTCAGCTCGTCGGCCTGACACCGCCGCCGGTCCACTTCTCATTCCCGAAAAGCTCCCATTTTTTGTGAGCTTTTTGCGTTTAAGCGTTTAGGCGCCTAAACGAGCGGCTGTCGTCGCCGGTCCTGCTACGGACGAATGGCCAAAAGCCCCATTATTTCCACGCGTTTTGCCCGCAAGCGCTGCGCGGCCCCCGCAACAATAAGCAAATGCCGCGCGCTGGTGCGCGTGCAACTCTCCCAGGAATCCGACATGAGCACCAACAACGAAGACACGATTCTGATCGACGAGGCGGCAATCGCTACCGCCCTCGCGAAGCCGCTGGAGCCGGATAGCGCGCTGTCCGAAGCCATAGCCGGCGTGGCCAACGTGACGGACGGCGCAGACGACGGTGAGCTGGAGAACGAGCTCCAGCAAATGGAGAACGACGCGACCACGCTTCAGCGTGAAGGCATGATTACCGACTCGGAGGCCGACGACAAGCGTGAGCAGGTCGAACGTACCCGTCGCCTCTTTCGTGACCTGCCGCCTGCCGAGCGCGCCGCGATCGTTCGCCGTCGCCGCGAGATCGGCCGTCAGCTGCTGGACAAGCAACTCTCGGGCGCCGCGATCGTGCCTGCGGCGGTGCGCCTGAACCATACGCGCCTGCGGCCCCTTTTTGAGCAATGGTGGCCGTACCTGAACCGGATGAGCCTGAACATCCAGCGCTTCGGCAATTCGACCTTTGGCGAGCGCGACAAGGAAACCGTGGACACCTGGTTTGAAAAGCAGGTGAAGGCGCTTGAGGCATATGTGGACGAGCAACTTCAGGTTGCTGATGGCTTCCGCGAGCGGACCGAGCGTGAAATGACCCAGCGCGGCGACATCGTCTTCCGACCCGCCGTCACCAAGCCTTCGCTCGAGATCACGGTGGAGGCGTACTCGCGTTTCTCCATGCGCGTTCTTTCAGTCATCACGCGCTTTGACCGGCTGATGGACAACTTCGACTTTCTGGTCTGGAACGGCGTGCGCGACCAGTCCGATATTGATGAGGAAACTGCACGTTTTCTTCGCAAGTTCCATCCGGTGGGCGTGCGCGGGTACATGACCCACCTGCGCCTGATGACCACGGTTCGCGGCCTCTGAGCGTTGACCCATGCTCGACGCTCTGAACTCCAGGCAGCTCGAAGTTGCGCAGGCGCAGCGGCATTGCCTCGCGGTGGCCTGTCCCGGCGCTGGCAAGACGAAAACGATCGCGTCCAAGGCGGCATCACTGCTCGCCGCGCCTGGTAGCAGGGTAGGCGCTGTGACCTTCAGCAAGGATGCGGCGATGGAGTTACGCGATCGCATCCTCGCGCTTGCTGGCGCGGGCGCCAAGTCGCGGCTGATAGCTGGCACGTTTCATTCGTTGGGATTTCGGCAGCTTGCCAGGCCCGGTGGCAAGCGCCGCGATATAGCATCGGACGGCGACCGGACCGGATTGCTGATGCGCGTGCTAGCCGAGACGGGATTGAACTGGAAGGTCGAGGAAGCGGTTCCCGTCATCGAGCAACTCAAGACGGGTATCACACACGCGATCGAGGGCTCCCCCGAGGCGATTCTTTACGAAGCCTATGAGGACGCGCTCGCGCGCAACGGCAAGATCGACTTTCAGGACATGTTGCGTCTGGCGATCGCGGGAATGGAGTCGGGGGACATTGAGCCCTATGCGTTCACCGATCTGCTCGTCGACGAGTTCCAGGACACCGATCCGCTGCAGTATCGATGGGTGGAGTTGCATGCTGCCGCAGGCGCGCGCGTAACCGTGGTCGGTGACGACGACCAGAGCATCTACGGTTTTCGCGCGGCGATGGGCTTTCGGGGCATGGAGGGATTTGCCACGAAGTTCGATGCGCAGCGCGTTGTGCTCGGGAGCAACTACCGATGTCGCTCCGAGATCCTCGCCGCGGCCGACCGCCTCATCCAGCACAACACCGACCGTATTGCCAAGGTGCTACACGCGGAAAAGGGCGCCGGGGGCACCGTCGTCGCGCGACGATTTAACGACGAATATGAGGATGCGGCGGCCGCCGTCGAGGCGTTGCAGCCGCTGCTCGTCGCAGGTCAGTCGTGCGCCATCCTGTCTCGCACCAACCGTGTGCTGGACGCAATCGAATCGGTGTGTCGCTCGTATGGCGTGAAGTACTACCGCGCATCGGGACGATCCGTGCTCGACCAGCCCGAAGGTGCGCTCATGTGCAACCTGCTGCAGATCGTCCAGCGCGTCAAGCTCAACGGACTGGACGCGGTGCTTGGCTACGCAGGTATGAGCACGCGTGACCTCACGGCATTGCACAACTCGATGGGCGCGACGCTCGTGCAGAAGCAGAAGAAGGATCTGATCGCGCTCGGCCTCAACGAGGATACCGCGACGGCCTACCGGGGCTTCATGAAGCGCCTCGCCGAATGGCAGACCCTGTGCGAGCGCCAGTTCTACTCGCTAGCGATCGAGGGGGTACGCGAATGGATGATGCTGTACGTGCGAAAGGAGGCCGCAGAGCGCTCGATCGTCGCGACGTACGACGTCATCTCGCGCCTGAATGGCTCCTTCAGCGAGCGGATCGAGTTCCTGAAGCGAGCCAACAATGAGCCCGCGCCCGATGCGCTGGTCCTCACGACCATGCACAGCTCTAAGGGTCTTGAATGGGACCACGTGTGGATCACGCGGTCGGAAGAGAGCGTGGTGCCTGACCCGAAGAGCCCTGAGCCGGAAGAGCGGCGCCTGTTCTATGTCGCGATGACACGCGCGCGCGAAACGCTCACCATCACCTCGATCCGCAAGAATCCGCCCACGCGCTTCATCCACGAATCCCAGGTCCCAGAGGTCTGAATCGAAAACTTGCGAGCAACTACGACGCCGACGGGGTTGAGGCAACCTACAGCGGTGCTGTGACCGGTGCTTCCGCAAACGAAACGGGCCGCATCGTGCGGCCCGTGGGTTCCTTTTCAGCGATACTCGCTGCGTCAAAAGACGCCGTGCGCAATGAGACGACCCCAGGCGATCGCATAGTCCAGAGCGTGGTCAGGATGGGTGATCACGGCAAGGTCGTAAAGTGCCACTGCGCCGCAGAAAGCTATGGTTATCGCGAGCAAAGTTATCGTTATCGCGAGCGCGATGAACGAGCACAGCGCGTCTAACGTCTGTTCCTTGAGGCTCACCGAGTTCGTCTTCGTCGCGCTTGTCATCGAAAAGCTCCGTTTTTCCTCACACAGAACTGGCTGTACGCGGCAGATGCTGGACGTTCGATGGCTCGGGCACAGCTGCCGGCCCTTCGATCGTTAGCTCGCGCGGAACGCGCTTGAGTTGCCCCTCGAGGGAGGCGCGTTCGCCGAGTCTGATGGTCCCGCAGTAGAAAATGTTGCCCCGTACCCGCCCGTTGATTTCAAGGGAACCGCGTGCGCGCAGATCCCCCTCGACGGTGCCGTCGATGCGCACGTGCTCGCCCTCGACTTGACCTTTCACCAGTCCGCTCGCCCCAACATGCAGCAGGCCTTCGTTGCTGATGAGGTTTCCGTCGACGATGCCGAAGAGACTTAGGCCGTGGTCGAGGATGAGATTGCCCTCGATCGTCGAACCGGGCGCGAGCAGCGTTACGTTGAGCGTGTTTTGCGATTTCACGGTTTCCGGTCCTTCAGAAGAGTTGCACGTCGCCGTTTCGCTGCGCTGGTGCGGCGGCAGGCTTCGCGGATTCGTTGCTCGCTGGCTGTTCCGGCCGCGTGGGCGAGATGTGGGTGCGTGCCACGTGGCGTACCGCGGGCCTCGGTGCCGGTTGATCCTCCTTCGGCTGGGAAGGAGCCACAGCGGCAGTCGCGACGGTTGCCGGTTTCGCAGTCGCCGGCGCATTCGCCTGCGGCTGCGGAGCCTGTGTGACGTGCTGACGCAGCGGGGACGTGAGCGCTCTCTGTTCGTCTTGCGCACCCGCCGGGCTCGCAGAACCCGCCGCCGCGGCTTCGCGGGATAGCGGCGCCTGCCGCAACACAGCCGAGGAATCAACGGCGGCGCTCCAGTTCGCGTGGCCACCTCCCGTAGGCAGTTCTTGCGATGTCAGCGCGGGGGGTGACGCTGTCGTGGAGGACGCCTCGGGCGAACTATCTGCTCGCGTCGCTGGCGGGGCCTGTACGTCGTGGGCCACGACCGGATGGGGGCGAACACTGTGCAACAAAGGCAACAGGCGAGCCGCTCCCATACCCAGAGCGCCACAGACGGCTGCGCCGCCCGCAACCATCAGCGCGGTGCGGCCAATCTTCCAACGGGCTATCCACGCGCGTCGCAACGGCGAGCCGCTCGCTGCGGGTTCGTGCGCGATCAGGAGTGGCGCGGGCAGGGCCTTGACCTGGTTTTCCAGGTCGATGACAAAGTTTTCGCGGGTATAGCGCGCATGCAGCGCCTGTACCTCGCGGAGGTCGATTTCCATTTGGGTTCTCCTCACTAGAGTACGGTCGAGCGTAGCCATCCCGCCCGGAAGTCAAGCTGGAACGAAAGGGATATGGGCGGGTTTTTAGTGTTCGCGGCGTGCGCCGTCGAAGTCGTACTCGTCGTTGTCCGGCACGCACAGCAGCGTGATGCGATTGAGCTTCTTCTCGGCATTCGCGAGCGTGGCGGTGCAGCGCTCCTGGGTCAGCAAATGGGAGACGTGAGCCGACCAGGCGCGGGCGAAAAGGCGCTCGTACTGTGTCAGGCACCGCACAAGCTGGCCTGCCAGCGGGCGTTTGACCTCCAGCTCAATCGTCTCGTAGCGTCGGGGAATCTGGCGCGCGCCCAGCTGCTCGGTCCACATGATCGCCTTCGTGAACCACTCGCTGGTTTCCCGGATTGCCTGGTCTAGCGCGCGCAGCTTGCCATCGCGCGCAACAGAGATCTTTGAGGCGCAGAAGTTGTAGTCCGAGCGCAAAAAAGTCCGAACGAAGATCGAGCTGTACCTCAGCGTCGTCACCTGGGCGGAATCCGGGATGATCTTCGCGTAGCGAGTGTCGCTCGTCAGGCGCTCGATGGGCTTGAGCCCGGTGCCTGCAGGAACAGCGGTGAGTGGGGCGGGTGCTTCGGGCGCCCCGCCCTGTGCCGCGTTGCCGGGTGCGTCTTCCGGTTGCGGCGCAGTTTCAAGAACGGCGGCCATGATGTTTTTCGGGTCTGGTCTCTCTCACCTGTCATTGTGTTCCCGATTCGTCTGCAGATTTCCGGCAAAAGCTGCACGATATTGGTCATCATTTCGGGCGCACATCCCCGTTTTTTTGGCGATACTGACTCCATTGCTCGCGTCTCCTGACGCATCGACCTCGACTCCGTAGCCCGGAGTCCATCTACTGCCTCAAGTCGTGCCTCTACGGCATGCTCCGACCAGCTGGCTGCTGGTGTGGAATATCCCTCGTGCTGAGCGGCTCGCCACCTGCTCCCCTCTCGTCAGTCGTGATACTCCTCGCCGGCCGCATTCATTTGCGCCGCGACATCGTTCGAGCCCGGATATTCGGGTGTCTCTCTCCAGACCCATCCGGGTAGAGCGATCGTAGTTGACTGACCCGTGAACCTGCGGCGAAAACTCAACGTTTTCGGAAAAGGGCTGTTCGCGCGACGTGATCATGTCGCGCCGGGAACGACCTAACGTTCCCTGTTATGAGCCTCGCGGCTCCCTGTGCGCCACGTCCCCGAAAGGGACGTGGCGTGCGGGTCATCTTCATCCGAGTCCAGAACGCGTTCCTCTTGCCAGGGGAGCGCGTTTTTTTTCGTCCTTTGCTTTTTCATTCCCTGTCTGGAGACGCTTCCATGCTTCTTCCCAATGGCATTGACCAGCGCATCGCCGACGCGATCAGCAGCACGATCGAAAGCGAACGCGCCAGTACCGACACCACGACGAGCGCCTGGCGCGCGCGCTGTGAGGTCGCCCAGATCGCGATGCTCGCCGACAGCGAGCGCCGCGTTTTCCTGTCCCATATCGCCACACGCCGCGGAGAGGCGGCGGCATCGAACCTGGAGCATTCGGCCGGCGAGATGCGCACTTCGGCGATCTTCTTTCTTGCGAGAAAACCATCATGAACGCAGTTGTTCCGTTGGGCGCTGCGCCTGTGCGCAGCATCGTCGAGGAGCGTGCACCTCGCGCCCCCGTCATCGGCCGGATCCGTCCCGGCATCAAGGTCCTGACGTCAGCCGCAAGGCAAAACGAGCAGGCCGTCAAACTCTACGAGCAGCTTGTTGGTGCCGGCGAGTCGTTCGAGAAGATCGGCGACGAGATCGAGCGGCGCTGCAAGATCAGAAACGCCCTCGCGCCGCGCAATGTTCCGTACTTCACCTGCCGCCGTTCGGACTTCACCAACCCCGACGTCGCTGACGAAATCCTGCGTCTCTACGGCGAGGATCGCGGTGACGGTTTGAAGCTCTACCGTTTCCCCGTTGTCTTCGCCTTCAACGACTGGATGGCCAACATCCCGAACGAGATGGCGACGTGGGGCACGACCGGACGCAAGTTCTTCTCCGAGTACGGTGTCGACGGCACGCGCTTCTGCAAGCAGTACGCGAAGCCCGAACGTGAGGCACGCGCCCAGCGTGCGCAACGCAACTTCGGCCCACGTTCAATCATCCTGCGGGAGGACAACGCCATCCCCGATGGCGTGTGCAACCCGCAAGGGTGTCCGCAGTATCAAGCGCGGCAGTGCAACCTCTCGGCGCGCTTTATCTTCGCGATCCCCGAGATCAAGGGACTCGGCCTCATGGAGATGCCGACGAACTCGATCTACGTGCTGCAGAAGGCGTATTCGGCGATGCAGACCGTCGCGCTCGCGCGCGGGAAGCTGACAGGCACGCGCTTCTGGATTTCCAAGCGGGAATTCGAGATCACGCGGATCAACGAGCAGGGCGAACCGGTACGCCAGATGCAGATGCTCACAGTGCTCGACGCGGATATCGACATCAGTGCGTTGCTGGATGGCGCGGAGGATCACCCGCCCGCGCTTGCAACGGCGTCGGAAGCTGCGGCGCTGCTCGAAGGTGCGACGAACGTATATCCCCTCACGTCTGCCGGAGAACCAGCAAGCACCCCGAGGGACGTTCCGCTCGAAGGCGCCACGCTCGTACACGAGGCTGACGAAGGGGCTGGTCAGCAACCTGGTGAGTCCCGGGAACCGGAAACGCTTGAAGAAAAGCGCGAGCGCATGTCGGACCTGCTCACCCGTCTCGGACTTAGCGTAGAGGACCGGCAGCGCGACTTCCGTGTCTTCGCTCACGCGACGTACGGACGCGGCTGGGCGCAACGTCCCGCCGACGTCGACGCCATGAACGCTCGCCTCGAAGCAGCACTCGAGAATCGCGACGCGCTTGATCGCGAGATCGAGACTGCGGTTCGTGCGGCGATGCTCGAATGACCGCGGCCGGCCCCAATCGTCAATCGGGGTCGGCTGTCTTCTCTCTGCCGCACAACGGTGTTCATCCCATCGAGGCTGCCTTCCGGCGGCCATTTTTCGTTTACGGAGGTGCGTTTTGAAGATCGCACATTTTTCTGACCTGCACTACTCGCCCGAGCGGCTAGACGAAGCCGACCGCTGTTTCATATTTGCCACGCACAACGCGATCATGCGCGGCGCACGAGTTGCAGTCGTCTCCGGCGACTCGACTGACCATCGCCTCGACGCGCATTCACCGGCGCTCTCCGCCCTCGCGCGTCGGATTCACCGTCTCGCGTCCGCGATGCCTGTGATCATGCTCCAGGGCACCTTCTCACATGAGCCGCCCGGCACGCTGGATATCTTCGCGCTCATGGGCCCGACCAACGAGGTGTTCATCGCAAGCCGCATCCAGCAGGTAGCTTTCGCGAATGGGCGCTTCCATGCATCTGCGGGGCCTCTGTTCAACGAACGCGAGCTGGCGCAGGTACTGGCGATGCAGCCCGAGGCCGTTTTCACCTGTCTGCCGACCGTCAACAAGGGGCAGTTCGCAGCGAGTGTTGGCGCACTCGCCGCGGCGACGGATCTCGGCGACGTGCTCTCGACGTATCTGGCAGCGTCGGGGCAGGTGAATGCGCGTCTGCGTGAATCCGGCATCGCGACCGTGGGCATCTCGCACGGCACGGTGGTCGGCTGTGAAACAGAGCACGGCGTCACCATGGCGGGGCTCGATCACGAGTTCTCGCTCTCGGCGCTGTTCGATGCGCAGTGTTCTGCGTTCATGCTTGGTCATATCCACAAACACCAGACGTGGCAACGCGGCGGATCACTTGTCGGCTATGCAGGTTCGATTGGCCGCTTTCACTTTGGCGAGCAGGGCGAGAAGGGTTACCTGCTATGGGATGTGGATACCAATGAGGCCTCGGCCGAACTGGTCCCCACGCCCGCGCGCAGCATGGTCTGCGTTGACTTCGATGGTCCGCCCGACATGGAGCGTCTCGCGCAGTTTGCGAACGACTCCGGCGATGCGTTCGTACGCGTTCGCTGGCAGGTCGATGAAGAGCATCGGCAGTCGGTCGATCGCGCCGCAATCGAGGCGATGTTCGCGAACGCGCAGGGCGTGAAGCTCGAACCGCGCATTCTCCCGGTCGTGCGCAGTCGTGCACAGGGTATCAGCCTGGAAACGTCGGTCGATGCGAAGCTCAGCCGCTGGTGTGAAGTCGCGAATGTGACCGCAGCACCTGTTCTCGAACGTCTGCAGTTGCTCGAAACAGGAGATGCGAACGCGATCGCGGACGCGGTACTGGCGCAGCTCGACCAGGCGTCGGCGGTCACACCGCTGGCACTCGTCGTGGGCACGCCTGCAGCTGAAGCAATCCCGCCTGAGGAGCTTCCGGTCGTCGAATCGCTCGCGCACAGCGCGAGCGGCGCGCCGGGGGAAGCAATCGACTGGCTCGAAGGCGATCTCTTTGCGGCTTGACTAGCCGCCATCCAGTGAGCGGGGCCCGTACGGCCCGCTCACTCGTGGACACAGCCGTGTCCCGCCAATGCGCTCCGTGTCTTCAGTGAGCGCATTGCCGGAACAAGGTTCACCCGCGCCACTGGCGCATCGATCGCAGCATCCGCTGCATCCATTTTCTTTTGACCCTGGCGGGGAGCGATCTCCGGAAGGGGGGCGCACTCCGTCCTTTCCCTCCGGAGTGTTCCCCATGTTTGGTCTTTACCCTGCCGGTCCCGACTGGGTCCAGCATTTCAATGCAACCTGCGCCGCGCGCGAAATCCAGCAGCTTCTCGTGAAGCATGCCGGATTCACCGCGGGGCTTTTCCATCAACCCTACGGCCCCGCACGCGGCGCCGTGATCGCAGTCCGTCACGGCTTCGTCGTGATGGTTCATGACGACGACGCCTCCGAGCTTGAGCTCGTTGTTGCGCCCGACGTCGAGATGACGAATCTGCTCTGGTCGCACAGCAACGGCTACGCGAGCCAGTGGTCGCCTCGTGAACTGAAAGCGCTCACAGCGTGTGACAGCTGGGAACAGTTGCTGAAGCTGGCAGGAACGCGGTTTCGCGCGGCCTGCACGGCGCTCGAGCGTGCGATTGACGGCACGATTGTGCCGGCACCTGAACCGGTCGATCCGGTCATCGCCGCGTCGTTCCCTGACGATGTGCCCTGGCTGCCGTCCGACTATCTGCACGACTCACTGGTCGGGGAGGGCATGCCATGCGACCGCTGATCCTCACGCTCGAGGGCTTTATCGGCGTGCGCGACGGGATGAAGCGCGAAAGCGTGACACTCGACCTACAGACGCTGCCGATGGGACTGATTGCGCTCAAGGGCGCAAACGGCGCAGGGAAATCCACACTGATGGACAACCTGCACCCCTACCGCATCATGCCTTCGCACGCCGCGAAACTCTCCGTCGATGCCTTCTCGTACTGGGACCACCTCTGTGGTGTCCAGGCGCAGAAGGTCTTCGAATGGGAGCACGCCAACGTGCGCTACCGCTCGACCTTCGCGTTCCGCAAGCCCGGCAAGACCGGCAAGGCGGAGTACTTCCTCGCATGGCTCGACAGGGCCGGACTCTGGCAACCGTTTGTGGCGCCCGATGGCACACGTTCAGACGGCAAGGCGGACACCTACGACCGCTGCGTCGAATCCGTGTGCGGCTCGCTCGAATCGTTCTTTACGAGCGTGTTTTCCGCACAGAACCGGCGGCCACTTGCGTCCTACAACGCGGGCGAGATCAAGTCGTTGCTGGCCGAACTGCTGCACATCGATCATCTGCGCACGCTCTCGGCGAAAGCCGCGGACGTCGCGAAGATCCTTGGCGGCAAGCTCGACGGCATCCAGCGCGAGCTCGCATCCCTGTCCCTGAAGCGCGATTCGCTCGCGCAGACGGAACGGGCGATCACGATGGACGCGGATTCGATCGCCACTGCACGGCGCGAGCGCGAGGGCCTTCTTGCCACCGCGCAGACGCTCGGGCAGCAGCGCGCCACGCTCGCGGCAAAGCAGGCCGAGTCGGCAACGGCAGAGGCACGCCTTCGCGAACTGGCGAAGCAGCGAGGCGAAACGCAGAGGTCACTTGCATCCGTGCAATCGGATGCGACGGAACTGACGCGGCGTCTCAACGATCGACGTGCGGCCCTCGCGAAGGGCATCGTCGCACACGAGGCAACGCTAGGTCAGCGATCCTCGATCGAAGGCGCACAGGCACAATGCGATCAGGCGCAACTGGAGATCGGACGGCAGGAAGCCAGCATTCAGGCGCTTCAGTCCGAGATAGCCGGCCTTGAGCCCAAGCAGACGGCGTTGACCGAAGCGAATGCGGCACTTGGTGGCCTACAGGCGCAAGGTTCAACGAAGGCTGCATTGCTCACGACGCTGCAACAGCAGGCTGCCGTGGTCGATCAGGTGCCGTGTGCTGGTCATGCCATGCATGCGACCTGTCCGCTGCTTGCCCAGGCGCGTGAAGCGTCTGGCAAGGTCGGTGAACAGCGCATTGCCGTTGAATCGCTTCGCAGGACCTATCGCGAGAAGAAAGCGCTCGCTGACGAACTCTCGCCCGTCGTCGCGCAGCTTGCGCCACTACGCGAGCAGCTTCGGTTGGCCAACGTGGCACTCATGTCGGTCCGGCGAACTTTCGAATCAGCCACTGCGCTTGCCGCGCGCAAGCCGCTTCTCGAAGCGGCCGCGAGTGGCCTGGCGCAGACGAAGGCGGATCTTGCGGACGTCGATGTGCAACTGGTGCAGGTCGCAGAACGCCGTGAGGCGGAAACGACCCGCCTGCAGGCCGCGCTGCGCGATATTGAAGCGGAGGCCTCAAAACTCTCTGCATTCGATGTCACCGGCGCGATCGGCGATCTTGACAGGCAACTGTTCGCAAACCGGGAGGCCAACACCGCTCTCGATGCCCGTATCGAAACGCTCATCCGTCACCACGCTACGCGCGAAACACAACGCGAGGCGATGAAGGCGGAACTGGACGGGTTCGGTGCGACGCAGGAGAGGGCGGTACGTCTCTCCGATGAGATCGCAAGCTGGAAGCTTCTTGCAAAAGGTCTGGGCAACGACGGCGTCGTGGCACTGACGATCGACGATGCTGGACCGGCGCTCACGCAGACGGTCAACGACCTGCTGCTTGCGTGCTACGGCCCGCGATTCACCGTCGAGATCCGTACCCAGCGCGAACTTGCGTCGGGCGATCTGCGTGAAGGCTTCGAGATCCTCGTCCATGACGCCGACAACGACAGCACCAAGGCGGTTTCGGTGATGTCGGGTGGGCAGAAGGTGTGGATCAACGAAAGCCTGACTCGCGGCATTGCGCTGTATCTCGCGTGCAATGCCGGGCAACCGTACCAGACGCTCTTCAGCGACGAATCGGACGGCCCGCTCGATCCCGTGCGCAAGGTGCAGTTCATGAAGATGAAGCGCGAGGTTCTCCGGCAAGGAGGCTACGAGCGCGAATTCTTCATCTCGCAGACGCCGGATCTTGTTCTGGAAGCCGATGGCGTCATCGATGTAGAGGCGCTGGCCGCATGACTTTTCTTTTAACCCTTGTGGGGGGCGAATCCCCGCAAGGGGCGCTCCTCGTCTTCCTTCCGAGGAGCAACCATGTTGAAGAAGCAACCATCCGTAGTGAGCAGCATCACGCGTACCTCGCGCGCGGCATCGCCGCGCACGGGCCACGAACACGTCTACACGTTCAATGGCTCGCGCCTGCGTGACGTCCTCGTGGACGGGCAGTGGATCACGGTCTCCGTGTCCGAGCCCGTACCACAGCGCGTCACCGCCTGACCTCTTATGCCGCCCGTGACGGGGCGGCCAATTTTTCCTTTCTGGAATCCAATCATGATGAACTTTTTGATGCTGCTCGTTGCAGCAGTCGGTACCTCGAGCCTCGGCGCGTGCACGCACGCGCAGGTTCGACCGCAGGCACAAACGCCTGTGACCGTTGTGCATTCGCCGAAAGGCGAGCAGGGCGATTTCCGCATCTGCGACGACGGACGCGTGCTGGTCTATCCGGCAAGCCACCCGAAGTCCTGCACCTGAGGCTCTTCGTTTGGCTTCGAAGGCCCCGTTCCCGGTTGGGGACGGAGCCTTCCGTCTTAAGGAGAACCGATGAAGCGCCAAATCGTGATTGCAACCGTCGCGGCGTCGCTCGTGGCCGCAGCGTGCCTGTGCGCGATGTCCGCGTACGCCAGTGTCCTGCCTTTGCACTGAACGAACCCTCTACCCCGCGGGGCGTCGATGCCCCGCACGGGGACACGCCTCGCCTTCTGGAAACTGAACATGAGCTATTCGTCCAATGACTTTTCCGAAGACATCGTCCGCTGTCTCGTCCACGCCGAAGTAGTTGAGGCGGACGCGACGGCAGACAGGCCGATGTCGCGATCGCCGGAATCGTCGCTGCTGGTTGCGCCACGCGGGCTGCGCGTTTCGTCTCTCTCGTTCTCGCGAGCGATGAATCGCGCGCTGCGCTCGCTGCAACGGGTGGTGACGCCTTCGCTGACGCGCTAAGGCTCGCTCAGGCGATTGCCTCGCAACGCACGCTCGAGTTGTCGTCCGCGCGCGCTTCCTTTGCCGTGTTCGTTGGTTCGTTGCCAGGCGGCGATGAATGGGCTAAGCAGATTCGTCTGAGTTCGGTCTAGGATGCGCGCCATGATGTATCCGGCAACCCATACCTACCCGCGCCCAGTCACGCCTCACGCGAACAACGAACGCGAACAACGACGGTGGCGCCCAGACTTTGCGCGTATTCGCGGAAGGGTCTATCTCGCCGTCGCGGACCAGATCGAACACGCGATTCTCACCGGGATTTTCCTGCCAGGCGACGCCTTGCCCACCCAGCGCAGCATCGCTGACGACCTGGGATTCCATCTGAACACGATCAATGCCGCGTTCCGCGAAGTGGCGCGTCGCGGCCTGATTTTTTCCCTACAACCCCTGACGGGCAGCCCGCAGGGGCTTTGCCCGTAGCGTTCTGGATTTAAGGCAGTATTGGGACAAAGCCCACGCATCCGTATGGACGCGCGGGCTTTCTCTCTTCGCGCGCTTTCCGCTGTTGTTAGGTCGGCGTCTGTTCGGGCGATACGAGCCCGTAGAGGCGCGCAAAGTCAGCCGCGTAGGATGCCCGCGTGAGCGCGTCCAGGTGCTGCAACGACAGCGTTTGCCAGAGGTCGAAAGCGCCGGTTGCTGCGCCTCGCTCGTAATTTACGCCGTCGGTATTACCAGCTTCCCCGTCTCCCGCGGCGGCGTCGAGACGCGCGCGGATTGCGGCCTCGGCGGCCTGTGTGAGCTTGGTATAGCTGAGAGTCGTCAATTTGATTTTCCGATCAGTTGAAACGCACGTCATCGACCAATTCGGTTCCGGCTAGTCGAGCCAATTGCAAATTGATCGACACACCGGGGGGACCTCTGCCATCCATCTATCCGCGTGGTTCTCATGTCCCATTGCAACGTCGTTTAACTCGCCGCCGTCGGCGCGCTGGCGGAGAGATCGGAGCCACAGTGCTTGCACTTAATGGCTTCGACCTTGATGTCTTCTGCGCAATAGGGGCAGCGTTTCAACGCGCGAGCCGCATCGGTAGCGGTAGCCGGATCGGCCGCCCGTTCAGACGCGAGGGAAGCCGCCAAAGTCTGCTCGCCAGCAGGCGCGCCGGTCGAACCCACCGACACGACTGCAGCTTCAGACGAAGGCGTCGGGCTCGCGGCTTCTCCGGTATGGGCCCACACGATCGCGACAACCCAGCCCAAGAAGGTCCAGCCGGTCAGCAGGTTCAGAACAAGGATGGCGGTGCGATTGGGGAGCTTGCGCCTGAAGGCGACGATCGTCGGCGAAAAGTATAAAGCGATCACCGTCGGCACGAAGATGACCGCGGCGACCGCCGCGGCGGCGTTCGTGCCGCTTCCAATTGCGAACGTGACTAGCGCGAGAAGCGCCAGGCCCAGAATCCATACGATTGTCATAACGTCCCCGAATGTATTGTTGGTGCGCGCAGATCGCGCGTATTATTTACGCAGCCACGCGGTAGTCATCGCCGGCGGTTCATGTCGGTGGCTGGTGGTCCTTGAGCGCCGCCGTCATCAAGTCGAACAACTGGATGGCGTCCACGATATTCGAAATGAAAGTCCTCGTCTGCATCTTCTCGACCGTGACGTAGCCTTTCTTCCCGGTGATCCGGATCAGGACCTTGGAGTCTGGCCGCACCTTTCGCAGCGCGTCGATGTCCTGCGGCGTCGCCATGAAGCTATAGCTCTCTTCTACCCCGCCCGGCAGCTGGTCGGTATCGAGGTGCTGGTTGCTGAAGTCGTGCTCAAACACCACGTCGCCATCGACCATCACGGCGACGTGGTTCATAAACAGCCAACCTTTGGAGCTGAAGAAGTACGGCTTGAGGAACAGGACAGGCAGCGCCCCATCGGGCAGCGAAATGTAATTCTCCAGGGACGTCCCGAGGTCCATGGGAATCCCCGTTGAATAGAAGTCGAGCTTGCGAAATCCGTCGCGCTTACCGAAGGCAATCAGGTGCGATTTTCTCTTGCTGTCGGACGCAGCGAGAACCCGGAAGCTGGCGAAAAAGCTCGTGATGCCGTCGCCTTCGTCCTTTTTGCTCGAGACGACGTAAAGCTTGCTCAACGCGGCGTTCCAGTCGGACATAGTCGGCACGGGAGACGCAGGCATAGAGGCCACTGCTGGCGCGGCAACGGACGCCGCTACCGGCGCCCGGCTGGCGGCGGTAGCGGAAGGCTTGGAACACGCGCTAAAGGTCACGGCGGCCGCCGCGGCAAAGATGATCGACTTCATCGACAACCCCATTCCCCTTTCTAGTTTTGGCAACAGAGCGCTTACACGCCCTTTCGTTTGTGGAGGATATTAGCGCATTGCGAAGGGGTGCCGCGTGGGTGCGCACACATTCGTCACACGGGAGCGGGTGCGGACCGGTCTCACATCACCCGGCGACGCCTGGCGTCTTACACAAAAATGCGCACGGCCCCAGCGTCCCCGTGGTGCAGACCCTCACAGCGTTCAGATGGTAGAGCTTCCCCCACTGCGTGAGGATAGTGGTCTGATCAGGATTTCTTGTCGCCGGGTGGGCTATAGGTGTGTATTTGCTGCAAAAAAATTCTTGGCCGACGCGACGTCGCCCGCTATGGCGCCGAGGATCGTCGGGAGAAAATCAGACATTGTGGTTTCCTTCGGCCTGCCCCGTTCGGCGCAGGCGATTTGCGATTACCGGCCAAGGAAAGGTCGTACGACTGGTCTCAGCCTCATTCTTTAAACGATCTTTCCTGTTTTCTGTGGCGTCGCTGTCAATACGTCTTCGGATCGCTCGGCGTGAACTTTGCCGAATGGACCACCGCTCCCGACGCACGGTGGCACTCGTCCATGTCGTCCTGAGAAAGTCTGCCATTGGTCTTCAGTCGCGCCAGGCACTGTGACTCCATCGCACGCGCCTCTGGAAGATGAGACGAATACCATTCTTGCGTGTGCGCGCTCGCGCTCTGCATCGCTGCACTGGCTGTGAGCACAACGGCTCCCGCCCACATTGTCGTGATTTTCTTCATCTTGATTTTCATTGATCTTTTCCTTCGTCGACTATTGACGGCCCCCTGACGGCGGCTCGCCAGGAGTGAACGCGCCAGGTAACTCGCCAAACCCCTTCCACCGGTCAAGCAATCCAGACTCGATTCTGTTCCAACGATCAATGACCCCGGGAAGCTTTTCTTCAGGCACGATTTTCAACGATCGTTCAATCTCCCGAAGCTTCTTCATGCGTTCGTTGTGCCACGCCGCCTTCACGTTAAACCGAAACGCCGAAAACGCCGTCAGAGCGATGGCCGGCAATAGGGCAGCGACGGCACCAACTTTGCGGGCAATGTCACCCGCAGCGAGCAGAGGTACTAACGTTCCCGCTAAGCTACCGATAAACGCACCGATGTAAATTGCATACGTGATGGCGTAATTCCGTGTCGCCTTCTTGTGCGCGTCGGTGATTGTTCGGTCGAGTTGTTGCAGGAACTCCTCCCGCAGTTGCGTGCTCATCTTGATTCCCTATAGTGCATCGTTGGGGAGCCACATCAGCGCGCCGTCACGCGCTCGTCGCCGGCGATTGTCGTCCATGTTCTGCCTTCCTCATCGACGGCGATGCATCCCGTGGTCGCGCAGCGTGGCGATGAAAGCGCGTCGCTCGCGGCTGAACTCGCCATTTGCGGCCCCGCCGCGGGCTCGCTATCGACGGTGATTGCCATGCTGATTTTCCGGTTAGAGCGTGATTACAAGGTCGGAGTACCGACCCACGGTGCCATCGTCGGTCAGCAGCCGCAGTGGCTCGGTAATGGCCTGTGCGACTAGCATCCGGTCAAACGGATCGCGGTGAATATCGGGCAGATTGCGAACCGCCGCGGCGTGTGTCGCCGTCACGGGCAGTTCGCGAAAGCCCGCTTCTTCCATGCGGGCTACCAGCTCGTTCACGTCTGCGTCCAACTTCCCGATTCCAGACTTGATTGCGATTTCCCAAATGCTCGCGGCGCTGACGAAAACGGTTTCTGCGCTCAACATGATGGCCTCGGCCTTCTTGGTGAGTTGCTTGTCGCCACTCATGGCCCACAGGAAGATGTGCGTATCGATCAACAGACGCATCACCGACCCTCAAATGTCGCCAAAACATCGTCGGGCAAAGGGGCGTTGAAATCGTCAGCGATCTTGATCTTCCCCTTCATCAGACCGAAGCGAAGCCTGGGCTTCGTCTCGACCGGGACGAGGCGCACCACCGGGGTTCCTGCCTTCGCGATGACAACTTCTTCGCCACTGACAACAGCCTCAATGAGACGCGAAAGCTGCGACTTTGCCTCATGAATATTTACGGTTTGCATGGCACCTCCATCAATATGAACTTAGTTTAGCTTAGCTAACTCGGAAGTGCAATCTTCGAAAGTCCCGCGCAACAAAAAGGGCCTGATAGCCATTCGTTCGGCGCACCCCCGAGTGCCGGCCCGTTGTCTGGTCAGCGCTCAAGCCGCCACTCGGGCAGCTCGGGAAGTGCGTGTCGTGTCGATGTTTTCGCCCGCTTGCGCAACTGCGCCTTCATCCCGGAAGTGACCACGACCTTTTTCTTGCTGGAGCGCGAAACATGCACCACGACGGTCGGCGGGGTCGCCACATCCGGCTTGGGCTTCTTCGGGGTTTCGCTCATATCCGCTCCATTTCACTGAGATAGCCTAGCGGCTTTGTCCAGGCCGGGCTTTGCGCCGCCATGTCAAACCTCTTCTATATGAAGGTCCCTTTTGCGCAAGGTTTCTCATGCATTGACAAGCAGGACAGGTTGCAGCTCTCCACGCCCACTGTGCAGGATGCCTGAATGTATCGTGAATTACGCTCGTGCGAACTGGGAGGGAAGATCCCGATTTGAGCCTATGTGGCGTTTCATGGCTGTGTCGGCGATCGACATGTCTCGATTCAGGCGCTTCCTGAACGCCGCCGTCTGACAGACTTCGTAACGGTCGCGTGGGCCATTGTGCTTAACGCTGAAGTTCTGGCAATGTCGCTCACCTTGGCGACGCATAGCCATTCGTTCCATTGAAGCTGTGTTCCTCACTGGACGGGAGCCACATCACGTGAATATCGAGGCATCTGGGGGAAGAAAGATGATGCCGGACTCAAGGTCCGGTTAGTTTCGGCTCTCAGGCGCTCACGTCCTCTGTTTTGACTTTGGCGAGCCTGGTGCCGGCAAACGGGTCATTGCGCCAGTCGGCACCGCTGCGTTTGCCCGGTTCGCGATTCGATGCACCGTCAATTGCAAAGTGCGCAAGAGACTGCCCGGCGCTGGTCGCCTGAACCACCCATTGTGGTGGGGCGCCCTTGCCGTCCCAAGTGTTGCCCGAAGCATCGCGGAAACGCACTGCCCGCAAACGCTCCTGATCGGCTGCAATTGAAGTCGCAATGTCTTCCGGTTTGATCCCGAATTCGGCCATCCGTCGCCGCAGATAGGCCACAATGCTTTCGCGCTTTCGCTCATCCATTCAGTATTCTCCGCGCAACAATCTGTCGTTGGGCAGGTGATTGCAAATCGCGTGCCGCCAGGATGCCACGCGACCCAACGCTGCCCATGCCGGGGCAGCGAAGAGGGTGGGGCATGCTTAAATCTATTTTGTTGGGAGCGGCGCACGGGAGGCGCCGCGGCTGGCGACCGCTATGAGAGCAGTATAAAGCAACCCGATTGCGACACCAGGATTGTTTGCGCACGTTGAGTCTTATTTTGTTGCGTTCGCGATTCGTCGTGCGGAACGAACAGGCGCATCGCTGACGCGGGACCCATACCTCCCCGACCAACGATACCGGGTACATGTCTGGATAATAGAGAATTGGTTATTTTGCGGCGCAATAGCATTCAAATTAAGAAAGGCAGCGTTGCGGGACGCACAGGCAACATCGGGCGTGCATCTATTCCTGACCCTCAGTGAAATTCAAACCGTTGCGCGCTGTGCTTTCAATTTGCACGGGCGTACTGATAAAGTCATAATCACGATCGCGTCAATTCTGACGGGCCGACCGAACTTCGAAGTGCCTGGCAAACAGGCCAGGGAAGTTCCAGGATCGCATGAACGGAAAACACCACAGCGAGGAATAGAAATGGTTACCCTGGACGCAATCAACTCGAAAATTGCCAAACTCCAGAAGCAGGCAGCAACGATTGCCGAAAAGCAGTCGTCGGTGGGCCTGACGAAAATCCGTGACCTGATGCAAAAGCACGGACTGACTGTCGCTGACATTGAAGGCTTTGTTGCCAAACGACGCGGTCGTAAACCTGGGACGCTGGCGAAGGCCGCAGCAAAAGCTCCGGGTGCGGTCGTGCATCACGTTGCGCCGAAATACGCGGATCCGAAAACGGGCGCGACGTGGTCGGGCCGTGGCCTGGCGCCGCTCTGGATTCGCGACGTCAAGGATCGTTCGAAATTCCTGATCGAAGCTGGGGCAACGGCCAAGACTGCCGACGCAAAGGCAGCGCCTGCCAGGAAGGCAACTGCGAAAAAGGCTGCTGCGAAGAAGGTAGCTGCGAAAAAGGTAGCTACAAAAACGGCAGGCGCAAAGCGTGTCGTGGCTAAAAAGGCGGCGAAGACGGCAGTCACCGCGAAAAAGGCTGGCCGTGCAGCGGCGGCTCCGGCAAAGGGCGTGCGTGGACGCAAGGCCGCAGCACCCGCGAAAAAGGTCTCGGCGCCGCGCAAGGTGGCAGCCAAAAAGGCACCGGCCGCAGTTGAGGCTGCCGCCACGCCTGAAGTCGCAGCAGCGTAAAGGACAACGGCGGCAACGGGCGATCCAGTCGTAGCTGGCGGAGTGACATGCTGGCCACGCCGCATTCGCGGCCCGCTACGACTGATTACTCAGGACCCTTCGTCGCCTCACGTGAGCGCGGCGCCATGTTTGTACATCAGGAAGTGCGGACCCAGCGCCGCGCGCCGTTAACCGAATGGCTTTCCGTTTCGAGCTCGTCTCTCTCGCGTTGCCCGTAGACTGTCCACCCGAGTCGGTTCCTCCGGCGGTGGGTCGGCTGATCGCGGCCGCATGGCCGGGCATGAGCCGCGCGCAGCTCATCGATCGTGCCCGTCGACTGGACTTGCGTGCGTCGCTGCACGTGCAGCCCGCTATCGGACCGGATGGGCTGACGCAGTTCCGGCTCACGCTCAGTTTTGCGAACGGAGGCTTCGAGCTGATCGCCCATGTACGCCGTGTTGTTCGCCGCCGCACGGGCGTGCGACGCCAGAAACCGTCATTGCCTCCAGCCCGCGATATCAGGCAGCAGAGCCTCTTCTGAGTGTTGCCGAGGCCCGGGCAACAACGCCTGTCGACACCCAGGCGTCGCCGCTGAAACGAAGTCCGCTAGAGAATCCTGAGATTGCGAATCTTTCCGATTGCCGGTGAGCGCTCGACGATCAGGTTCGTGATGAACTCAGGCAGCAGGGCGCGCGGCACGTTCGCGGGAATATCGGTCACGAGCTGTGAAGGCACCTGAACGATGAATTCCTCCGGCGCCGTGGCGAGACTATGTTCGTACGCAACGCGGATTTCCATGCTGTTATCTTTCGGAGATGTGGTTGCCGGGAGCGCATGCAATGTGCGCAGGGCTATGCAGGGTTGTGGACCCAGTGTAGCGCGCGATACACCTGTCGTTGTTCGGTTGTGAGCGCTTGCGCGCTTTTGCGGACCATCGCAGGCGGCCCCGGCCGCGACTCCATTTCCCTGTCATGCAAGCCCGGCGGTTTGGTGTCCGTCTATGGGAGCCGGTTACCATCCGCTGCCGGAATATCCGTATGACGTTTGTGCGAGCCGCTCTCACGTCCCCACATCCTTGTTCACCGACGGTCTCTCATGCACATGAGCAGACTGATGTGCGATTGCACGACGGGGCGCGTTGACGACGCTATCGTGCAACCTGGAGATGACGGTCGTTAGTGCGGGTGTCACGCGCGACGCTACCCACCATCTTTCCAAGGTGATCACTCGCCCTGAGTACGATCTCCATTCGGGTCACACTGAGCGCGCGGTCATATTCGTTGACCACGGCGGTGAGACCGTCAGTCAACGATTCAGGCACACTCCAGATGCCAGTGCGGTCTGCCTGATCGAGCACCTCTCCGAGGCCACGCTCAACGCGTTCGATCTCCGCGATATCGAGCTGCCCATGTCCCGCCCGGGTGATGAAGCTCGTGATGATGAGGATCTGCGAGAGGAGATTGACCAGCGAGCGGTCCGCTTCTCCACTGCGCAGACGCTCGAGCGCAATCCGTGCACGCAGCGCAAGATCCGAGGATTCCTTGCGGGGCATGGGAAGAAAGAGCGATTTTGCATGCGCACTGGCAGACGGACGACGCGGGGAACGGTAGTTCTTGTTTGACATGTTCGACAGCGGGCGAATGGATTTCGGGTTCGCATATTGGGACGCTTCACCCCAGGGCAAGGGCCCCCGTCAAAATTTGTCCCTGTCTCGCGCGTCGTCGCGTTTTCTGTGTGGTCACCTTTCGATGCCTGACTGCAGCCTTGTTGCGAAACCGCCTGTAAACGCGACTAACTGTCCGCGCGCCGCGGTTCCCACAAGCGCCTGACGGCGGCCTCCACTTTCCAGCATTGGCGGCACTCCCCACGAACTGCTGGAACGTCGGCGCAGGCAGCGGGGCATTGCTGCCCGGGTCAGGACGAAAACAAGGGTGCCTTCCTCGCGCTGATTGCGCAGACGCAGCCGCAGTCTGTCGGCGAACTGCCATTCGGGATGGGAGGCGCAAAGCCTCATCTCTCGAGGACCTTGAAGACACGGGGGAAAGATGGGCCGATTCACCTTGAAACGAACGTCGGCCCGTCAAATGGTGTCGCGAGCCGTATCGCCCGCGATGTTCTTCCAGGAATGCTACGCGGGCGCGATTGCGCTGTTCAGCGGGCATCGGAAGAATGGCATCGGTGAATGGTGAGCGTTAAGCGGTGAGCGGACGCTAGAATAGCCGTCCTGGTAGCCGTAGCTGCCTGTGACGCCTCTGCCTGACCGGCGGAAACAGGGCGCGTGATGCCGCAGGTGCGCGGCGCAAGGATTGTGGGAGCAAAAGCAGATGACCGATGAACTAAGGACGAAGATTGGTGCTGTCGCGGGCAAGCTCGTGCAGGAAGCAATGACGTCCGGACTGATGTGGGAAGAGATCGTCGCCGCGTTTGGCCTGGCCGCCAAAGCAACCGCGAAGGCGGCCGCGAGTGCGGGCGATGCGCCGGCCGATGAATGCGTGGCACGCGCGCGCAGCTGTCTGGAAGATGCCTTCGCGCAGGACGTCCACGTCGTCATTGCGGATGGTGGTGCGCCAAAGGACGACGCCGAAGCCGACGAGAATCCGCTTCTGGCAACTGCCCGCCGTCGTCACATGTCCAGACTCCACTGAGCCGCAGGCGAACTCCGCGCCGCGGATAGCCTGGTACACGCTCTTCAGTATGCCCAGGAAAACCCTGGAGAAAATCCAGTCTCCGCCATCCCCGGCAGCGTCAGATCATTGCCCCCTCCGGTGAGTCCGGCGATGCACGTCGATGGCAAGTCGACCTGACTCCGCGCAATTTTTTGCGTACCGGGACCCGGCCACCGTGATGTGCTTTATGCGGCATCGCGCGAGGGGCCTGGCACGCTACTACCGCCTTATAGCAGGATCGCCTGCTGCAGCAGTTCCAGCGCTTTCAGTTCGTCCAGGCGACCCGAGCGTGCCTTGCCTGCCAGCGTCTTGATCAAGGCTTCCGCTATCGGCTCAATACCGTGAAGGTTGTCCAGGCTCGTCACGGAAGCGGGCGCGGGCGCTGCCGGGTTTCGCTGCGGTGCTGCGGACGCGGCGAACGACTCAGGGGTTGCCGGCGTGGCTGCCGGGGCACCGTCATCACTTTCTTCAGGCAGGCGACCGGTAACGTCGCCGGGAAAACCATTTGCGTGATCTTGCGGGCCGACAGCGCTCGTCTCTTTTTCTGCGGCGGCATCCGCCGAAACAGGTGAGGGGCTCTCTGGATCGGCAACCCGCGCGCGCCGTCCACGCGCCTTCGCACCGGCGGTCTTCACCGGCACGTCGTCGTTTGCTGCGGACGCAACCGGTTCGTGCTGTTGGGCGGATACGCGTGTGCGCGAAGCAGGCGCAAGCAGTTGCGACACCGACGCTGGAATCTCGGTTTCGGCGCGCGGAATGTCCAGCCAGCCAGCGGGCAAGCCAAGCCGCTCCGTGAACCGGTTTGCCTCGACAGCGTCCATGCGCTTCTTGCCGTGGAGCCGGTGGGCCATGTTGGACCCACTCAGCTCCATGACCACACCCAGTCTTGCTTTCGATCCGTTGCGACTCGTGAGAACGTGGAGGTTGGCGCGCCGGATGTTTTCTACGTCGGCGCCATCGTTGAGTGCCAGCGACTGCTGCTGGGCCGTTTCAGGAGACGTCCTGGATTTTGCGCGCGAAGCTTTTCGCGGCGTACGAGTTTCGGGCTGTCCAGCCGTTTCGCCTGGGCTGGTCTTGACGGCCCTGGGCGTACCGCTGGTTGCTTTCCTTGGCATTTGCGCTTCCTCGGACAAACTGTCTTCAAGAGGGGGTTGCGGGTCGACGGTCAGGGCAGAAGCCGGGCTAAATGCTTCGGACTCCCCGTCTGGTTCGTCGTCGGGCTGAATGAGGTCGAGCGGTGACTTCAGGCGGGCAATGGTCTTGGCTGCCAGGCCAGGATTGGGCTGGTCGAAAAAGCCATGCGGCAAACCAAGCGTGGTTTCCATGTGAAAGGCCGTCTCGGGTGTGAATCTTTCGCCCTTCAGCAGCTCGGCCACGCGCGTCATGCTGGATTCAAGCGCGATGGCGATATTCTCTGCGCCTACCGTATCGACCAGAAACTGGAACGAGCGTGTCTTGAAAATCGAGGCGGTCTGGGCGGAGTCCTGAGCAGGCGCCTTCACATACGGTTGTCTTTGCCGGTTGGGCTGGGACTTCTTTTCGTGGCGAACCTGGCGTTGGCCGCTGTCGCGGGATCCCGCATATCGCCCGCGGGCTTGACTCATAAAGTAGGGCTCCATGCGATCGTTGGAATGTATTTATTATAGACGCGGCGATTTGGTATTTAACGTGTCATTCGCACCATGGGGCGAAATTGTACCGGGACGGAGGTGGCAGGATACGTTAAGGTACCGGGGCCGCCTGAACGGCTCGGACATTGATGAGGATTACGAATAAATACATGAAATGTGTTCGCGTAACCGTCATGGACCTAGACCTGCGCGAGGCGTCAAAGGCGATTGGCGAGCTGAGGCTGCGAAGAGTTCGGGGGCGGTGATCAACGCTCCAGACCGGGATGGCAGACCGATCCTACTGTCGGGACTGGCGGGGCGCGGCAAAATCCCTCGACTTGTTTGTGGCGTCCTGATCTGCTTTTCGTTATGCAGTCGGATACAGGAGTCAACTACGCCATTGAATGGCTGAACTCACGGGACGGCGTCAATCAGCCAGCTTGACGCGACGTTGTCCAGCAAACTTTCGATCGCCAGCGCCTGCTTCCCCAGCTACGCCCACACCTTGTCTCCAGGACCACCGGAGGTCCAGTTCTGTCCTCAAGCCGCCCTACGCACGTGGCCCGGATCTCGCAACGATGACCCGTCTCAAGTCGCACGCGTCATCTGCGCCGCGAACATGCGTGTGCGTGACGTCGTAGCGAGTCGCCAGAGACTGAGCCGTTAATCGAACAGAATCAGGAGCCCGTCCCCTCCTCAATAGGCGAAAGCTGATCCAGCGCCGACGAAGTGATCGGTGGCGTCGTCGCTGTCTGGAGGCTTTGGGGGATTGTGCAGACGCGGTACGGATGATGCATCCGGCCATTCAGTCAATCTGGCCGGCATCGCGCGCGTTCTGCTGTATCGGCCGGACTGACAGGGGCAGTGGCCTCAGTGGCGCGCGAAATCTGCCGGCGTCAGCTCGAGGCGTGTCGCGGGATGGGCGAGCCATTTCCGTTCGGCGATCGCGAGGATGCGGCCGTAGCCGTCGCGAAAGGTTTTAAGGATGCGTGCGTCGCTGGCGCGTGGCTCGAGCCAGAAATAAGCTTCCAGCGCCGCGATCGTGACCACGCATCCTACGCAGAGCCGTCGAGCCACATCGTTCGACCTCAGTTTCCTGATCAGCGCAAGGAAAGGGAACGTGTCGACGATTTTCACGGCGAAATCGAACGGCAGCTCATGGCCGGCTACTGTTCGACGCTGTGGGCGTGAAGACGGTGGGCGCCTTGATCTCTGGAACGTGAACAGAGGTCTAGCGCGCGTCAAGTTCGGGCGGCTGCGTGCGCATTGGATCGCCACGAAAGCGCGCATAGATTGCGGAATCCACGAATTGCTCGATCGTGATTCGCGCATCAGCGAATAACTCCGCTGCCGCCCAGTCTGCCAGGGCAAGTGCCGGATAACCCTTTACCCGATGCGAAGGGTAGACGAAGCCGTCCGGTCGCTTGCCCTCCGGCAGCATAAGCATGGCCTCGCGCATGCGTAGTCCAAACCACTGACAGGCTTCATGGTCGCGTTCGGAAATCGCGTCCTGGATTCCGAGCCGGCTGCTGTGGTCCTCGCCGAGGTTCCACAGCACAAGTGGCCGCGGGAACTGGATTGAGGCGAGGACACCGACTGCTTCAGCTTTCCGGGTGATGTGAAACCCGTTCCCGGCGCCGCGATTGTTCAGTACCAGCTGGCTTTCCCACGCTGCGACCAGGCTGTCCATCCCGAGATAGACCCACGTGAAGGGCAGCTTGCCGTCGTCTCCGACCAGTTCAATCGGCGGCCCAAACCGGTGCGCCCTGAAAGGGGATGCACTCCCGACGTATCGAGGATCATCCACCGCCCGCACGAAGATCCTGTCGGCTTCGTAGGTGTATTCCTGCTCGCCGAGCGCTTTAAGGATCTGTCCGGCCGTCGGGACGAGGCCCTCCAGTTCACGTGGCAACCGGTATTTCTCTTCTTCGTTGTTCTTCATCGGCGCGTTGGTCATTCCGAACCCGCAGCCTCCATCCTGGCCAGTGCACTGATTTTGGCCAACCGCTGCTTCGCGGGTAGCGAGAGCATACGGGTTTGCTCCGGCGCCACGTGCTCACGGTCCTCGAACGGCATCCCGGCCAGAACTTCGGCCGGTGAAAGCTCGTTCAGCGCATCCTGTTCGGACATGAAAAATGTGTTGACCTGTATCCGCGAATTGCCGTGAAGGATCTGAAGCACGGCTGGCAGATGCGAAGGAACATCGCCCACGAACTGCCATGCAGGATAGGCGCGACCGTTCTTCTTTCCGATCGGAACCACGCTGTAGAACTGCGTGTGGTCCCCCCGGTAGAGCGTGCTCTTCGACATGCCGGTACGTGCTATCACTTCCTCAGGACTCCACCTTGCAACTGGCAAACGGGACGCGCTAGCAGCGCCTGCGCGTTCGTTGTCCTTTATGAGCCAATCGGCGAGCCGGGACGCGACCTCCCTGCGGGCCGCGATGCTAACGAGCCCCGCTTTCGCTTCGGCTCCCGATTTTGCCTTGAGCCGTGCCAGTACCCCCGCCAGCAGGTCCGCTGCAACCTTGTCAATCAAGGCGTTCGCATCGCCGGCGTATTGGCCGTTCACAAGTGCCCGCAGGGCTGCCTTGGAGTCCGGCTTTCGTTTAGTGGCCAGTTCCATTTTCACTCCTGTTCAGCATTTCGGGGAAGGCGCCGACTGGCGCGAGCATGCGGCACTGGGGCCGACACGGCGGTCATGACAGAGGGTAGTCAGGAAAACCGAAGTGGCCCTGTAAAACAGGCTTCAGCCTGTTTGCCTGGATCAGGATTTCGGGTGCATGCCAGGAATCATAGCATGCTTTTCCCAGTTTTCCCAGCATTTCCCGTTTTTCCCAGTTGACTCTCCCAGCCGCCCTGGAGAGCATTGGCTAACGGTTGACGTTTTCGCTGGTCATGACAAAATGTCCCTCAGTATCCCGCCTCCGTGGGACATTTTGTCAAGATTGCCATGAAACCTGCTGACCTCTCATATGCGCTGGCCCGCCTCGGCTGGACCCAGGCAACTTTCGCGGGATATTCGGGCTACGACCGCCGCACCATCGGTCGATGGATCAGCGGCGAGTCGGCCATTCCGCTGCTCGTTGACCGGCATCTCGATCTGCTGCTGGCCATTCGTGACCGTTTGCCCTGAGGGCTCTTTTCCCCGCGGGCCGCACAAAGCATGGCGCGGCTGTCGCTATCGCAGGCGCCAGCCTGGTCTTGGATCTGTAATGTGAAATCTCACAATGCACAATGGAAAGGAGGCTACTTGCCACGTGAGAGCGTATCGCTCGACCAGAAGCCATAGGCTTTGTGAAGCGAGCTGCTGCGCAAACAGCGCACGGCAATGCAATCTCGGGTGGTCGACGAAGGGCTGTTACCAATCGGATTGCGAAACCGAACCGTATGACGCTCTACCGGCATCGGCACAACCAACGCGCAACGGAAGGTTGCTTGGCAAAGTGGACATGCTGCAGCGCTGTGGCTCTCACGGCGTTCGCGCGCGGTGTTTTGCTCCCTTCGCCGCGATTGATTGAATCTCTGGCCTACCGTTAGCAGCGGGCCAAAACGTCTGATCGGACGCCCTTTTTGCTAACGTGCGCAGTTGAATTTTCGCCATCGGGCTTATCGAAAAAAACGACTTTCAAAGATAAAGCGCTGCTCCGAAATTGCGTGTCGGCAGTGCCAAGGCACTGGAGCAGTCTGAATAGTGAGAGTCGGCATTGAGAGATTGGGCTCACGCTCATGCGCACATCGACAGTTCCCGGAGTTCCTCGCGAAGGCGTGGCGCGCTCGCTGACATCGCTCGAGCATCTGTTGCGTCTTGCGCTGAGAATTCGCTAACGGAATCACGCAGGAGACGCTTCGATTTCAAAGGTGAGGTGAGTAATTGCTGTTGGTGGAAAGGGTAGTTTCGAATTGTCTGCCGAACGTGCAAAAAATGTAATCGCGGTTAGCTTTTTGCAAGGACGCGCGAGGATGCTTCCAGTCAGAGCGAATCTGCGCATTTTCCGCGATTTCCACTGCCACGTGGGTTATACCTATGTGCTATCGGCACGCAATGATGAAAATTTAGGGTTTTTACGAAGTTCCCAGGACATTTCCCAGGGTTTGCAATTTCTGACACTTTTTGCAGTCGAGTTCGCGTAGACTCAACAGTGCTCAATTACCTGATCTCTTCAGGAACCGGTATTGTCAAGCGGGTCGGGCGGAAAGGAAAAGAGTCCGTCGTATGTCGCAACCGCAGGTGCCAATGACCTATGAAAATCGCAATCCTCGAATCCGATGTCGCCAAACTAGACAGAACTCTCGAAACGCTCTCTGCCTCCGGGCATCTGTGTTTCGGCATAAGGAGTGATGAAGGGGTACGGCGAATGCTCGATGAGGTTTCAGTTGATTTGTTTCTCATCGACTGGACAGATCCCGACGGTGTGCGCTACGAAACGCTCGCCGCTCTAGCGCGATACGCGCCGGCTGTGCCTGTTGTATTGTGCGTTGCCCCGCATACGCCGATTTCCGTGATCGACTCCGGGATGAAGTGTGGCGCGAGTCTGGCGCTCGAAAAGCCGTTGAGCGGCGTTGACTCGCTCAACTGTCTCCACACTTTGAGCACCAACGGCTTCACGCCGGCGTTCGCCGTCAGCACGCGCATCATGTAAGTGTAAGGCCTGTCGACCGTGGTTTGATTGCGCGGACCGCTTCAGTCCAGATTGCTCAACGCGGATGGGCCGCCTTATTGCGCGCACCCCCGCGCCTTCCTGAACGCAATTGCAGGTTAGCGCCTGCAGCCAATCCGACCTCCGCGGCGCGCGAACTCCCAAACCATCGCGTCACGCTGATTCTCTGGTTCCGACCGTCATGTTCGCCTTATCAATGCTACCAGGGTCGTAAGGTTCCGGTAACATTCTTTATCTCGCAGCGTTACGTGCGACGAGTCTCACCCGCTATGCGACGAATCCGCATTCGTCAATGCATGTGTCGAAATGCTGTTCGAGGCGACAAGATTTGGCTAGGCGACATCCGTGGAGCGTAGAATGAACTCATACTCAAGGCTTGCAGAGGCGCAAGGGACTCCCGATCGGAAAGCGGCTTATTCAGATGAACGTCTGCCCCGCATTCCAGGCCGGAATTTATCACGCTAGACGCCGTCTGAGCCGAAGTGAACAGTATGATCGGTCCCGCGAAATCGCCGCGGGCGAGAAATCGCAGCGTCTCGTAACGCAGACCGTCTGGCGCACTCCAGTCCAATAGGAACAGATCAACTGAAACATCGCCAAGCAAGCGTCGTAGTCCCTCATCAGTCCGCGCCCCAAAGCAAAGATATCCCGCAGCGGAAAGCATTTGAAGGGTGCGGTCGAGTTCGCCAATGTCCGGCTCGAGAATTGCAATTTTCATAGAGGAAGTTGATAGCCAATGCGACCTACGGTTCGTGGAGACCAGGCTAGCTACATACGATGCCCTGCTCTGGCATAACGCGAGAGGGATCAGTGGTGCCGAGTTGTTAGCATCGTGCTGATTTCATTGGAAGTCACATGGAAAGGATTTAACAAGTATTCCTATGTGAGTCTCAAGATATTGTCCACGAACTGCTGTTTCCAGTCGCGACGCATATGATATGCGCGATCCATGAAAGGCGGTACGTCAACGTATGCGTAATTTCCGCCACCTTTCGCATCGAGGAACACCGTCATCTCGGATCCCGCATCGGGAAAACTCACAGCTGATACCTCAGCGCAGGTCGAGGTTCTTTGTCAACCATGCTGGAGAGATGCATACAGGTCCGAGCTTTTTTCCAGCGAAATCGCCCAAACCGACAGGAAACGCAGCATCTGCGGTGACGTAACGCATAACGGAGCGTGGGATGTCGCTTTCAGGGGGCGTTCACGTCGTTGGAACGGGAGTCGCGGCGCCAATACTGGTCGGTACCTCGATAGAGGCAGATGATCACGCGGCTGGCTGCTATTTGGCAGGATACGATAAAGCGCGGTGTGCAGGCTGGTTATCGTCACCTAAATCTCAATCCGACGAAGCAGTATTTTACCGGTCAGAAGCGCAATATCATCTTTCGGTCGAACCTCGCAGTTCAACGTCGGGCAAGTCTTGCGGATGCCGCTGCGTCTGGGGGCACCTTGTAGTTTCCGCTGTGCGCAGCAAATGCCGGAAGACGCTGAGAATGTGAGGCGAGGCCTGAGACGGACGAGGATTCGCACCCCAGCCCCGATCCTGTCCATGCATGCGGGCCCGGACGGTAGCCATCACTCGAATCGGAGGATTCCGCTGTTGCGAATACGAAGCGACGTTGATCCGCTCGATACCATCTCGCGGGCTATGGATTTCGGGCCTTCACGCGACGGTGTCTCGAGCGGTATTCCGTTGGTGTGGTCTCGAGGTGTTTGCGAAACAGTTTCGCAAGCTGGCTGCCGCTGCCGAGCCCGCTCCGCCGCGCTACTTTGTCAACAGGTAGATCGGTTTCGATCAGCAGGCGGCAGCTCATGTCGATGCGAACATAGAGCAGATAATCGGAGGGCGTGACGCCGATTTCGACCTTGAAGCGTCGCAGAAAATTTCGTTCACTCATAGCAGCAATCTTCGCTGCATCGTCGATAGCTACCGCACGAACGCCGTTCGCCTCGAGCCAGACTGCCGCCGCCTGGATGCGCTCACTCACATGGCCAGTAGTGGTTTTGCGGAGTCCCGCAATAATACCAATACGGGCTCGCTGGGGGCTTGGCATGACGTTAGCCGCAGCCATACGCGCAAAACTGATACCGAGATCCTGTTCGATTAGCGCGAGCACTTCTTGCAGCGGACCGGTCGTGGTGCCCGAAAAGTCGCTCGCTGCATGTTCGTGCCGGCGTGCATCTTCGGCCTCCTCGGCAGCCAGCGCGGTGGCTGCATGCGCGATTCCTGCAGCCTCAATGAGCGTTCCGCCTTCGCCGATGGGAACCACGGCTCTGCAGCGCGGGCCCTCCTGGCGAAGCCATCGTATCAGGCGGTCCTCGCGTCGCGCGTCGCGCATCCCAGCGCCACTGGCAACAAATAGCGTGTCAAATCCGTCTGCATAGCGCGAATCCTCAACACTTTCAGTCCAGACGAATACCGACGATGAGCTGCTGACGCGTCCACCCGCAAGAGACAATAGGGAAATCTCGTAACATGTGCGCTCGCGCACAGTATGCTCCAACCGTGCTTGTGTGTTGGCCGACTCAAATAGCTCTAGCACGGAGGCAAGTTCAGAAAGCGAAAATCCGGCGCAGAGGTATACTCCAATCTTCCGCCCCTCGTCCAGATCCGGAAAAGTGTGGAACTCATCGCCACGATTTCGTTCACTGCCGCTTTCGCACTCCATCAGTTACCTCGTTTTCTCAATAGTCGAATCGGCTTGCGTCGAGCCGGATTGGAACCAAATCTGGTGTTACCGCAGAAAGCGTCATAAATCGTGAGAAGATCGGCTATAAACCGTTGCGTTGGTGAAGTTTCGTAAATGCAGAAAACGTTTGCGCATTTATATGCGGTCGAGGCGTGATCATACGCAATAAATAATCGGACCGCCAGTGGTTTTTCGTTGATCAAAATATTAAACCGAAGAATTTCTATTGAAAGTAGCCAACAAGAAAATCTCCGTTCCACATCGGAGACTCGAAGTCTAATTCCACCCATGAATTCTCTGAGAATGTAAGTGTTCCATCTCGCAGTCCCTGTCCAATTGCTGTCCTCACAAGCACTTCGCTGGAGGTTCGACGGCTTCTTGCGAGTTTTGCCCTGGGTATCTCGAAGGTGGCTACCATCTCTCCAGCATCGACGAGTGAGAGCAAAACATATAGATCTCTTACAAAATGAACCACGTAAAGTAAATCACGAGATTCGCTATCAATAATCCTGAAGCAGAACACCGAATCTTTGCGCGAAGATTCCATGGCGTACTTCCGATCCTGTGTAAGACAAACGTTCCCGCGGATTGATACGCTAGAAACGAGCCGATGCCTCATTCTGCCGCTCGCTTAGACAAAGTCCATGCAGAAAGTACGTGAGGCTTCCCATGACAGCCGTTAAGCATCAAGCGCTGTCTGAACCAATAAGAGCGTCATGTTGATCAGCGCTTGGTCCTCGGCGTCCAGGACGGTTGCATGGCCCCGTAGCAGTTCAGCCATTGAGCCACCAAGTCGTCGAATTAGCAGGTCTGTTGGCTGGGGGAGCGGCCAAACGTGCATCAGATATGCAAGTGGAATCACATTGCGCTCTTCACACCAGCGCTCGAAGAGGGCTGTGCAAGAGCGATCCACTGCGCTGAATCTATCAAACTGCGTATCGCACATACCTTTCGAGTTCGCGTCCACGCTCTCCCGCGAATCTTGATCGATCGCCGCGACAAGATCGTTAGCTGGGTGACCAAATCCCGTGGAGCGTGCAGGCATAGACGAGTGCGTAAACATTGGATGCTGTGTAGACGGTGTGTGTTCTTGAAAATTAGGGCGGTGTTTTCTTGATGGTCCTTCAGCTATTTCATGTCTGGATTGTAGGCGTGCGCTGCTATAAGCACGAATCAGATCTTATCCGGTGCAGAAATTGACAAACTTTTGTCGGCGAACGTTGGTTGGCCAGAAACAAGATACCTGGAATCGATAAAAAAATAGCGGGGTTGGATATTCCAACTCTCGTTTTGCTTAAGAGCGATCCAAAAACTACCTCATCGATCAACAGTCAGCGAGATGATTGAATATCGGATAAGTAGAAAAGACATCAAGGGTGTCGCAAGATGCAAAATCTGCTTACCATTTGGCGATGAAAGGGTCTGTCGAATTAGGAATGTGACGATCTCCAGTTCGGGAGGTTCTCAATTCCAGTAGTCAGTGAGATTGTCAAGCTTCGCGTTATCCACCGGGGGGCATCTGCCTAAAAGTATTCGGCGCCATTGAAGTCTACGCAGCCGCGCTGCCTGCGTTCGGTGATTGGCAGCGTGGTTCCCCAGTCGATGTTGAGATCTGCATCGTCCCAGCAAATAGTGCGTTCAGAATCGACCATTCGCGGCGAAGAGGCCTTCGAAAGGACTTCTGCGACGTCTGATCGAACGATGAACCCGTGCGCGAAGCCAGGCGGAATCCAGAGCTGGCGACAGCTCGATGCGGACAGGGGCACACCTGCCCATCGCCCAAAAGTGATCGACATACGACGTAGATCGAGAGCTACTGCGTATATTTCTCCGGACAGCGCCCTCAGAACTATTCCGCGTGGGCTCTGAACTTGATACGTCAGCCCAACCAACGCATTGTGAGGACAAACCGCTTGCTCATCATGAGTGAACAGATAGCCGCGGGAGACGTTCTCGTTGAACCAATCCGGATCAAAGCTCCTAAAAAATGCGCCCGTTGATCGAGCTTCGATATGCGGTTCGAATACTTTAACTTCACGTAGCGCGGTATTCCCGATGCGAAAGGACATTCTTTTCTCTGTGTGTTCCTGATGCTTTTGGCGATCTTAACTTCGCCAGTGTCGCCCTGACTATGTCACGAATGGTGACGAGTTACCTGATTCAAAACGGACATAACGTTATCCGATTCCGCCAAAAGTATCTACATTTCTCCGACACGCAATGGAACACCACGGATCCATGGGAAACCGGAATACCAGTGAGACGGAATCTGTTCAGCGGCATGTGCTTTAAACCGCCAATATATTGGTCGAATCGGTCAATGATCTAGCCAATTTAGTTGCTCATGTATGATGCGTCGCAACGATAAGAAGTCGATTCAGCGTCACAAGCGATATCAATATCAAAGACTTGATAATAGTAGAGGGGTGAAGATGGGCGACGTCGGTGCCGGGGCTGCTGAGAGGGGAAATGTCGTTTCTGGCGGCGGATGGGAGCGATCAGGCCCGACGAGAAGAATCGGCGTGTTGCTCTACAAGGGATTCTCACTGCTCTCGATCGGGGTGGTCCCGGAGATTTTTCACTTGGCCAATGAGATCGCGGAGCGACAGAGCGACGGCGGATTGCAGTACCAAGTTCAATTTTTTTCGGCACACGGTGGAGACGTCGAGTGCTCGTCCTCGGTCAACGTCTGGACACAAGAATGCGATGCGGCGACAAGCCCAAGCTTTGATGCACTATTCATCGCGGATGGCAGAGACCTGATCGAAGTAATGCACGACGACCGCGTCTGCCAATGGCTTCGCATGGTCGCTCCGTCAACAAAGATCGTCTTTGGCATTGGAAAAGCGGCGGCGCTGATTGACGCGCTGCGGCTTCGTGCTGACTCGTACCACAGTCCGCAGCTGCCATCCACTACTGATTCGCCTCACGCAAAAGGTCCGACTAGCCGTGGAAATCGATACGAGCCAACAAAAACGGCGCTGATGCTTGTCGGCTGGGATCTCGGCCCGGATGCAGTAAGAGATGTCTCACGCAGGCTTTCAGCGAATGGCTTTGCGGCGCTTACCCCTCTAGTTGCCGATGCACGAGCTGACACGGCGATTGAGAAGGTTCGAGCCTCTGCGCGCTGGCTCAAAGAAAACTGCGACCGGCCGATATCTGTAAGCGATGCTGTGAACGTGTCGGCTATGAGTGAACGCAACTTCCTTCGATGCTTCAAGCAGGAGATGGGTGTCACGCCCTCCGAGTACTTGCTGCAGGCGCGCCTGGATTTGACTTCGCGCATGCTCGCCGAGACCGATCTGTCAATCGACAACATCGCAAAAAGATGTGGTTGGACGAACGGAGATCGTCTCGCGAAGATCTTCCGACGCCGATTTTCACTTACGCCGTCCGAATTTCGGAAGCGTGATCGGGGCGCTGGTGGGAAGAAAACATAGCTAGCCCGTTCAATCGGTTGTCTGCGACCATGCATTCAGCATAGGTGTGTATTCAAGTGAGGCTCTCCTAGAGTACCTATGAACCAGCGCAGAAGACATGCGCTGAACTCGCTTACGTCGTCGGCTATTATCAGTCAGACTATTTCCTGACGTCCATGACCGTCACTTTAGTAATTGATCGCCCTGTTCGACCGCAGCTTGGGGCAGCGAGGTAAGTATACCTTGAATCAAAAAATACCCGATATGCATAAAGTGGAGCGGTTGATCTCGGAGGGTAACGTGGTATTGCCAAAGAACTCCCACATGAGAAGATGTAAATAGAATATATGAATATCAGTTCGATATTCCGCGGTAATGTCGTGAAAGTTTCCAACTCATCCTTAGATGACCTATAACGCATTGTATTTAAGGCGGGTTTCCAGGTTGTGATGCGTTGTGTTTTATTTTCAACTAGCTCTAGCCCGACAAGATTTGCATCTATTTCGCCATCGGCGGTGGAAAATGACTGTAAGTTAGGTACGATAGTAACTTCTACGAATTCGGTCCAATGAAAGCCGAAAAAAAGTCCAATATCGGGGTGTGCGATGATGAACTTCCTTAGTCACAGTATTGCTCGTGGTGGCCCTTCAGGTGAAGTTGAAGTTCCGGACCGAAGAAGAAAGATTATATTTCTCCTATCTTCTGGATTTTGCTTGCCCGAGGTCGCGACTCTCCTTGAGGTATTCGATGCAGCCAATCGAACTTCCGTTTCCGGTGGTGTTTGCGGAACGGCGCCGTACTACGACGTTCATCTGACGTCCCTGGGCGGTGGACGACTGGAGAGTTCCTCAGCGGTATCCATATGGACCGCGCCTCTCACGCATGTCCACGAAATTGAGCCAATTTATGCCTTGTTCATTGCTGGCTCCGGGAACAGCGCGCTGTCCGGCAATGAAGCGCTGCTGGAGCGCATCCGTTTTGTCGGCAGTTGTGCGGAAAACTTGATTCCCATGGCGGAATCGAAGGTATTGCTGACAATAGCGGGAATCGCTGCGCGTCCGAATCAATGGTCTGCCGGCAGCAGACCCGACGACGGAATGACGCGAAGGCTCGATCACGCCTCCATCGAACCGTTCAGTGGGCCAATTGAGCGCGCGCTAAAGCTTATCCAGGATGGCCTCGGTGCGAGTAGCCCGCGATCAATTGCTGATATCGGAGTGCATGGTCGCAAGGAGGCTGGTTTGATGTCTGCGGTTCGTGAGCGCGCATCTGAGAACGCAAGCGAACGCATACTCGCGTCGGCACAATGGATGGAGAACAATGGCAGCAAATCGGTCTCAATTGCAGATGCCGCGCATATTGCGGCGATGAGTGAACGCAACTTTCTACGTCGGTTCAAGAGCGAAATCGGAGTAACACCCTCGGTGTACCTCATGTACTCGAGACTGGAGCTATGCTGCCAACTCTTGGTCGAAACAGACTTGCCCGTAGAAAAAATTGCACGCCGCTGCGGATTCAGTGGGGGCGGCGCTCTTTCAAAGCACTTCCGAAGACATTTTTCGCTAACGCCAACCGGATACCGCGAAAGCAGAGAAATCAGCTAGCTTGGCGCTGAGATTCACATCGCGATCGCTCAATATACCCTCGCTAAGATGCACCCCTCGGCCTGTTTTGTGCACGTGGATGCCCGTAGAGTAACTGCACGTTGCCCTACTTGCATCGGCTTCATTGCCAACGTCCTCGCCGTTTCGGCGTTAATTGCCGCGCGGACCCGCGGCGGTTGAGGCAACGAATCTCCGGTAATTCCCTATGCCGGTATGTTCCTGAGAATCGCGCCCGCGGGTGGCTACTTCGGGCATCGCCTTGCCCAAGCTGATCGTTGACCGTCGTCAAACTTATCATTCGCCTGCGGCATCACCGACGCCGGGGAATTTATCGGAATTCGCGCTCACGAGAAAGGTTGCGATCGAGAGGCGGTTAGCCCCATCCGAACGCTCTCTATCATCTTCGATGTCCGAATGGCGCGCGCGATACTCCGTCGGCGTGAGGTGTAGTTGCTTGCGAAATAGCTTGGAAAGTCTGCCTCCTCCATTTATCCCGCAACGCCGCGCAATCTTGTCAACTGGTAGCCGTGTTTGTGCCAGAAGCCGGCACGCCATGTCGAGACGTACCTTCAAAAGATACACGGAAGGCTTCATTCCTACCTCAAGTCTAAACCGTCTCAAGAAATTCCGACCGCTCATCGCAGCAATTTTCGCCACCTCGTCCAGTGAGATTTCCCGATCAGCGTTTGCACAAATCCAGCGCGCCGCATCCTGAATTGGTTGGCTAAGTGTCAAGGCACCGCCGCGACGAATATCCTCCCTCAAACCTGAGCCGAACTCGGGGTCGATAGACCTCGCGATTTGCGCGGCAATCATATCGTTGTGGTCGAGTTCTATGACGGCGACCGCCGCTGAGATCGCACTCTCTGCGGAGGTCGCCAGAGGTTGAGCCTTCGGATAAGAGGGATCCCCCGGCCTTACAGGCGGGATACCGTGTTTCAGGCTTGCCAGATGCGTGAGCACAACACTGCTTTCGCCTATCGTGAGAAACAACTTGCAGCTCTCCTGCACGCGATGCAGCCAGTCAACAAATCGCTCGCTGCGCAGTGAATCGTGTATTCCACGTCCACCGCAAAAAATGATCGCTCGAAATGATTCGGCAGTATCACAACTTTCAATACTATCCGTCCAAACGCAGACCGAGGACGTGCTGGTTATCCTGCCACCCGCCGCTGACAGGAGCCGCACGTTGTACCGGACAGCGGGCGCTCCGTGTCTGTCCATGCTCGCGTTCATAGCATGAAAAGCTTCTACAACGATAGCTGTATCCGCCAGTGGAAATCGATCGCACAAAATCAGACCGATTTGCCTTGGCTCCCCACCGATGTACTTCGAACCGCCACTCTGGCGAAAGGGTCCCATCGTCATCCCGTTGTCTTAAAGATTTTTATGACCGGTCAGTCCTTCTGCCTGACGGCACGAGCATCGTACTCAGCGAATATTATTGGAATACGGCCATGGCGATATCGGTCGCACTTTTGTCTGTTTTCGACCAATTTAATTCCAACCGATCCGTCTCCTCGAAAGGATTGATCGACACTACCGACTATGGCTGTGCGGCTCAAACCTGCAAGACGAACTATGGTAGAAGTCACCAAAAGAGATCTGCCCCATTCGGATAATGGCGGAACTGAAGAACGTTTTGGCGACTTGATAGCAGTATTGCTAATGATATAGTCGCCAAGCATACAGGCGCCTCTGTCTAGCTACCGTTGGCATGAACCATCGGTTCTAGATACAGCGGTCTCCAGAATGTACCCAGGCACACAGGCGCCTTTTTTTGTAAAACTCTTTCATCGGAAGCGAAAAATTCAGAGAGTAAGAAAATGGGTGTTCCATGATCTATACCTCGCGCCGAACATTCTCAATTACGCCACATACATCAATTCAGATCCGCACTAGACAGTCAATTCATTGGCGTGTTCAGACAAGGTCGTTGTGTTGGCTGATAAAGACGATATGATTCATTGCAGCTACAGAGGATTGCCAGGTAGCGAGTTGCAACGAAACCGTAGCGTCGACCGACTAAGAGGCATTCCGATCCGCGCGGCTGCGCAAACTTCGGCGCGCTGACAACCGCGAACTACTGACTTTGTTAGAGACGCCGAAGCCGGACAATAAGTATCGTGATTCAGGCGTGGATAGTTGGGCCCGAGTGAGGACGTTGCTGTCACGATCTGAGGGCCGAAAATGCGAATGCAGATTTGCTCCCCCGGCGATGCCACGAGGCGAAATCCTCGGAGATCGCGAATTGAAGGTTAGTGAAAGTTGTAACCGGGTCGTGCATTCGTTGGATAAGCGAATTCAGACCAATTCGTGTTAGCCAGAAACACTCACAAAGACGCAAGTCAACGCGTCCTTCGTTCTAAAAAAGCGAACCAGGATCGATACGCACTTGGCCGAACTGGCCGACGTTTGCGGTGGATGCCGCTCACCGGACTCTTCGCTGCAGGGCAGTTAACGTTGCGGAGTACGCGAGGAGCGGAAGCCGTTGTGCTTCAAGAGTCCGACAAGGCAAGTCATTCATGCCTCGAGCCTTATAGTCGAGGTGGGCGGAAACATCGAACGAGTCCATCACATAAGGAGTGGGGAAATGCGTGATCTACAAGAAATCATAGCGAGAATCGTCGATGGGATTTCGGTCGTCGCTGGCGCCCTGCTTGCACTTCGGTGGCCTTCTCGAAGGCACCCCGGACGCGGCCTCTATCACGTTCGCGGTCACCCTTACCCTTGCGATATTTTCGGCATTTGGCTTGTACGATTTTGCGCTGATCCTGTCTCTCCACTTTGCGGAGCTGGTTTTGCGTCTCTGGGTAGTCTATTGGACTGCAATAGTAGCCATTCTTCTGCTGGTCTCGCGAGTCGACTGCCTGTGGCAACAAGATATCCGAGAGGGCTGGCGTCCAGACTCCGTTAAACCGAGGTCCAATATGCGACGCAACAGGGCGAGCTTGCAGCGGCATTCGCTCCAATTCGAATAGGTCTGCGATGAAGGTGATGCTTTTGTCCGTGTCGCATTCTGTCATGCACGTAGTCGCAACAATCAACGGAAATTGGGGGGGAAGGTGAAGCAGATTCTCGCGAGAGTGTGCGACGTTATTGTGATCGTCGCCGGAGCACTCACTGCGGCGCATGCTGTCTTGCGCGACACCGACGCTTCGATCGCCATCTACGTTCTATATTGCGCGGCGATCGTTGCCGGTTCATTGGCTGTGTTTCCCGCCTCAGGCGTTTATCGCTCGTGGCGTTCACGTCCATTGGGTGGCTTGTACGTGCGTGTGCTCATGGCATGGTGCTTCATTCAAGCGTGCGGCGCGTTGGTATTGCTGGCCGTCGACAGCGTCGACACGGTGTCCAGGGAATGGCTCTTCCTTTGGTTTGCCGCGACGGCCGCGTTGCTCATTCTGGCGCGTGCGCTGACGTACGGTATCCTGCGGCGCTTGCGCTTCTTCGGTCTCGATCAAACGCGCGTAACGATCGCAGGCCAGGGCCGTCACTTCGAAGACATAGTGCACAAAGTTCAGGTGCACAACCGCAGCGGATATGCGATTTCTGACATCGTGACGCTCGATGCACTCGATGGCGACGCCGCCTCATGGGCGGCGGACGAACGAAAGCTCGCTTCACTGTTCCCGGGCGTGGAAGCCGGGTTGATCGACGAGGTGTGGATCGCCTTGCCCGTCACCGCGCAGAAATTTGCGATGCGCAGCATCGAAGCGCTGCGATGCGCGCCGGTGCGCGTTCGCTACCTGCCCGACGTGCAGGAGCTAGGTTTGCGCGATATAGGCGGACCGCTTGAAATGAGCGGTGTGCCTTCAATCAGCCTGTCCGCGCGCCGCTATTCTCCCGACGCACTTATCGACAAGGAGTTGTTTGACCGGTTGTTTTCGGCGCTTGCGTTGCTATCGCTCTCCCCGTTGTTGATTGCGATCGCCGCAGCGATCAAGCTCACTTCTCCGGGACCGGTGTTTTTTCGCCAGCAGCGCAAAGGTCTGAATGGCCGCAAGTTCTCGATATACAAATTTCGCTCGATGTATCTACACGACACACATCATGGTGTGGTCAAGCAGGCCACAAAAAACGATTCGCGTATTACGCCCGTTGGCCGCTTCCTGCGTCGTACGAGCCTCGATGAATTGCCGCAATTCATCAACGTGCTGCGTGGAGAGATGTCCGTCGTGGGGCCGCGTCCGCACGCACTCGAACACGACGCGTTCTACGCACCGCAGATCGATGACTACATTCAGCGCTACCGCGTCAAGCCTGGTATTACGGGCTGGGCGCAAGTGAACGGTTTTCGCGGCGAAACCGATCAACTGGAGAAGATGGCGTCCCGCGTGGAATATGACCTTTATTACCTCAACAACCGCTCGTTCGCGCTCGACATACAGATCGTGTTGCGAACGATCGTGCACGGCTTCGTGAGCAAGCACGCGTACTGAGCTTTTCGGATCTGTAATTGGAGCGGTGTCGCGCATGCGTTCAGCACCGCTGCGACATCGCCGTTATCCGTCGAGAAATTGCTCCATTCGCTGCGCAACCGACCCAATTGGGAGTGAATGAATACGAGGTGCGACGTCATGAATGCGAGTGCACAACGGGAGTGAACGAATGCATGCGAATGTCCTTAGATAAAGCGGATTCGCGTGGTTTGAGAAATATTGTGACATCCATCTTGAATCCGCTTTTCTGTCGCGATGAAGCCGCATCGCGATAGCGTTCCGCGGATCATCTCACCTTAACCTGAGCGCACTGCCAACGCGTCCGTAAATGGGCGTTCGTTGCGCAAAAAATATAGGGTTGTCAGGAATGTTTCACAAGAAGTCGAATGGGTTCGGTCGTACGAGCGCGAATCGGAAACTCGGGGGGGAAGCGGGCGTCTTGCTAGCGTCGAAAGCCGTTGGGCCGCTTCTGATCGCCTCGATGCTTGGGGGATGTATGTTCGCGCCTGGCATGCAGATGCAGCGTGATATTCGTGAGCAGACAGAGCCACGTTCGGAGTCCCCGGAAGCCGCAAGCCCGCGGGCGACGGTCATTGAAATCAATGCGGCGGTGATTGCGGAGCAGAACGCCGCCCAGGATTCGAAGCTGGAAGCGAACGAGCATGAATTGATGGTGGCGCCTTCGGTCTACACCGTCGGTCCTGCCGACGTGCTCCAGATCACGGTCTGGGATCATCCTGAACTTGCGCAGGCGCAGGGTTCGCTGCCGACCGCGACACCGCGTGCCGCCGACGCGCCGCAAGGCATCGTAGTGGACGAAGATGGCTACATCCAGTTCCCGTATGTTGGCCGCGTGCAGGTCGCGGGCCTGACGACTTCGGCTATTCAGGCGCGAGTCGCTCAAGCATTGTCGCGCTCGTTCAAGAGCCCTCAGGTGACCGTGCGCGTCGAATCATTCCGCGCCAAGCAGATTTTCGTAGACGGAGAGGTGCACTCACCAGGGTCGCTCCAGATCAACGACGTGCCGATGACGTTGACCGACGCCATTGGTCGTGCGGGCGGCTTCACTGCTTCGGCAAACAAGGGTCGTTTGCAGATCATTCGCGGCAAGCGCGTCTATTCTGTGGACCTGACGACGATGCTGGCGAACGGCCAGAATCCCGTGAAGATCATGCTCGCGCGGGGCGACGTGTTGCGGGTGCCGTCGCGGGACGAAAGCAGCGTTTACGTGATGGGCGAAGTGAACAAGCCGGTGGCGGCCATTCCCAAGACCGATGGCCGGCTTACCCTGGCAGACGCGCTCGCGCAAGCAGGCAGCTTCAACGTCTCGACTGCCGATCCGCAGCAGCTCTACGTCGTGCGTAACGCGCAGAGCGGACATCCAGACGTTTTTCATCTCGATGCGCATTCTCCCGTGTCGATGATTCTCGCCTCGAAGTTTCCGCTTGAGCCCAATGACGTGGTGTACGTCGATGGCAACGAACTCGTGCGCGTGAATCGCGTACTGAGCCTGCTGCTGCCGGCAATCGACGCGGGGCTGTACGCGGCGGTGGTGACCAAATGATCAAACGCGTTCTTGTCGTCTGTGCCGGCAACATCTGCCGCAGTCCGATGGCTGCGGCGCTCTTCGCGCACGCTTCACGCGGTATGACGGTGGAGTCGGCGGGCATCACTGCGGTGATCGGAAGCGCACCCGATCCGCTGGCCACCGAGTTGATGCAGCAGCGGGGGCTAGACATCCGGTCGCACAGGGCGCGCCAGTTCGAAAGCTGGATGGGCGTGCAGGCGGATCTTGTCATCGTGATGGATCGCGCACAGCGCGAATTCGTCGAAGAACGCTATCCGTCGATGCGCGGCCGTGTCTATCGGCTTGGCGACTTCGAGCGGCCCGGGTTGCGAATGTCTTCGGGATTCGATGTGCCGGACCCTTATCGGCAGGATCGGGCCGCGTTCGAATCCAGTCTTCGACTGATCGAGGTGGGCGTGTCGGGATGGGTGGCGCGTATGGCAACTCGCGCGCGCGTGGCATCGGGGGCGTAAGACTTGTCCGTCATCTGCCACTGTTCGTGATCCGCAAATCGTGAAAGAACTCAAGTGAAATAGAAATGAACACGTTGCCAATTCCCAAGAACGAGGCACCCGATAACGATGAACTGGACCTGATCGGGGTTCTCGATGTGCTCGTCGAATATCGCTGGACCATCGTCAAGATCTTTTTGTCGTGCGTGCTGCTCGCGACCGCGTTCGCGTTTCTCTTTCCGCCGCGCTATCAGGCCGACATTTCCGTGCAGGTGGAAGACGGCACCGGTATGGCCGCTGCGCAAAGCCTGCTGGGCAATGTCTCATCGCTCTTCGACTACAACTCGCCCACCTCTGCCGAGCAGCAGATCATGGCCTCGCGTCTCGTCGTGACCAGCGTGGTCGACGAACTGCACAGCTACATCATCGTGCGTCCGTCGCGCTTTCCGCTGATTGGCGACTTCATCTCACGCTTCAACGACACTATCGGTACCGCGGGCATTCTGGGCGTCGGCGGCTGGGCGTGGGGCACGGAAAGCGCGGATATCGCGCGCTTCGACGTACCGCGTCGCGTGCTCGACGACAGCTTCTCGCTCACCGCACTGCCAGGCGGGCGCTACCGGCTCTCCGGTTGGGATCTCGATACACCGGTGACGGGGCGCGTGGGCGAACTCGAAGCGTTCTCGACGTCGTATGGTCCGATCACACTGCTCGTGAAGTCGATCAACGCGGATCCCGGCGTCAAGTTCAAGGTCGTGCGCAAATCCCGGCTCGAGACGATCAACACGATGCAGGACGCGCTCGACATCGAAGAAAAGATCAAGTCGTCGGGTGTGCTGATCGCGACGCTCAAAGGCACCGATCCGGTCTTCGTGCGTGACCAGCTCAAGGCGGTGGGGCACTACTACGTCAAGCAGAACCTCGACCGCAAATCCGCCGAAGCTGCGCAATCGCTCGAGTTCCTGAACACGCAGGTTCCGATTCTCAAGCAACGGCTTGAGACCGCTGAGGCCCGCTACACGCGGCTGCGCGAAAAGGAAGGCTCGATCGATCTGAGCGAGGAAGCGAAAGTCGTGCTTCAGCAAATGGCCGATGCCACGACGCGCATGCTTGAGCTCAAGCAGAAGCGCGACCAGCTCGCATCGCGCTTTACCGATACCTATCCGGATGTGGTCGCGCTGGACGCTCAAATCGCCACGCTCAAGGCGCAGCAGAGCGCGTTCGATGCGCAGGTCAAGCGCATGCCGAATACGCAGCAGGACGCGATGCGACTGATGCTTGACGTAAAGATCAATACCGATCTTTACACAGCGCTCCTGAATAATGTGCAGCAGCTTGAACTGATCAAGGCGGGCAAGACGGGTACCGTGCGCGTGGTGGACTCGCCGGTGGTGCCGGAAGACGTGGCATTTCCGAATCGTCCTGTCACCATCGCAGTGGGCGCATTGCTCGGGTTGCTGCTCGGCATCGGCTTCGCATTCGTGCACAACTTCCTCTTCGCCGGTGTGGCGGAAGCCGCGGAAATCGAGGCGCAAACGGGATTGAGCGTGTACGCCACGATTCCCGAATCGAAGCTTCAGCCGCAGATCGGTCACGATCACGCGCCCGGACTCGTGGTCCGCAAGCTGCTTGCCGATGCGCATCCCGACGAGCCGGCTGTGGAAAGCCTGCGCAGCCTGCGCACCGCACTCGAATTCGCGATGCTCAATGCGCGCAACAACATCGTGCTGATTTGCGGCCCGACGCCGGGCGTCGGCAAGTCTTTCGTTTCGGCGAACTTTGGCGTACTGCTCGCAAAAAGCGGCAAGCGCGTGCTCGTGATTGACGCGGACTTGCGCCGTGGCTATCTGCACCAGCATTTCGGCGTGAAGCGTGAGCGCGGGCTCAGCGATGTCGTCACCGGTGCGATTGCGCTCGACGAAGCCGTGCAGCGTGAACTGTTGCCGAACCTCGACTTCATCAGCACCGGTACGCTGCCGCCGAACGCTGCGGAACTTCTCGCGCATAGGCGTCTGCAAGAAGTGCTGGAAGCTTGCGCTGCGAAGTACGACTGCGTGATCGTCGACTCGCCGCCGGTGCTCGCTGTGACCGACGCGGCCATGATCGCGCCGTATTGCGGCACCGTCATGCTGGTCGCGCGCGCCGTGCGCACGCGTGGTGCGGAACTGGTCGAGTGCGTCAAGCGCTTCGCGCAGGTAGGCGTGCCGGTCGCCGGCGCGCTGCTCAACGGCATCGATCCGAATTCCGGCCGTCAGGCATATGGCCGCAAATACGGCGCGTATCGCTACGTCCAATACACCTATGGCACACCCGAGACCACGACGCTGCGTTCGCGCATGCGGCGCTGGATAGGGCGTCGCGCACGGAGAGCCTGATGAGCACGCATAGCGTCGATGTCACGGAAGAAGCGCGCCCCCAAGCCGCGCGCGCAGGGCGCCCCGAGGATATCCGGCCGCGCCGTGAAGCGCGGGCTACCGAAGCGGCCGTAGGGTACTTGCGCGTGGCACTCGTGGTCGAGGCGGCGGGCGGGGGCGTCGCGGTTCATATCGCCGATATGGTGCGGGGCCTGCGGGAGCGCGGCGGCATCGAGATTCATCTGATCGCGCCGCAAGGCGATCGTTTCGATGAGGTGCTGCTCGGCGATGCAGTGCTGGCGCAATGCGATTCCGTGCACCGCCTGCCGATGCGGCGCTCGGTGGGCAAGTCGGATACGGTGGCATTCGCGCAGCTGTTCCGATGCCTGAACCGGTTGCAGCCCGACATCGTACACAGCCACAGCTCGAAGGCGGGCGCACTCGCGCGCTTGTGCTTCGGGCCGTGGAAACAGGTCTATACGCCGCACGCTGTCTATACGCTCAATCCGTATCTACCGGCCGGCCAGCGTCGCTTTTACGGTCTGATCGAAAGCATGCTCGGTCGCATGCGCAGCGATCGCATCATTGCGGTGTCGCTCGACGAAGCGAAGCATTTGAGCGAGACGCTGCGCATTCCCGGCGCGCGTGTCGAGACCATTTTCAACGGCGTGCCGAAATCGGATGCACTGCCCGCGCGCGACGCACGCGAGGCGCTGGGCCTGCCGCACGACCCGGTGGTCGTGGGCTTCGTCGGGCGGCTCGATTTCCAGAAGGGTGTGGACCGGCTCGCGCGGATTGCGCGCGCACTCGAGGAACGGCGCGTCGACAATGTCATTTTTGCAGTAATCGGTCCGGGTGACTTCGTGCAGGCGGCTGCACTCGATGGCCAGCCGGTGCCGTCGAACGTGCGTGTGCTGGGCCGCGTGTCTCACGCGCGCCGCTACTTTTCTGCCTTCGATCTTTTCGCACTGCCGAGTCGTTACGAAGGCTTTCCCTACGTTTTGCTCGAAGCGATGGCCGCTCAAATTCCCGTCGTGACCACGCGTGTTTCGGGTGCAGGTGAGCTCGTGGACGCCGAGCAGATCGGCTTCGTCGTGTCCAACGAAGACGACGTTACGCTGTTCGTCGAGGCGCTGGCCACGCTCGCCGCCGATCCGGCGATGCGTGCGCGCATGCGCCAGAACTGCCAGCGTGCAGTCGAGCGTTTCTCCATTTCCGCGATGGTCGACAAGACTGTCGCTCTCTATCAGCGCGTGCTCAAGGAAACTGTCTGATGGCCGCAACTACCCGCGTCGCGCTTATTCACGCATATAGCTCGCGCAATTCAGGTGACGGGCTGCTGGTTGATCTTTCGGTGGGCTTGCTCAAGCAGGCGTTCGGCGATGACACGCACGTTTCGATCGTGGCGGCCGATCCCGCGTCGTTCCCTCAATATGATGACGTGCACGCGGCGCCCGTGCTCGCCGACGGCGGCCTTACGCGCCTCGCCGGCGCGGCAAGCCTGTTCTTGCCGATGCGCCTGAACGCACGCGCCAGCGAATTGCTGCGTTTGCTCGATTCGGCGCACGTGATCGCGGGCGTTGGCGGCGGTTATCTGCGCGCACGAAATTGCGCCGAAGCGCTAAAGCTCGAAGCCGGCCACCTACTGCAAATGCGCGCTGCGCGCCTCGTGGGCAAGCCCACGGTTTATCTGCCGCAAAGCATCGGGCCTTCCATGCCCGCGCAGCCGCTGCTTGCGCATATGTCGGGCCTGCTAGGGCAGTTCAGATCGGTGTTCGTGCGCGACGACCGTTCGGTTCAATTTCTCTCCGGCAATGCGAATACGCAGCGCGCGCCCGATCTCGCGGTGCTCGACTTCGAGCGTCGCAGCGCACAGATCATGGCGCGCGCCGAATGTGCGCAGCCCGAGGTGAAGCGCGTGGCTTTCGTGCTGCGCCGCGCGCCGAGCTGGAGTGACACACAGCGCACGCGCTACGAAACGGCCACGCGCAAGCTGATCTCGCTGGTTGGCGCGCAGTGCGAAGTCGTCTACGCGGTGCAGAGCACGGGGCGCGGCAACGACGATCTCGCCTATTACCGCAGTATCGGTATCGACGGGCCGCTGGTTTCGCTGAAGGATCTGCTCGCGAATGACCCGCCGGACGTGGTCGTCTCGGTCCGTCTGCATGGCGCGCTCGAATCCATCCTGCACGGCGTGCCCGCCTATCACCTGAGTTACGAGCGCAAGGGATTCGGCGCCTATGCGGATCTTGGCGTGGAGGATTGGGTGCAGAATGCAGCCGATTTTGATGCCGACCACGTCGCGCAAACTCTGCTCGAATTGCGCGCGATCCCCGAATTCTGGGCGCGCGCGAAAGGCGGCTTGGAGCGAATCCGTGCCGGGCGGGAACGCGTAGTCGCGGGCCTGCGCGCGGCGCGCAACGCCTGACCCGAGCCGGTCATGTCCTTGCTTTTCCGCTTCAGCCTTCGCATCGTGGCGCTCGCGCTCAAGTTCGTGCTGACGATCGCGATTGCGCGTGCACTCGGTTTCGCGGCGGTCGCCGACTACGGGCTTGCGCTCGCGGTATCGGTGGTGGCCTCCAAACTGCTGGGGCTCGGTTTCAGCGCCGAAATTAACCGCCGATTGAGTTTGCCGGATCCGCGCGGTCCGATCCACGACACGCGGCGCGTCCTGCTGCTTTATGGGGCGGCCTATGTGTTGATTGTCGCACTGGTGATATCGGCACATGTGATGTCGGCATTCGCGGCCCTCGACCGGATTCGGCCAGGCGTGTTGTGGGGCGTGATGCTTGTCGCGTTCTCGGAACACGCGGGTCTCGAAACCAACTCTTGGGTGTTTTCGCTGCATCGCGCGCGCGCAGGCGCCATCTTTCTGTTCGTGCGCACTGGTGCGTGGGCGGGCGTCGCGGTGCTCGGGCTGATGCTGGGCGCGGTGCATGCGATCGAGACTGTGTTCTTCTTGTGGTGGGCCACCAACGCACTCGTCGTGCTCGCCGCTTGCCTGTTTATTGCGCACACAGGCAAGGCGCTGGACCGCGCGGCTGTCCCCGAGGCGCGCAAAACGCAGGGCACGCATGTCGCGCAGCGCGATGGCGTGCGCTCCGTATGGATCGACGGTTTGCCGTTCTTCTTTGCGACCGTCGTACTCTCGGGGCTCCAGTATGCGGAGCGCTTTGTCGCTAGCGGCATGGTGACGGCGAACGAGTTGGGGCGTTATGTCTTTGCATGGTCGATTGCCAATACGATCCAGACCATCGCGTATGCGACGATCGTCGTGACGGCAGGGCCGCGCCTCGTCCGTGCGCTGGAAGTCTCGCCGCACGCGTTCGGCGCGACGCTGCGCCGTTCGGTGCTCGCGAGTCTGGGTATTTCCGCGGTGTGCGCGGCAGGCGTGCTGATTGCCAGCAAGTTTATTTTCAGCCTCTCGCATCAGCCGGGTGGAACGCATGAATATGCGTTGCTCGCCATTCTGCTCGTGTCGTTTTTGTTGCGCGCGATGGCGGATGTCTTGTGGAGCAGTGCGATCGCGCTGCGACTGGGCCGTCGCGTGTCGGTTGCGATTTGTGGGGTGGCTGCCTTTTGCGTACCGGCCGGCTGGATGCTCATCGCCCACGAAGGCACGCTGGGTGCCGCCATCGCACATCTGTGCGCGAGCGTGGGTATTGTTTCGATTCTCGTCTGGCTTGTTGGGCGTTCACATGGTAGTGCGGTGAGCCAATTTACGAAGGGAGAAGCGCTACATGCTTCGTAGTGTATTGCTCGCGGGACCGAAGCTGAGCAAAGGCGTTTTGCGCTTCATTTCAGCGATCGCCATTCTCATGTATGCGACGCTGTATCTGAAAGCGAGCACGTTTCTGCCCGAATTCGTCTTTCGTGATTCAGACAAGATCCAATCGCAGATCGGCGGCTCCAGCACGTACCAGGACACGTCGTTCGATGCGGTTTCGAAGTTCTATTCGTCACTGGGCGACATCGGGACGACGGTGTTCGTGGTGGGCGTGGGCGCGCTTTTCATCGGCATGATGATCGGCTATTCAAAACGTCTTGGATCGTTGCTCGTCAACACCGTCCTGCTGGCGCCGTGCGTCTTCTTTAATCTGTTCGTCGCGAGCAAGGACACGCTGGTCGTGCTCATCTCGGTGTTACTGGTGATGATCGCGCGACGCTATAGTCTGTGGTACGTGATGGCGGCTTCGGTCGCACTGTATGTCGGGTATGCTGCGACGGTACGCATTTATTTCGTGCTGATTCTTGCGATCGGCGCGGGCGCATGGGTGTTTCGCAAAGTGGGACTGCGCGGTAAACTGTTGCTGCTGGTCGCGGTATTCACGGTTCTGTTCGCGCTGCCCGACATCGCCTATTACGCTCTCTTGCATCCGCGCGACATGGCGGTCGATTACCTCGTTACCGGCTCGCCTTATGGTGCGCGTACGGGTTTTTACAACCCCCTGCCGCCGCAGTCTTTTTGGGCGTTCTGTGCGGATTACCTTTACGCGGTTGCAAAATTGCATGTGCCTTTTCTGTTTTCGCCTGGACCGAAAGAACTGGTCATGACGGCGTTGATGGGCATCGTGCTCGGCGCGATATTCTACAAGCCTGCGCAGGCTGATCCGCGCATCGCCTCGGTGAATTGGCTGGCGTGCCTGCTTATCGGCCATATGGCGGTGTCGATGCTGTTCGAGCCCGATCTCGGCAGCTACACTCGCCATTTGACAAGCGCGGCGCTATATGCGGCGTGGCGGCTGAGTTTGCTGGTGCCGGCAACGCGTCGCATGGCTTTACTGCAAACGCACGTGCCGCGTTCATCTGCCGTCTTGCCGGCATAGAAGGCACACTCGTGAAATCGCGCATGACAGTGCGGATCGCTCGGCTTACGAGGGCGCGTTCACGTCGTATTCAATCCACCGCTGCCTGCCTCGCAGGCGCACAGTACCCGGCGAGCGAGTTCCGCATGAAATCGAATTCACGGAAGATCAAACAGCGATGGGCCGCGATGGCGGCTGCGTGCATGATGTCGACGGCGTCGATTCACGAGGCGCAGGCAGTCGAACACGGGGCGCAGACCTTCAAGCACTGGGTCGATGGACAGAATCGCGCGGTGCACGTAGGCGCACAAGTCAAGATCGAGCGGTTCACGCCGGAGATGGCCCAGCAGATTAGCGCTACGGGGCTGGAGTTCGTGCGCTTCGGCGTATGGACGAACGCCATGCGCACGCCGGCCTATCGGCGGCAGGTCGAACAGGCGTTCGACGCGGCACGCGATGCGAACTTGCCGGTGATCGTCACGGTGCGGGATACCGCGCCACTGACGAAAGGCGACACGACCGATTCCGCGGCACAGGACGAGCAGTTGCGTGCAGCGGCCGGGCGCCTGAGCGCCACGATCGTCGAACTGAGTCGAAACTACGGCTCGGGAATCCTGGCCGTCGAACTCTGGAACGAGCCGGAATTTCAGAAATACTGGCCAACCGGTCATATCGACAAAACCTTTCCTGTCTATATGCGAGCCGTTTGTGCGGGGCTTCAGGAAATTCGTGGCACCACGCCGGTCATCGGCTTTGCATTCGCGACCATGCCGCTTTCGGGGTCGATGCCAGAGCATTTGTTGCGTGACGCCGGCGTGCCGTCGAACGGCTGCATCGATGCCGTGTCATGGCACGCCTATGGCAAGAGCGCTGTGGAGATCGCGCAGGTGTCCGAATACGTGCGTGCGAATTTCGGCTTGCCGGCGATCATCACGGAGTGGGGAGTCTCGTCCGGGCGGCTCGCGACGGAAAATGGGCAGGCCGCTGCCATCGCAGCGTTCCTGCGTGAACGAAATAGCATGCGCACGCCGTTGATCTCGATTTACGAATGGCAGAACACGACCAATGCGCAGAATTCCAAGGAGCGAAATTTCGGGCTGCTGGACGCCGCTGGCGCTCAAAAGCCGGCGCTCGGCGCTTTGCGGTCGGCACTGAAAGGCAAATGAAATCGTGGCGAATTGATGATGAAGTCAACTTAACCGCGCGGCCCTTTCCTAAAGCCGCCGATGGCCGCCATGATCTTGCACGCCGCGGCGGCCACCAGCATGGCGCAGACGAGCAATTCTCCCGCAACGAAGGCGGAGGCGGTCTTGATGAACTGATGAAGGCGCACAAGGGTAACTGTCATGCGAGCGGCGGTCGAGCACGTGGTATTCGTTAGTCTCGCATATTCTAGCCCGGAGCTATGTGTTGCGTCGCGCGTGGCCGGCGATCGGCACCAAGCGTTTGTCCTGAGAAAAGTATTGTCGTTCTATTTTTTTCGGATTGTCATTTCACAGGGCGCTATTCAATGCTGGTCGAGTAATTCTGCGAGTCCACCCCTTCGACTTCTTCATTTCACATGGGAGAAATATCTTTCGAATTTTGCCAGACAACTCCCTGCATTTCTTGTGAAGCATGCGAATCAGCCGTTACTGAATGCGTAGCTTCTGTTGCTTCCTACAGAATAGTAAGTATTCCATAGTTTATCAATGACGCAGCAAGTAATGGTTCTTTAGAGTTCGAATCGAGACGTCTAACAAAATCCGTCAAAAGCCGAACGTTTTCGGCCAATCGCCCCCATAGCGCTAAACCAAAGCTATGCTGTCGTCAGATATCAGCACATTCATCTTGGAGTTCGTATGCTTAATGTCACGAAGGCCGTTTTCCCGGTTGCTGGTCTCGGTACGCGTTTCCTCCCCGCGACAAAAGCGAGCCCGAAGGAAATGCTGCCTGTAGTGGACAAACCGTTGATCCAGTACGCGGTCGAAGAAGCCATTGCCGCTGGCATAACGGAGATGATTTTCGTGACCGGGCGTAGCAAGCGGGCGATCGAAGATCATTTCGATAAGTCTTACGAGATCGAGGCGGAACTCGAGGCACGTGGAAAAATGCAGTTGCTCGAACTGGTTCGTGGAATCAAGCCCAGTCATGTTGACTGCTTTTACGTGAGGCAACCGGAAGCGCTCGGACTCGGGCATGCGGTTCTATGCGCCGAGAAGCTCGTGGGTGACAACCCATTCGCGGTGATTCTCGCCGATGACCTGCTGCATGGTGAGCCGCCGGTGATCTCCCAGATGGTCGATCTTTTCGACCACTACCACAGCTCGGTTCTCGGGGTAGAGGAAATTCCGCGTGAGGATACGCGTTCGTATGGGATTGTCGATGGACGAGCTTGGGAGGAAAACATCATCAAGTTGTCTGGAATAGTCGAAAAGCCTGCCCCCGACGTTGCACCGTCCAATCTGGGCGTGGTTGGCCGCTACATCCTCAAGCCGCGTATCTTTCAGCACCTGCGCGCTCTGAAGCCGGGCGCGGGCGGCGAGCTTCAACTCACGGATGCAATCGAGTCGTTGCTCAGCGATGAACAGGTTCTAGCCTACAAGTACCGCGGGAAACGATACGATTGCGGTAGCAAGATCGGCTATCTGAAGGCAACCGTTGAATTTGCACTTCAGCACCGCGAGGTCGGACCGGAGTTCACGCAGTACCTGAATGAACAATTTCGCGGATTTGACCAGCACGAACCCACAGCATTCTCGCAAACGGCAGCCACGGACGCTGTTTGAGGCTCTTGCGCGGAGTTGCATCAAGTCATCTGACCAGTGTTCTTGAAAGTCCCTGTACATGTCTACCCGGGATGGTACCCCGCCCTCCTGGTTTCGCCTGTCATGTTTTAGGACATGGCAGGCTTTTTTTCCTCGCGTGACTCGATATTCAAACTGTATTCGTATGGCGTATTGTAGATGAGTAGAAGTCTGCGTGCGCGAACAGGCAACGTTGTGGTGATCGGGCATAGACAATCGTTGAAGGAGGTCATCCGTGTCAACATATAAAGACCTGAGGGCTCAATTGATCGCGCTGGAAGAGCAGGCGTTGGAAGTTCGTCGGGCCGAATTGGATCAAATTCTCGCGGAGATTCGCGAGAAAGTAAGAGAGTACGGAATCACAGCGCGCGATATCTTCGGTGGCCGGTGCACGTCGGGAAACAACAAACCGAAGAGTTCGTTGCCGCCAAAGTATCTCGATCCCACGACAGGAGCCACCTGGTCCGGAAGAGGACGAGCGCCGGCCTGGATAGCAAACACCAAGAATCGCGATCGTTTTTTGATAAAGCGCTGAGCGCCTCGCACGGACAGCGCGTAGGGACGGAGCGCCACCAGGATTTGCTGCCGGCCAGAGCGTTCTCCAGCGGCCATGCGGCTGCATTCGCGCGCCCGGCCGGTAGCGCGAATGCATGCCTTGCATCGTTAGACGAACCCTCGCGGATTCTTTTCCTGCCAGCGCCAGTGATCGACGCACATGCGCTCAATGCCGTATTGCGCTTTCCAGCCGATGAGCGACTGCGCCGTGGCCGGATTGGCATAGCACTCGGCGATGTCACCGGGGCGGCGCTCGACGATTTTATAAGGGATCGTACGTCCAGAAGCTTGCTCGAACGCCTTCACGACTTCCAGCACGCTGTAGCCACGTCCCGTGCCGAGATTAACGGTGAAGCCTTCGTCACGCACGACGAGCGCATCGAGTGCCTTCAGGTGCCCGTTCGCTAGATCGACCACGTGAATGTAGTCGCGTACGCCCGTGCCGTCCGGCGTCATGTAATCGCCGCCGAACACGCTAAGCTGCGCCAGCTTGCCGACTGCCACCTGCGACACGAAAGGCATCAAGTTGTTTGGAATACCGGTGGGGTCTTCGCCAATCAGGCCACTGTCGTGTGCCCCCACCGGATTGAAATAGCGCAATACCGCAATGCGCCACGACGGATCAGCGATCGCGACGTCGCGCAGGATCTGCTCGGCGATCAGTTTGGATTGCCCGTATGGGCTGGTCGCGGTGAGCGGGAAGGTCTCATCGATGGGCGAGCGTTCCGGCGAGCCGTACACAGTCGCCGACGAACTGAACACGAACTGCTTGCAGTCGTTTCGGCGCATTACGTCCAGCACGACTAGCAGTCCATCGAGGTTATTTCGGTAGTATTCGATCGGTTTGGCCACCGATTCGCCGACGGCCTTGAGCGCCGCGAAGTGGATCACGCCAGTGATCTCATGCGCCTCGAAGATGCGCTCGAGCGCCAGCGCGTCGCGCACATCGGCTTCGTAGAAGGAAAGGGGCCGGCGAGTAATTTCCTGGACGCGGGCGAGCGATTCCCTGCGGCTATTTACGAGACTGTCTACGGCAACGACGTCGATTCCCGCATTGAGGAGCGCCACGCAGGTATGCGAGCCGATGTAGCCCGCGCTACCGGTGACAAGGATCGTTCCTTTGGTGTTAGTCGTTGCCATAGTTTCTGCAGGAGTCCTCTAAAGATTTCGTCAGAGATTCAAACGGGGGCGAAAGTCAGCGCCGCCGGATGCGTCAGCTCGCCGCGCAGCGGCGGCAGGCGCGCGCGGGTAGATAGAATTTCCAACCTATCACACGTCACAAGGTGATCGAGTCAATTGGGCGGAAAGTGAAACGTTTTGTCGAATCTGATCGAACCGGGTTTTCCGAAGACGCGCAGCTTGATGTCGGGGTCGCTGCCCGAAATATTACAAAGCCTTTGTCTGATTGAGGCGATGCCGTTTTCGGTGCGATCGTGAACGGAAAAAAACCGCCAGGCCTTGCCAGCCTGGCGGTGCGAGTCCGGGTACGATCGAGTTCGGGGGGAACCAACCCGGTGGACCACATTCAGCTCAGGGCCGCCCGAGCCGAACGCCAAGGCGAATTTAACAGAGAACTCTGGGGTGTAGATCTCAATGGCGTTCATACACCATATTTTGGCAGCCTGATCCGGATCTTACTAGCCTGTGTGAGAAAGCACCGTGCGCAGGATGAATATTCATCCATGGATTCTTTGAAAAGCAGTTACCTTGGTCGTTATCGCACCGGTGAGCTACTCTGGCGATTCGGCAGTGCCCGTGGCAGTTTATACACAAGTTACCCGATTCGCTTTTTGCGTGGCAGGTAGCAGGTAAGCAGCGTACATTGCCTCAAACAAGGAGCGAATTCATCCGTGGTTGTGCCAGGAGCGCAAGCTCACTTAACTGGTGGTGACCAGTGCCTATATAAAGACCGTATCGTCGGCATGCGGCAAAATTCACATGTCCGGAAACCAAAGGAGTGGTAAAAGTATGAATCCGTGGCACGAGGCCGCCAAAATCTGGAAAACGACCGCCATTTGAATGCAAACCGCGAGCCTGTCAGGAGGCTCGCGCGGCCATTGAGCCACAGGTGACATGCCGGACAGTTCAATGAAGACCGATCCCGCATTGGCACTGCCTGGCAGCCTTCTTGGGTAAGTCTATGGACATTATAATCGAGCGAAAATTCGATTCTTGGTTTTTTGGGCGCCGAGGCTCGCAAGACTGACTCCTTGGCAGCACCGCAGCAAGCGGAATTTGACAGGATCGTGAAGTGGTCCAAGCAACGCTCGGGGAGCGTTTCTCCTAGCATTAAGCGGACAAAATCGTTCACTATTCCGCAGAAGATCGAATATCACGGGGCAGTGTGGTACTTTGAACGCGCTCTCGCTGACGGGTTTTCGGCGTCCGGTTACCGCCCGTCAGATCCCCGTGTCCGCACCGCCGTTTACGACGGTGCGTTTTTTTTCGGCTGCGTGCAATTTCCCAGCGCCCCAGTAGTGGAAAGCAAGACCGACGACCGCGACAACGTGAAGAGCGAGCATCTTGGGAATGTGATCGATCACGCTCGACGGAAGATTGATGCACTTGACCCAACGACCGGGTAGAGCCTTTTTGGCGGCGAGCGTTGGAAGAGATGGTCAAACAGTGGAATGAATGGTAGGAGCGGGCCAGTACATTTCGAAGAGAGAATATCTCACGTGCTCGAAACAATTGCGAAGGCTGAAGCTGAAATTCAAAGGTCGCGCGAGCGAATCAGTTGAGAAACCACTCGGAAGTGAGACAACAAAGAACGCCGCTGGATGGAAGATCGTGAATATCCATCCGCTCGACCAACATTGCAGCACTCGAGAAGACGAGTGAGATTTCTAGACGTGCATTCGATCTCTAGGGCCCACGCTAGCCACCATCGACAAAGTTGCTCACATTTCGGCAGATGACTGGACCGGTGGCGTGTACATTTGGACATCCGACGGGACCGCGGGTCTACTGTGGAGGGCGAGCCACTCCGCGTTCAACCGTCGACGCGTTTGTCTGCGGACAATCGCGTCGTCCATGGACTTTGATATGCTCGCTTTTTTTGGAATCAGAAACGCGTGTGATATGCAATGTGGACCGTCTGTCCTCGAGCGTCGCGGCTATAGGAGATCGCCCAGTTTCCCAGCAGCGCACCCGTCAGCGCGCCAGCCACATCTGCGGTGAGATCCTTGTAGGAGAAGCCACTACTACGGCAGGTTCCATCGATCATCTCTTTCAGAAACCCCGGCGCCACGCCGATCAACGTGCCATAGAGCACCGGGTGTTCGGTGTCGCGCATGAGGTACGCGCCAAGTGCGCCGAACGGTGAAGAAACCGCGAAGTGTTTGAGTTTGTCCTCCCCGAACCAGCTATCCGATGTCTGAAAACGGAAGCCGCCCCGACTGCTGTTGCAGTCCACCCCGGCCTGTACGGCCGTGCTCGTTGCCACTACCAGGGCAAGCATGATGCCCTGTCGCCAGTAGGCTGACATATTAAGTCCCCCAAAGATGTTCACTACGTGTTGTCGTTGGACGTATCGGGCCGGTACCCGGAAGCGGCGTCACCAACGCTTCATGTCGTTGTACGGGTGCGTTGTGCGGACCACTGTGCGATTGCACGCAGTGCAGTTTGGATGGCTGAAAACGACCATATGTGGCTGAAAAGGGTGGGGGCGGAGCTCTTCCCTCAATACTCGTGCGGCGCGTCAGAAGGATCGGTGCCTGTCAATTGAAACTGTGGCTCACGGTGCCGGGGCAATACGGAAGTCGTATCGGACGGCGTGGACCTTGGGGATGGCTGACATTCTCATGTGTCAGTTGATGGCTTGCTCCCCTTGAACCGGTATGAGTGCGCGGTGCAGATCGTTCAGCGGCAGCGATATCCTCTATTCCGGCTCCGAACCCGTAACATCGTTGCGTGCAGTTGTAAATTGATACAGCGATGGACTGAACCCTTCGGGCCGGACAGGGTTCGAGGCGAGAAGTGATACGCTTGCGGGGCCTTTTCAAAGAGCGGCTTGATGCCAGCAAGAGGACCCTGCCGTCGGCATAGTCCGCGGTTCAAGATGCAGTTGCGCAGCGATATTCGTAGTGGCCGTATTGGCCGACGACAGCATGTCCGCGAACCCGATCCACAGGTGGCTGGAGCACTACGACTTCGGCAAGCTTGATGTAAAAGAAGCTGCGGCAAACTCAATTGCAGAATACGATACGAAGATCGCAGCACTCGAGCGCAAGGTCGGACAACCGGCCTTGGGAATCGACGTTTTAAAATAGGTGCTGATGCATCAACGCGGCGGCGGCAGCGAGAAGTTTTCTCCCGTGAGCGGCACGTTCCCTGTTCCGTCACTCGGGGGTAAGGTGATCGATTTGCCTCGCATCACCTTCTATTATCGGCCGTCGTCAGCCAGGTCTCATGAACTCGACGACACGCGACTGGTCGAGTTGCTCAGCGCGAGACCCTGCTGTTCTCTGCCACGTTCACCGATGATATTCGCGCCATGGCGGCGACTATTTAGCGCGGCCCGGTCAATATCAGCGTCAGCCCGCCCAATGCCACGGCCAGCAAGATTAAGCAGTGGGTGGTGCCGGTGGATAAAAAGCAAGCCTGACCTTTTCATGCACCTTGTGGCTGAGAACAACTGGGAGCACGCGCTGGTGTTCGTCAAAGCCCGCGAGGGCATGGATTACCTGGCGGTCATGCATCGATGATGCCGGCTATGCGGTCGACCACCATCCACGGCGACAAACCGCAAGCCGCGCGCCTGCGTGTGCTGGAGCGCTTCAAGACGGGCGAAGTCGATATGCTGGTCACCACCGACGTGGTTGGGCGCAGGCTGGATATCGACGACCTGCCGCTGGTGATCAACGTTGATCTGCCGGATGTGGCGCAAGACTATGTGCACCGTATTGGCCGTACCGGCCGCGCGGGTGCAAGCGACGTGGCGGTGTCCGTCGTGTGTGCCGATGAAGCGCCGCGACTAGCCGCGATTGAAGCGCTGATCCCGCAGACGCTGCCCCGTGAAGAAGAGCCGGGTTTTGAAGCCGAACACCGTGTGCCGCAAACCACCGCGACGGGCCAGATCGTCAAAAAACCCGAAAAGCCCAGGAAGCCCAAAGTGCTGCAATCTGCGCCGAGCGCCATGCAGGTGCTCAGCAAAAAGCCACGACCGCAAAGTGGCAATAAAAAACGCAAGCCTGCGGCGCAGTGCACTGTGGCCGCATGATCTCCGGAAGTAACGCTGACACACGGTTCACCGCCTACGGTCCGGCCTGCTGGCGCCGATATTCCTCTTGTTTCATTTGCACATACTGCTGCCGGTCGATTTCGTGCAGTTGTTGTGAATATTGCTCGCTCGCGCTGAACCAGTTATTCAGGCGTTGCTCCAACCGCTCGTCGGGCAGGCTCGGTGGCTCGCCGAGAAAGGTATCGATGGCGAGGTAATAACGCATGGTATTGCGTTCCACGAGGCCGCGCACGCCATCGACGTATTTCGGCTGTGCCGCGGACGGATCGGTAATGGTCGTAAATCCGATTTTGCCGTGACCAAAAGTTGCCAGATAGCCTTTCATGGCAAGACGCCCGATTGTGCCGTAGCTGTATGCATAAGTCAGGTGCAGGAACGTGCGATTACTACTGAGCGACGCGGCTTCCAGAGTGATCTGATAATCCCGAGTGTTCAGCGGTCCGCTATCGGAGCGGAGTTTTAGCCGGAAGTATCCCGGGCTGGTGATCGCCGGCTCGTAGTCGAATTGCACGCGATAAGTGGCCGCGAGCTCTTCAGCGGCTTCCTGTTGGCTGATGTTGACGGCCAGCGTGTCGCCGCTGCTGCTGGCAGAGGCTCGACAGTACTTGACATTAGGATGCAGGATCAACACATCGCACCAGTACTTCAGGCTGTGCGACGGGTCATTGAGCACCTCACTTACGGTCGCGAATGGGTAGTCCATCACAGCGTAGATTTCGCCTGTGACTGTGGATGGGGATTCATGGGAATCGAGATACAGCCTTCGATGAAACGCGTTATGGTCGAGTTGTGGTCTCAGGTTCTCGTATGTGGCGCGTAAGCTGGTGGCATTGTCAACTGGTTGAGCAGACAACTCCGTGCACTGCGAATGGCTTGCCGCAAGAATGCTCAGCGAGCACGCCATTGCGCGTCGCAGGTCGCCGGCTTGACTCCTCTGAGACCGGTGAATTTTCACTTCAGGAAGACGGGGCATAGGGGATTGGGAGACTTGATGGCTGACGGCTTCCGCCCATGAACGTTATGCCAGCTCTGCTGGGGTGAGCGTAAGCATCCCGCCCGGCGGGCGCTTGATAAGTGTGTATTCACAATCATCAAGCGTGTTGCCGCGGTTCGCCGCAATTCGCAGGCTCGGCGCTTGCGCCATAATACAAGATCGCGTTTTTTGTTGCTGGTGGGACATATTCGCGCTTTGCTCAATGTATTCGCGGCCAGCGGCACTGAATGCCGCTCACGCGACCCACGCGTCAAAGTAGGAGATCGAGCAGCGCGACGGCGCACTCAAGCAGCTTTTCCAGGAACGGGCGGCGGCGCCACTCGTCAAGCGTTATGCGTTGCGCTCAGCGACGTCGCTGTTGAAGATCGCTGTCTGCTCGCGCGCGAAGTCGCGGTCATAGATGTTGAGATTGGCCTCGTCGTTGAGACTGAACGAGCGGCCTGTCGAAGTTGATCAAGCCGGCTGACATCAGAAACTCGTCGACGACAAGCAGCTTGCAGTGGAACATCGTCGACTGATGCTTTTACCTCTCAACGCCCGCCGCGAGCAGGCCACCCCAGCGCGCGATGCGTCGCGCACCGCGTGTGTGTCGATGCGGTTGCCGGGCGTGATGATGTCGCGCCAGTGCTTCTCGTCCTGCGCGTGCCAGGCCCACCACTCGTTGGCGATACCCACGCCGCTCATAAAGCCAATGCGTTCGTCGACCACGAGCAGTTTGCGGTGCGTGCGCTCGATCATGCGGCCAAGAACCGTCCCGATGTGGCGCTGGCCGTGGATGCCAATCGCGCGGTCAGCGAGGCGCTGGTACGGTAGATTGAATCGCTGGAGAAGCGACTTCATGAACGCGTGAGTTTGCTTCCCGAGTACCATCTGCTCAAGACCGTGTCGGGCACTGGCGACCGTCATGTTTTGCCGTAGCGATGTTTTCACTAAATGGTGCATTGGACAAGTGGGACTTGTTGCTCCAAATTTGCTATATCGCGGGTACGGTTGATTCTGTCGGATTTGACGCAGCTTTAGTCCGCTTTGCCTGCATTTTCGGATATATATTCAAACAATTTCGCGAGTAGTAGGGATCTCACTAAATCGCAAAAGAGATACGGGGAAGCAATGAAGGCTATTGGATGGCTTATGTTGGCGGCAGCGGCGGCCGTAATCATGGTGATCACCGCTTGCGGAGTTAAGGTCGAATCACCGGACGGTGCCCAGCAGTTACCGGAATCTGTCATACATGCAGACGATGTCGTGACTATGAGTAAGTCGTCTTTCGGCTGCGAGTTTGAATCCAATTTCTCGGAGGCGCTCGACCACTACCTACACAAGGAATTCTCAGCTTGGGCGCAGATCACAGGAGAATCGCCATGGTGCTTTAACGGGGCATCACTGGCAAAGAACCAGACGTGGACGGTTCTCCAAGTGAGGAACAACGTCATGCAGATTGCTCAGACCACTTTGCACCAATACGAGGCAGATCCGAGCCGCTATGATCACTCGTACTGGACTGCTGTCCATTGGGCAACAAAAGTCAACGGCTAGCAGTTCACTTTTGCCAACTGAAACAGACCACGATCGAGTGGCCGCGAACCTTAGGGAGACCACAAATTGAGGAAGATCCTAACAACCATGCTGTTCGCCTCGCTGGTCGCGCCGGCCATCGAGCTTGCCCGAGATGGTCACTACACGGGCGGCCACGGCTCGTCGCATAAAGGTGGTCACTACAAGAATGGTAGGACCGGCGATCACTATGAGCGCCGCGGCTAAGTACCTTCTTGTGATTGGTGCGTTCCTGGTCGGTGCCGTTGCGACCACGGTCGTCTCTCACGCGCTGCTCGATCAAGCCTCCGGCGACCTCCAGGAGAATCGCAACACGAGACCGCCGTGCCAAAGCAGCATCGACCCGGTGCCGCGCCGCGCCTCATCGATGACTCGCCCGACCGAAGATTGCTTGCGGGCGGGGCCGACGCCACATCCACGCCCCCTCGCCGACGATTGGCGATTTCACGCGTGAGGCTCCGCATGTGGCTTGTCGGCCGGCAGCAGCTGCGTTCATAACCGTCTCTCTTCTTCGCACGCTCGTCTTGGATCAGAAGGCGAGCTCCGGTTTCGTTAAGGTCTATTCGATGCCAGCCGTCGGCCGCAGGAATGTGCATGCCTCCGCGCGTGTCGGCAGGCGTGGAATAGAGGGAAGGTCACAGGCTGATGCAGACCAATTCCTCTTTCCATCTAGGTTGAAAGGAGAAGTAGTTCATCTATTTATCGGCGATACCCACAGGACTCGTTCCATCGCCGGATATCTAGGCTCGGACAACGACATCGACAGTCGCCACCGACTTCGTTGCTGCAATGTTCCCGTCATATCTCAGCCATCCGGAACTCTCCTTAGCAACGTACATGGCGCGTCCATGGCGGCGGCATCGACAGTCACCTGCCGAGGAAAGCGCCACGAATTTCTGTCACTTGCCTCCTCGCCAGATTTCAGCACGCTATGAGCTCCCTATGTCGCAAGACGTGCTGGAGGTAGTGGGTTCGACGACCGCGACAATGACGTGCGCCCGTGCGAGGCATCGTGCCCGTGCCCGCGTGGGTCTGGATATTGGTGATCCGAATTTTCGCCATTTGAGGTATCATGAGTCGTCAAATGGAGGATGCGATGAGCCGCGCGGTTAAGGACCGGGAAGTGGGCGGCGAGACATCCAGGCGCCGGCCAGGAATGATTGATCCGCTGAGGGGCAAGCCGGATCACCGGGAAAACGTCGCAGTGGGCAAACATCAGTCGACCAGGACTACCCGTGCTCACGGGATGGCCCAGGCTATGGGGGCTCGATCATCGGGCGCGACGGAAAGCGAGAAGCTGCGGATCTTTCTCAGCCACACAGTTGGAGGTGGCGATCTCGATCCGGCGGCTTTCATCAGCGCTTTTCGGGTAGATCCGGCAGAGCGGATTTCAATCATCAAGTCTGGTGTAAAACCGGAAGCGTTCGGGGTTATCGCGCGGCATATGGACTGCACCCGCGAGCAGCTCGGCAAGACGCTCGGGTTGTCGGTGACGACCATCGACAGGAAGCAGAAAGCGGGCGAAAACCTGTCGCCTGAGCAGAGCGAGCGGGTCGTAGCGATGGCCAAGCTCATTGGGCAGGTGCAGGCGATGGTAGAGGAGTCGGGCGACCCTGAAGGGTTCGATGCTGCGCACTGGCTGGGGCGCTGGCTCGATGAACCGTTGCCGGCGCTGGGCGGCCAGCGACCCGCTGATTTCATGGATACCGCAGAGGGACGGGAGCTTGTATCGCGGCTTCTCGCCATGGCGCAAAGCGGAGCGTACGCTTGAAGGGCGGGGCGACACTCTGGCGCATCGGAACTGATACACCGGGCTATACGGCCAATGACATGTCAGGCGCGGGGGCGAAGATCACGGGTGGTCGATGGAACCGTCCCGGAACACCGATGCTCTATACGGCCGGCACGATCGCACTGGCCTGCCTTGAGACACTGGTGCATCTGAAGGTTGGCGACCTTCCGTTGAACCGCTATCTGGTGTCGATCGAGGTGCCACCGGCCGTCTGGCGGAAAACGGAATCGCTGGTGAGCCCGGCGAAAGACGTTGGCTGGGACGCACTGCCCGCGGGCATGGTGAGTCTTGATCTTGGGGAGCAGTGGGTCCGGTCGAAGTCCAGTGTCCTGGCCGTCGTGCCTTCGGTGATTGTTCCGCGTGAACTCAATGTGCTGGTGAACCCGGAGCACCCGGATATCACGAAACTGAAGGTCACCAGGCACGAAAAGTGGGTCTACGACCATCGACTCATGAAGCGGGCCTGAAGTCGTTGCGGGGCGATGCATTGCCCCAGGCGAAAGCCGATCCAGGCGCCGATGAAGCGTCCGGTGCGATCGTCGCTGGCAGGAAAGCCTTGCGCGTGGCTCGAGCCAGAAATAGGTTTCCAGCGCCGCGATCGTGATCACGCATCCGATCGTACTGTTCTGGCGTACGAGACAGAACTCCACGCCGAGGCGATTGGCGAGCACCTGCGGTTCAAGTTCGGCGGTTTCCATAGGCGGCAAGGACAACGCGTTGGATCAGGTCAGAATGATTTTTGCGCAAGTTCTGTATTTCGGGTAACCGGCAGTAGATCTGCAAGTGCTCGCGTCGTATCTGTCATGGCGGTGTCGATCCAATCGCGCGGTCGCACAAACGGATCAGGTCACCCACAGAATGCGGCACTGGTCGGGCACGCGGCCGCGACGACTGCATTGATGTCAGCTCAGGCAAGTCACCAGCAACGCACGGTAGCCGAATTCAAGCCCGGAACTCGCGGGCGCTGAGCGCCGTGGGCCCGATTCCATCCTCTTCGGCGGCGCCAAGTCTTCATCAACTTTGCGAGGATTGCAGATAGCGCGAGCAGCTCGACGCAACCTTCGTCCCCGGTGATGGCCATGTCACGGCGGGCGTTTGCGCGAGATCGATGTTGCCTTCATGCATCAGGGCGGAAGCGGAACGGATCGCGTCTGCCTGCAGGACAGTTGTGTTGCCGTGTCTGGCAATGGATACGGCACAAGCCACACTAGCCAGGGTGAGCTTATTCAGGATGTCGAATAGGTGGCCGTAGTCCAGTGAGCGCATGACAGGCCGGAACAAATCGCAAGGCTCGCTTCCTGCGGCGGCGCGATGACTGGCAAGGCTCAAAACGGCGAATCGGGGCGGGCGGCGGGTAGTACGATGTGGCGCACACTTGCCGGACGGGAGGTTGAAACAGCGGGCTCCGTTTCTGGAGCCGCCGAAGGCCTGCTATCAGAAATGCAGCAGGCCTGATAGCGCACCTTACGCTGCCGCGTCCTTGAGCTTCTTCAGCGCGCGCGTCTTGATCCGGACTGTGGCAGGCTTCGCGTCAAACCAGCGCTCTTCGCCCGTGAACGGGTCTTTGCCGAAACGACGCTTCTTCGCCGCCACCTGCTGAACGTTGATCTTTAGAATACCCGACAGCGTGAACTCACCCGCCCCCTTCTTGTGGACGGCGCCAAGGATCGTGTCTTCGAGCGCTGCAAGCACGGCCTTCGCTGCCTTCGGCTCGACGTTCGCTGCTGCTGCGACGTGTGTCGCGAGCGACGCTTTGGTGAATTTATCCTTGACCGGTGCGCCCGCGACCACCTTTTTCACCGTACCATTTGCTGCCTTCGCTGCGCTACCCTTGGTCGCCGGAGCAGCAGCCTTCTCTGCTGCGGGTTTTTCCGCAGCCTTCGATGCAGTCTTTGCCATAGTCGTCGATGACTCACTTTCGAGTTGGGAGGCGCTTGCCACTTCATTTTTTGTGCGGCAAGTACGCGCATTCTATGATGCTTCGCGATTCGTGTGTCAAGAAAACATCTTAAAAAGCGTACTCAAATGTCACTTCTTCGGGATTCCTGTTTCCATGTGTGCACATTTCCGTCATGACTGTGGGATCCGTGGTTCCATGCGTGCCCGACCTGCCGGACATTTCGTCTGGCTTTCGAGCGTCGAAATGAGGCGAAAGGTGAGCTTTTTCAGGATTCCCAGGTAGACAGAAGAGGAGCGCCAGCCTCCGGGCGAACTGCGGTGTTTTCACGCGGACCCGACCGCAGCAGCGTCCCGGCGAACATCCAGACGTTGAGCGGATCGCAAAACTGGGTCAATGGCGGCGTCACCCCGATACCGGACAGTAGTTGGGGGGGATCGAAAATTTCCCATCTACCCCGTCTCGTCGAAACGCACGAGCACTTCTGCAAGGTCCCGCCCGACGTCTTGCCCGCGATGGACGCTGCGCAGTTCGTGCTACGCACACGCCTCGTCCTTGCGCGCGTACGCGCAGGCGAGGATGATCGCGCGCTCTTCGTTTACCTGCGGGAGATAGCAGGACTTGTCGGCTTCATCACCGAGGCCGGATACGGCAGACTGAACGTCGCGCCGGTTCGCGGTTCGTTGTCCATTGCAATCATAAAAACCAAGGCGCCAGATCGATGTCCGGCCGCGGGACGTCGAGCATCGTGGGGTTCAGTCATCCGCCGACCGCGCGCGTTGGTTTTCCCCTCATGCCAGACCGTTGATGCCTGATCACAGGCACGCATGAAGACTTCGAGGCGGACTGCTCCGATCATGCAGTCATATTCGTTGACGACGCTGGTTATCCTGTCGATCAGTATGGTGTTTCCGGAGGCGGGGCCAGCCGGGTGCGGAGGAGTGCGTGACACCCGATGTATTTTACGCCGCCTGCTTCCGTGTTCTCTGCCCCCGGCTGATCGAGTACGCTCAGTCCACGTACTCCAGTTGGTAAGCTGGTGGCCTTGACAAAATATAGTCAAACTAAATGAGTGGCGTCAGGCTGTGCCTGGGGATGTGAGCCAGGCGCAGGGTTTCCCGGGCGCCATGTCGCGATAGTGGCGGGCTCGCGGGAAGCGACAGTCCGTGCGATCGCATCGGCGGGAGAGGCTACGCGGTTGGCAATGCGTGAGAACTGGAAGGGCGACCGCCACCCGGAAAAAACAACTGCTGAAAAAGCGTTAGTATGGAGCCGATCGAAAAAAGCGCCAGCGCGAGTGCGCTGGCGAGGGGGCCGATCCGATCGTTCCGCAGCGACCGGACCGTAGAGCAGAGTATGCGGGCTGGGCGCTGCTTACAAAGGTGCGATCAGGAATCGTTTCTCCCAGCTTTTCAACGTTTAGGGCGATGCCCGGAGCAGTGGATGGGGCACATGCGCAGCGCGCGCGACGCCGAACTGCTATCGTGTATTTAGCCCATGTTTTCCGGTAACACCAACAAGCCAGTGGGAAGCGGTGCCAAAATGAAGAAGCCAAACGGGGAACATCTTCGCGTCGGACACACCGTGTCGAACCTGATTGATCAGGAAATCGCACATATCCGGCACGCGATATCGATATCACTGAGCGGACGGCTGACTGGTCCAGCGTTTCCTGCCAGCTACTGGCGCAAGCGTTTGCATAGCCTGTTTGATAGCGGCCGTGTCAACATCAGTCAACTGGGCGAAATCGATAGCCTGCTGTTAATGCTCGATCTGGCGGAACTGAACCACGCCACGACCGCCTGCTCGTTGGAAGCCAAGGAAGATGACGGTGAGATGGACGGCGCCTGAGCGCCGCACGGAAACGGGTCAGCGGTACAGCTGCGCTTCGCGGACTTGTCGTGGCCAATGACTCTACAAGCTTGCCGCAACTCCAATGGCACTCCCTGCACGAAAGGAATCCATCGCACTCGCAGAAGCATTTTCTCGACCATCACGTAGATCGCCAGAGCGGCAATCCAGGCACATTCATGACGCCAGATACGAAGAGGCGCGTCATTAGCCCACATCTTCCGTCTGACGGATGCGACGAGTGTGCTTTCCCGAGAGAACGAAGGACCATGCGGGCCGCCACGCTATTCCCGAACGGTCACCCCTCTGTTTATCGATTTCGGCGAGTCGGGCGTGCGGATACGGTTCCCACGCAGGCAGCATTTCCCTGATTTCCGACGTAGTGCGTCCAGTCGGACCAACAGAGCATGCGCCTCGTCCACCAGGGTTGCAGGCAACCCCGGGGCACCTCGCACACCGTTGATCCGCGCGCGCCAGTAGTCCGGCGACATCACTGGCACTGGGTTCGCCGAATCGTCCTCCAAAAGCAGATGCTCAAGCTGAAAAATCATGGCGCGGATGTGAGCGAGTTCCTGCGCCACCTGGTCGTTTGGATGCATATGCCTCCACTTCGATGGACGATGCGCGCCCCGCGTGGAACGCGCATGACCGATGGCTGCAGGCGACCGGTCAAGGTACCTCCGGCCTGCGGAATAGCTCCGGAATCGACTGCAAGCATAGCCATGGTGATACGCGTGACATGAGCGCGTACGCCCAGTGCGATCCTGAAAAGGTTCGCGGACGATTTGACGCTCAGCGTTTACCGGCGACCGCCTGAAGCACCGAGTCACCGTCAAGGGTAAGGCGTGGACGTTGGCCTCCGGACGCGAGTTGTTCCAGAGCGACCAGCTGGCGTTCCAGCAGGGTGTCAAGCTCTTCGCGGTCCAGATCAATCTGCTCGGGCGCGGCCTTGACCAGCATCAGGGTAGCGAATTCGTGAGGGCTTAGCATTTACGTGTCTCCGTATTTTCTCTGGATTGGACGTTGACTGCGAGCATCTATTACCGATGACGCGCCAGCAAGTCTGAATTATTCCAGGTCTTTTTTTCCGACCTTGCGAATTCGAAGCCTTCAAGGCCGGAACCCAAATGTTAATTCGGAAATCGATGCGTCACGAATGAAAAGAAAGTATGGAGCCCTATCCTTGATAGAGCACCTGTTGGCCGCATTCGCATCGCGACGCGACCCGCATCCGATGCGCGGTTTGACGCACATTACCTTCGCGATAGTGTGGGTGCCAGGATCGTGCATTGCGAATAGTCAGACCATGATTCAGCCAGTGGAATGCGGTCACCCGTCGGTTCGTCGCGGCACAACGCCTCCACGTAATCTGAAATTTCAGGCCGGCAAGGTTCGATTTAAATGGTAATGCTTTTTGCAAATCTGTTCGTGTTGAAAGAGGCGTCTATGACGCAGGCAACTATTTAGTCGCGAGGAGAATCTGGCGGCAATATAATCTTGACGTGCAGCAGGGTACGGTTTTGCGAGCGTGCGTTTTGCGCGCCGCAGTGCCTGGAAGCGCACTGGCATCAGGCTCCCTGCCCAAACAGGACACAAGCTGAGAGACCTCCACCGATGGCCAATATATCTGAACGTTCAGGCGCAGTGACGAGCCTGACTGTGCAGGCTGCTGCCGGCCAGTTGAGGATTGTTCCGGTATGGCAGGCCATTGGCCCGTATGCCGCGTACGCGCGACGGGCCAGGGTTCATTGCAGCAGCAAGCACAACGTCGACGAAGTGACGGTTATTTTCGTGGCGGTTTCGACTTCGGATCTGAAAGAAGTCGCATGGCGGCTGAATGCGCAGTCCTGGGTCGTGGCAACCTTGCTTCACGTTTTCCCTGACGACTCTACCGTTGCCGGGTGAGGGCGCTCGTCTCCTGCCCAGGAACGCGACCACGTACTGAAGGTCGGCAGGCCGGATCCCCGGACCTGATCGGTGCACTGCGATCGTGCCTTTGATCTGAGTGACGCGGCGCACGTAAGACGTCAGCACCAGTTCGGCTGGTACGAGTGGACACCGGGTCTTTCGGGCCTTATACGGGCCCGGCCCAATGCCCGGATGCGGCGGACGCAGTAGCCAGCGTGCCAACGTGGAGGTCTCAGCGGCGCGCGAAATCTGCCGGCGTCAGCTCGAGGCGTGTCGCGGGACGTGCGAGCCACTTCCGTTCGGCCATCGCGCAGATGCGGCCGTAGCCATCGCGAAACGTCTTGAGGATGCGGGTGTCACTAGCGCGTGGCTCGAGCCAGAAATGCGCTTCCAGTGCCGCGATCGTGATCACGCATCCAATCGTGTTGTTCTGGCGCACGAGATAAAACTCAACGCCGAGGCGATTGGCGAGCACCTGCGGTTCAAGTTCGGCGGTTTCCATAGGCGGCAAGGATAGCGCTCTGGTTGAGGTCACAATGATTTTTGCACATGTTATGCGTCTCGGGTATCGGCGCAGTGAGTATGTTGTACCGTGGTGCTTGCCGCATCCGGCTGCGGACAAGGGAGCAAATGCCGTTTGCACCTGACTGCCGGTGCAGTTGGCGCCGACGCTACTCAAGCCTGGTTACGCGCCGAGGCGTTGGAAGGCGAGGTCATCTGCTGGAGCACGGCGGCGATGTGCGTATGAATATCAGGCAGCCGGCAACAAACTGACAAGCGACGAATGCGATTGATTTCGATTTCGTCATTCAGAGATCCTTTGTTTTCTTGTTATCGGTCGTCCATTGGATCGGTTGTCGGCGGCGTTTTGTAGATAAAGATATGCTTCCTGCTAAAGTTCCCTCGAATTATCGGAGGCATACGTAATGGAAGCAGACGATCTGCAGGCCGCGTACGATGCTTATGTCACGGCGAAGGGGAAATTCGACGACCAGTCGAATGCAATAACTCGGGGAGATTCAGGCGACTTCGAATTGCTTCTGCAGTTGCTCCACGTTCTCAACATTGCGCAGCATTGCTTCTCGGCTCTCGCCGCGCAGGTCACAGTGCAAAGCAGGAAGTCACAACATTTGCGCTGCAGATCATCTTCGCGTCGGGCAATGACCCTCCGGACGCCAAAGGATGTCGGGTTTGCTTTCGCCGCCGTGCGCAAGCCGAATTCGGCCGTACCATTGCGCGCTCTCATTGAAGCGTCAATCAAGCAGCAGACGGATGGCGAGTCGGCGTTGAGGGCCAGCGGTGCCTCGTGGAGGACAGAACTGCCAGGTCTGAATTAATTGGCAAGGAATGCGATGCAATAGAGACGCGAGTCGACTTCGCGAGAGAGCAAGCTCGCGATCGCACTGGATCGAGTCGAGCTATGATCGCTGTTATGTTTTATAGACGAAGGAGGAGAGTCTTGGCGACATTCAGGGAACTCAAAGCGCAAATGGCTGCGCTCGAGGCACAGGCGGCGGCAGCACGGGCGGCAGAGTTCGAGGAGGTGCTTGCGGACATCCGGGCCAAGGTCGCTGACTATGGATTTACTGAGCAGGATATCTTTGGACGCAGGCGGGGCGCGCGTGCAACGTCCTCTGTCGGTGTTGCGCCAGCGAAATATCGCGACCCCAGGAGCGGAGCAACGTGGTCAGGTAGGGGGCGCGCGCCTAACTGGATAAAAGATGCGAAAAACCGCGACAGGTATCTGATCCGCGACTGAACGTTCGCAGCGATACGGCGCCAGGCAGGCCGGCGTTTGGAGGTTGCGGGCTCACTGGAGGTGCCCTTCGCGCAGCAGGCTCCTTGCGGTAGTTGCCGCCGATCCAGCGTTTTCCCATTCAATCGCGCGAACGCTTCTTGTCTTCGGGAACAATCCGATGTGGCAACGAGGACGTCGCTCGGGTAAAGCTGCCGCCCGAATCATTGAGCGCAGGTCGCGCAAATTGGCGGATGAGACGATACCTCGTTACGCTGAACCGCCACGAACGCGAAACCTGCCTTGAGAAGACTATGTGCGAGCTTTGCAGGCTGGCATGCGTCGTAAGGCGGCCGCGCTTGTTTCGGGTGGAGATCGCCCCAACGCCTCCGCGCTTGACGACCCGTAGCAAGGTCAGTTGGGCGACGGTTTACGGCGAGCGTGATGTTTGCTAGTTTTCCGATCTGGAGCGCCTGATCCGGCGTTTCCAGCTCACCGGAGATGCTCGCGACCATTTCCACACCTCACGCCTGCCGACAATCCGAGAGGACCGGCAGGCGCTTTATTCAGCTGGCTGTCGGGTATGTCTGAATTCCGGTTGAGATATGGGCGAGCCAACGGACGCGTGTGGCCGCGCTATCTCCCACCAATAGTCGGGCGCGGCTGGGGCGCGTACGCAACGACGATTTACGCGGGTACGGACCAGCTCCCGCTCGCGTAGCAGGTTACGCACATGGATTTAGCCGCAGGCGTAACTGCGAGACTCGACGCGCGCTGGAACTCTGTACGTGCAATTCGGCTACCAGTTTTCGATCAATTCATCAGCGACGGGCAGTCAGAAGGCCGGCTGGGTCGACGTTGGGTTTCGCTACACTGTGGTGATGATCAAGGCTTCGACCGTGCTTCGTCGAAAATGATCCCTTCAGCGAGCCCGGTGATATCGGGAAGGCCGGCGCAAAGGTATTGGCCTGTCCGTCCGGGTCTGCTGCGAGCAAGTGCCAAGGCGAGCCCAGAACGGCGACGTTCGAGCTGCTTAATCCTGAGGAATCGGCTGTGTGGCTTACACGCATGACAATTGTGGCAACGCTTCCGGGCTCAGCGCTGCACGATTAACGTCACGCGCCGGTTCAACGCGCGGCTCGCGGGTTCGTTTCCCGCCACGAGCGGGAAATTGTCGGCGCGGCCGATGGCAGCGAGCCGGTGAGGCTCGATGCCGCGGGCACCGCGGCACCCGCGCGCGCCGAAGAAAGCTCCCAGTTCGACGCGTATTTCGCGTTGGAGATCGGTGTGCTGTCGGTGTGCCCCTCCACGAGGATATTGCCCGCGGGCGCCGCGCTCAGTACCTCCGCAATGCGGCCCAGCACGCCGAGCGATTCGGGCAGCAACGCGGCGTCCTGCGTTGAACAGGATCTTCGCGTTGATACCGATCTCCACGCCGCGCGCCGCGGGCACGATCGTGATCTCGCCGCGCTGGCGCAGCGTTTCGACCGAGGCGAGCAGCGCCTGATCGACGGCTGGCGTGTTCTCCACGTGTGCTGCAGCGCTTGCGGGTTGCGCCGCCGCTCTTATCTCGGATTCCTTATGCTTTGCGAGCTGCATCGCATAGAGCGCGAGGAACAGCATCATCAGCGTCGTGATCAGGTCCGCGTACGAAATGAGCCAACGGCCGGAACTCGATTCTCCGGCCTTCGTCATCGTCGTGATCGAATTGCGCCGTGAGCGGCAGATCTTTTTCGGAGTACATGGGCGGGTCAGTTCGCGCGCGTGGTGTCCAGCGCCCATACGTTCGCTTCGTTCTGCAAGCCGCCCGTCTTGCAGCGGCACCAAAGGGAGAATCAGTCTGATAACCGCCCCGTGAGCGGCCCACGCAATGCAGCTGAACTGGCCGGACATCTTGACGCGCAGCACGCACCGCTGCGCTCTGCATGATGAAAAGAGGCCGCCGATTCTGAGTGAATGCGGCGGCCTTAAGCTTTGTCTTCCAGCCTGGGAGGCGCTGGAGGTTGCGGGGTCTGGACGCAACCTTCGTGTAAGGTATCAGTAATATTTAGCGTTGTCCATATCCAGAGGACTATTCTCACCGTAACCACAACGCACGCCGCCGCGTGCCGCGAAGCCGAAACCCAGCTCATGGTCCCCTATGGGACTCGCGTAGGCGCCTCGCCTATCGTACGGCAGCGATTGGGCGATCGCGCCTTCACCTGCGAACCGCTAAAACGCCACCTTTGGTCTCGAAACCGGGCGCTACGGCTAGTCGCCGCCCAGGTGGTCACGCAGACGCAGACGTCCTTCCTCCACCCATCCTTCAAAATCCTCGCCGGTTTTGCTGTTCACGTACATCACCTGATACCACTTGTTATACGGCTTGTAGACCGTGACCGCGTCGCCGGGAACGAGGAACGTGCGTTTTGAAATACACTGAGTGGCTGGGGCCGAATAGAAATATGCCCGTCCCGAACCGGTGACCGTTGCGGAAAGCGGTGGCCTGAAATTGTCGTCGGGACCACCGGCATCCCTGGCAAGCCGGCGACATCCCTCCGCCCCTCCTGCGTCCGCGGAGGATGCCGCCAGGCTCGCGAATGCGGCAAAGATGATGATTGCTGCTCTCTGAAATGCTATCGGGCTGTAACACACACTCATTGGCATTCGTCCATTCGTTGAGTCTTCTCGCCAGGTAGATTGATTCGTCGGGTTAGCCGTCAATTGACCCGGTGCCGTCCGTAGACTGAGTCCTTGCGACATTGAATAACCCTGACGCATTGCGTCCCAGTTCCGAGCGTGTCGCGTCTCTCGGGCTCGTCGAGAGTGGACGGTTGACCGCCGCAGGCAATACATTGACAGGGCAACTGGTTGTCACATTCGCTCAAACATGAGTATGCAACTCTAACTTACAGCGTGACGCTATCTGCATGTGGCAACACGGACGCCAATTGATCCGCCGGCATCGGTTTCCCGAAAAGCCAGCCCTGAGCGTACTGGACACCGCTCGTCCTTAGATAGTCAGCTTGCGCGTGGGTCTCCACGCCTTCGGCGATCACGGTAAGGCCCAGGTCCTTCGCGATCTCGATAATGTACCTGACGACATGGCTTGTGACTGCGCCAGTTCCGATGGTCGATACGAAGGACTTGTCGATCTTCAGATAGTCCACGTCCAATGCGCCAAGATACGACAGGCTCGAATAGCCGGTGCCGAAGTCGTCTATCGCGATGCGGATCCCGCGCTCACGCAGTTGTTCGATGGTCTGCCGGGCTAGCTCGACGTTCAGAAAATCCCGCTCGGTTACCTCCACCACAAGCTTGTTCAACCCGGATTCCTGTTGCGTCCGGAGGAGCTTGCCAACAATCGTTGGATCGGTAAAATCCGCGGCCGAAAGATTGACGGAAATGTAGATGCCCGAGCGAAGTAGCTGCGTTTTACGGACGTCTGCCGCCAGGATGTCGAGCACCTTTGCCGTCAATCTGCCCATCAGGCGGTGTTGCTCGGCGACGGGAATAAACGTATCGGGGCCGATGATGTCTCCATTGTGATGGCGCCAGCGTAGCAAGGCTTCGGCACCGACCCATTTCCCGGTGGCCAGATCCACGATAGGCATATAGAAGAGAAACAGTTCATTGCCGCGCATCGCCCTGGCAAGCCGGGCCGGCATGCTGGTCTGTTGCCTGAGCAGCATCAAGGTGAGTAGGCTGAATGCGCAGCCGACAATCGCACCAACGGGGACCATCCAGAGTGCAGCGTCCAGCCAGGCACCCTGCAACGTCCGTGACGCAACCAGTGCGACTCCAGCGTAGTCGTGGGTGGTCGACCCCCTGATTGCGCCGACGTACTGGCTGTCGACCCATGTGAGTTCCTGCTGGCCGCGGGTGAACTGCGGCAGGCGATGCACATCGAACTGGCCACGCCCAAAGATCAGGGTCCTTTTCGATATGGCGACCAACCCGATCGCGACATCGGGGTAGTCCCGCCCGACATCCAGCACCAGATCAGGCAGTGCAAGACTCGCGTAGCCGCTGTCCACTTCCGTGATGATCAGGAACCTCCTGTTGTTGCCATCTGGTATCTCCACGGCCTTGCGAATCCAGGCGCCTCTGCTACTGAGGTAGTCAGGTGGACCGACCGGAATTCCATTGCCGAGGTTTCCGTACGACCAGCAGAGCAGGCGGTCATGACGGATATAGCCGACGGCCTGAAGATAGCTGGAGCCCATCGCCAGTTTCCGCATCAGCGCGATATTGGCCGGGGAGCAGGGGACGTCTGCAGCCCCGCTCTCCAGCACGGCCCTTGCGCGGGCGATCTGCTCGCTGATGGCCTGCGCCCTGCGAAGCACCTCCGATGCGATGATGTCTGCACGCTGTTCCTGTTCGCGCAACGCCTGGTGGTAGCTCAATCCGGCTGCCAGGGCAACCGGTACGACTCCTGCAACGATTACGGCAACGTAAATCAATACGTGGGCTGCAGCGCGTGAAATTGTCATGGTGATCGCTTGCGTGGGTCACTCGAAAGGAGGCATCTCACCGCGGGAGTAACCAGCATACTTCACGCTGCCTGATTTTCCGCAATCCCCGGAAGATTCACTGCGCGTCACGAGCGGGGTTTTCAGCTATCGCTTGTTAAACGGCCCTGGTGGCGGATATCTGGTGGCAACCGAAGGTTCGAACGTCCGCTGCGATCAACCCACGAAAGGTAGTTCATGCTCGGATCCTGATTCATGCGTTGAGCATAGACGGGTGAGCCTCGTTACGATGCGCGCGGCGGAGGACGACGCCGAATGAGGCACGCGTTCACTCCGAGAGCATTCATTCCCGACGGCGCCTACGTTACTGGCCAACGATTTCGCTTCGCATGCCGTCCATCACAAACGCCTCGCTGTCACTCAACGTTAGATACGGCATCTGATGTCGTTCGTAAAAATCGACTTCCCCGCCGACTGCAGCCGACTCAGGATGATCTGAATCGAAGTGTACGACGAGGGAAAATGGCAGGAGTCCAAGGCCCTCCCGTACCACTGCTGGATCGTATGCTGGCGGAACTTCAGCGGGATCGCTGACGCAATCAAGTGCGCGAAGCGTGCTCGAGGCGATGACCGCTGCTGCGCTAAACCCTGAATAGACGATCCTGTCACATTCCAGAAGATCGGCAATCACGACATCGAATCCGCTTTGCTTCATTGCCCTGCGGAGTATGAAGGCATTGCCGCCGTTGACCCATACGAGATCGAACTGCTGTAGCGCCTTTGCCATGCGATCCCGTTCTCCGAAGAACTGCCTGAGATCGAGTTCTTGCACCGGGAAGCCCAACGCCCGAAGCTTCGTTGCCTGACTCTCCAGCCACAGCGTCCTTGCTGCGTCACGATGATCAAGTGCATTGACGATGATTGCAGCTCGCATTTGACCGCCGACGAGGTGCACAAGCTGTTCGGGCATCGCGCCAACATCGAATGATGAAAGGTACACGCGCACAGCGATTTCTCCACATATCGGCAGACGCCGTTGCGATGCTCCGTGCCCAACATCGATTCGATGTTTGCATCAAACCTCGTCGCCACATTCCTTCGGTTTGCCTTCGCGGCAGTAGCACTGCGCTGCCGCTGGCATTTTTCGATGATTTATGGCGGTCAGAATGATTCCGGTCTGCAGGAGCCGTCATTCCCACGATGACTGATTGTGAGGCAGAGAACCTGAGGGGTCGTGGACCTCGAGGCTGTCGCTGGAATCGAGCTCGTCCACGTAGAGCGCGAGGTTAATTCCTGTGGGCGAAAGCCGGGAGCGAAAGAGAATGCCTTTCGCGCCGGCCGCAATGACTGCGTCCCCCAGTACCCAGCTCGGTGGCTCAGTTCGCTCGTTAAACCAGATCGTGCGCCAGTCGCAGTAGAAGTCCTCCCAGAGCGGGTCCCACGTCCCCGGCGCGTAACCCCGCGTGAAGTCGACAACCGGAATCGCGCAGACACGGTAACTGACAAGCGTTCCCGGTGGAAGGAGCGGGGACACCTGCTGGTATTCGCGTACGGCCGTTTCAACATCAAGCGACAGGTAGAGCGTGTTCACGCCTATGCGGTTGGCCCGTCCGCCATGCCGCCCGGCGCCGGCCCCACTGGTTGGTGCAACCGCCCACTTCGGAACGAGCATCCGGTAGGCCGTAATGCCACTGAGGTCGCTGAGGATCATCCGGCGGCGCCTGCCTCGAGCGACGCCACATAACGCAGCACGTCTTCCGTGCGACCTTCGGAAACGAGCTGCTCGGCGGTCTTGTAGCCGAATACGGAAAGGGGCTCGTTGCGATACCAGAAAAGCGCTTTCGAAACGTCGCCGGAGACATCGGTGGCCGCGCGAATGACGCGCAGGGCTTCCCGCAGGAAGCGCTGCACGCTTTCGGCGCCGGGCATGCGGCTGATCGTGTTGCGATGGACATGCGCCTGGCTGGCCAGTGTCTGCAGATCGATATGAAGGGCATCGACATAGCGACGTGCCGAAACGATGGGGGCCGCGCTGTCGGGGTCCCGCAGGGACATCATGAACTGCTCAAAGCTGGCGCCGGGGAGAGGTCGCTCGTTGGTGGCCGTGACCATGTTGATACCTTTTTGCACACAATATGCACATTTATAGCACATCTGACTGGAAGGGCAAGTGCGGGGAGCAATCATGCGTCCCTGATTAATGCCAAAGGCTCGCAGGTTGGCGGCAATCAAAGGGCCGGTCGTTGGATCCCGAGCCCGCAGCGAACGAGGGATGGTTCAGTCGGCTGCTGATTAAGGGAACGTTGCCGTCCGGAGAGAGTGAATGGATCGTATCGTCGACCCCACTCGGTCAATCGACCTCGCGGTTGGCCGACGTCCGCTTTCAAGGCGAAAGCGCCGATCGAGTGACAGTCCGCCCGTGGCTAGCACGCCTGCTGATGGCAGCACTCCTCGGAAGCGTGATCGGCTTTGAGCGCGAGCGATTGAACTGGGCAGCAGGTCTGCGCACACAGATGCTCGTCTGTGTCGGGGCCGCGTTGATGATGCTGGTTTCGGCGTTTGGATTTGCTGACGTGCTGGGCGAGAAGAACGTCGTGCTCGATCCGTCCCGGGTCGCCGCCCAGGTGGTTTCTGGTATTGGCTTTCCTGGCGCGGGGTCGATACTTTTGCGTGGCGAAGTGGTGCGCGGTCTGACGACAGCGGCGAGCCTCTGGTCGGTCGCGGGAATCGGGCTGGCAGTGGGAGGCGGCATGTACACGGCCGCGATTGGCGCCACGGCCATCATCATGATCATTCTGATCGGCGTGAAGCCGCTGGAACGGCGCTGTATTTCCGTGCGTCAGCAGCGCACCATACAACTGCTGGTTGAGCGCGGTACTGTCTCGCTGGATACTGTCCACCAGGCACTCGGCACGGGCAGTGTTCGCGTCAAGCAGTTCATCGTGCAGCAGTCGGAGGATGACGCCGATCTCGATGATGTGCAGATCGCACTGTCGCGGGTGACGGCGAGCGAATTCCCAGCAATCTGCGCGCGGCTCGAATCGATGTCGGGAGTGCGCGAGTGTCGTCGCGAGAAGTAAGTCGGGGAGACAGTCATGACGCGAAGCTACGATTATGAAGGCTTTACGCTTGAGATCTCTGTTGAGTCCGATATCAGCATCGGACCGAAGAAGCTCGAGCCGACCCGACCGGGCTATGTCGCCGTCGTCAGGATATATCAGGCAGCGGGCACGCTCGCCGTCTTTTCGCCGTTGCGCTTCGGAGAAGCGGGCGGCCGGCCCTTCGCAACGGAGGCCGACGCGCTCATGGGCGGATATAGCGCCGCGCGCAAGATCGTTGATGACCTCTTCAGCGATGACCGGCATTGAACACTGTGCGATCCGTCGTGCGGGTGGAACGTCGAAACCGGTGCGCTCACAACCTCGGGGTGCACCAAGCGATAGCGCTCGATGACCGCGCATCGATCCGACGTCGTGACCCGTCACCACGACCAGCCCGCTCCCACATATTGGGGAAAATCCTGAATATTTTGTAATAATGGCGCGGATTTAACAAAGTTAGAATGATGCCTCTAGATTGATCGGCGGGGCGTCGCGCAGCGCAGGTTCGCGGACGCCGGCATGCCGACGATCGGCCGCGGTGGCAGCGGCCACGCCTGTTGGTGAGCACCCGGAGCCAATTCGTGAGCAGTCCTGAGAAGCAATCATTTGCCACAACTGCAGCCTGTGCGGCTGCGTTCCCCATTCTGGCCGGCCATCTGGTTGCCGGTTTCAGTGAACTCGCGCGGTTGAACGTCTCGATGTACGGCGCGCTGCTCGCGGGCGCAGAGAACCATCGCGAAAGCACGCAACCGCCGAAGACGCTGGACCCCTTTGCCTGGAATCGGGCCGGCACATTGCCGCCGGTTGCTGCGCAGTTCGCCGCGCACACCAGCGCGGTGATGGACATGACGCTGCAGACGTCGGCCGCGCTGAACCGGCTTGCCCTTGATGGCTATGTCGAAACGGTCCGGCACGCGACAGCGGCTATCGCTGCGATCGCCAGGAGCCTGAGGATCACCGACGCCATGATGACGGCGGCCAGTCCGTCTTCCGATGATTCCGGTTGCTCCGTCGCCGCGATGGCTCCCGCTGCCCTGCAGGACACCACGTGCAAGGAAGCGGAGTCCGTCGCTGCCGCGGTGTCGACAGGCCGCAAGCGGCGAAGTCAGTCGCGCTGACGTAGCCCGTCATCTGCATAGCCGTTCCCGGCCGGATCGCTGCTGGATACGGTTTTATTTCTCAACGTCCCAACGCAAGGGAATGCCATGCTGAGCCCCCACGAACTCGCCACGTTGATGCTGGTGAAGTCTGCGCCTGAGCGCATGGAGGCGGACCGCCTGGAGATCGGCGCGCTTCGAGAACTCGAGTTGATTGAGATCGAACCGCCAGAAGCGGGCCTGCCGATTCCCCGCGTGACCCCGCGAGGCGACGCAGTCCTGCGCGCGATCGCCCGGGCGCGCTGAGCGCAAGCACATTGCCGATGGTCTGTCATCGGGGCGGACTATATTCACGATGCGTGCCGCCTGAAGCTCGAGGCGGCGATCCGGGTGTCACTGGAGAGGCTGACATGGACCAAACCTGGCTGGGTATGGCTGCCGGCACGATCGTGCTTGTTATCGCCGCGATTGGTGTGACTGCGCACTACCTCCGTGAGCGGCGTCGCGCAGATCTACTGCGCAATCTCGATCACCATGAGTGGTGGCAACGCAGCCGGCCACGTCGATAAGCGTCGTCAGAGTCTGCCAGGTTCCCCCTGCACTGCGGGTGAACCGATGTCGAAAGCAAGGTGGTGCAAACAAGAACGAACAGGCCGGACACCGGCAACGGGGAACTAATCGTGAGTGACGAATTTGCTGAACGAGATCTGGCGCATATCAGGAGCGTGCTCACCCATCTCGAGCACTCGGCCGACAGTGTTCGCGCCATCGAAACAGGGGCGATGGTCAACCTGAACTACTGGCGGGACAGAGTCCGTGCCATTCTGGCCGTGCCCTTGCTGCCCGTGCACATTGAGAAGCAGGCAAAGGATCTGCTCGCTCGCCTGGATCGAATTGAGAGGCCTGGCCCTTGCGCTGGGGCAGGAGGCGGCGCCGCATCGTCGTTCCCGGCGCATTGAGAGGACAATGGGCAGCCGCAATGACGGCAACGCCTCCGTACGCGATTGAGTCCGCTGTCCTCGTGGATGATTCGGCCTGAGCTGCAACCGCTTCCTGGTTGCAGCTGTGGTTCGCGCGCACGCATATTCGGTCCACGTCTAGTCCGCGCTGATCTGGGTGATGCGTCGTGCTCGCATTGGGTGATGACTTTGTGATCCACGCTGCGAGTGCCACTAGTCTGGCTTTACGAGCACCATCGCGGGAGCACACCTCACCGGCCCTGTGCGAACTGAGGGCGCATCTCCTTCACACGAAGTTGCTGCTACAGCGTGTCAGGGATTTCCGTCGCTTTCGTGACTGGACGATGTGATGCGTTCGCGGAACAGCTTGCACCTGATTAACCTGACTTTTGCCTGAGTGGCGAAGTCGCGTAACTCGTGGCGCATGTACCACGGCCACCATGCGAGGTGATAGAAAAGCAGGCAGCCACCACGCACCCCGTGGCGCCACCTGTGCGGCACGCCGTCAGTCGGGAAGTCCGCAAGCGTCCTGTAGCCGAGGCAGCAGACACCGAGCGTCATCCAGACAATGGCGATAACGAGTGTTGGCATGGATAGCGCGCAGGCGATGACGAAAATGCCTAGCGGCGCACAGATTTCGAACGACGAACGGGTTCTCATAGCCGTTTCTCCTCGTCAGAATAGTGGGCTCGATGCGTCAGCGTTTTGCTGGCGCTTGAAGCGCAGGTGTTACTCCGCCATGCCGGTGAAGGCCCGGTCATCGGCCTCCCTGCGCAACGTTTCGAATTGTCTAAAAAATATAGTACCTGCAGTGAAAACTGGAATCATGAAAGAACGAGCCACCGTCGTGTGCTGGCAACGCGAAAGAGTCCTTCTCGTCGAACGCGGGCGGGCAAGATGGTCGCTGCCAGGCGGCACGATCCAGAGGGGCGAGTCGCCGGCGGCTGCCGCCCGGCGGGAACTCAGCGAAGAGACAATGCTTGAGGGCTGCGATCTGGGTTACCTGTTCCAATTCGGAGGCCTGAACAAACGGCATCACGTTTTTTTCTCGCTGTTGCCCGATGGGGCGAGGCCTGTGCCGAGCAATGAAATCGTGAGATGTCGGTGGTTTCGCCCCGGAAAGGTGGCCACGCTCATCACCAGCGTGCCGACGCGCGAGATCATCAACCTGCTGTTCAGTCATGAGGCGACGGCGCCTGGCCTCGTCTCCGCTTAGTCAGCCTGGTGCACTAGCGTCGCGCTAGCCGTGGATCCGGGTCGTGGGCCGGGCTCGACATCCAGGCTGTTGTCGCAAGGCAGCGGGAGTCCCGGCCGCTCCGGCCGCGCGCCCATCAGGCTGGCTCGGAGCCGCGAGAGGCTCCTGATATTGCCCCTGAATGCGAGCCGTCCTGTCTCACAGAAAATCAATGCATGGCGCACGAACAACCAGAATCTCCCGACAACGATCCGATCTGGGCGGAAGCACGGGCGCTTGAGGCCAGTATCCGCGCGATCCGGCGGGCTCAGGGCAAGAGGAATCCTGAGGACTTCTCTGCTGGCACCGCGGAGTGCCTCGCGGTCATGGAGGAGTTCGCGCGCGATGTCAGCCGTGTGCTGGCGCTCGGCGACCTTGAAAAGGACGATGACAGCGATCTGCACGGGGCCGGAGCGGCCGGGTAGTACGTGCCGCGAGCCGCTCACATCCTCTGTACCCGCTTCACGGACATTTCGCACTACGCCTTGTCATCGAATATTGTCCTGGCGAAAATCCGCCCAGCGGGAAATTCTCCAATGGTATTCGGCGTGATCGCGCCATGTGCTGCCAACACTTCCTGCATCCCGGTGGAAACCAGCATCGACGCTGGCTCCAGGCAGCCAGATGTGCTGGCCCCAGACCGGCCTGATATTTCTCCTGGGCAACGGCGTCCGGATCGGTGGTCATCCGGGTCACAGCACATGCTAAGACGTATCCTGTTTGAACTGGCCGGCGTTTTCGCGCCGTCTGCACGAAAGGGTGAATGCCTTCCCGGGCAGGACCCGTACGTGAGCGTGCTGTCGGACACTGCCGACGAACGCGCCATTGTGACCAAACATGACCAGCCACACTCGCGTGACTCAGCCAGCATGCGTCTGGCGCGTTCATCCCGTCGCCGCTGGAGACTGCGCGAAGTGCGTCGCGCATCACGTCGAGGCTAAACGCGGCTGCCCGACGCGATCAGGGACGTCTATCCCCCAACCGCTAGTCATCGTCCCGGTCTGCTCACGCTGCGTAACAAACGGCGCGTGGTGACAGATGCTATTCCGGAGATGAACCCGGCCGGTGCGGCAGGACGGCGGGGCAGTGTCTTGAGGGAAGTGGATTGCCTTGCACCTGCCGGGGCACGATTTCCTGAGCCCCCGAAGCTCACCAGCAGGTCTTGACGGCCTGCATTCAGATCACGACGTCGACGAGTAACTTCACAAGAAAGCAGAGCAGCGCCGCAAGCAGCAGGAAGCCCAGTATCAGCCAGCGGTTCGGGGTCATGGTTCAGAAGTAATCTGTTCTGCGCGACGACCTTGCGGTCGCCCGTGAGTCGATTGTCCGTTTTATCGCAAATCGGGTTGTTGAGCAGCGCCACCGTCGGCTTGCATCGTGCGGTGCTCACAGCGGACCGAGCATCGTCCCGCGGCAATGTTTCGCTCCGCAGCGACAGGCGTACTCGCTGAGCGATTTGCTACGCTCTTTCGGAGGGATCTCGAGCGCATAGTCGATAAAGAGCTCCTCTCCCGGTTCGATTTCCCGGAGCGTCTCAATGTAGACGCGGCCGGCTTCCTCAACGGCTTCGCAGTTCGCCGTGCAGGCGTGATTGAGCCACCGCGCGCCGTTTCCACCCCGTCCGCCGTCAATCACGCGCCCGTCGGACAAGCCAAACAGAAACGTATGTCCCGTGTCCGCACGCCGTGCACAGTGACGTGCGGCCTCGCGCCAGGTGGTCAGGAGGCCCTTGTACTCAAAGATGCGTTCACCTGCACAAAGCGTCAATAGTGCGAAGACGCCCTTTCCGTGGATGGGTGATCGCCGAACCGAGACACGTTTCATGCTGGCAGGATGCGGGGGAGATTTGGCACGGAGTATAGCCGGGGGAAATGTCACTATCGCATTGAGGCACGTCGTCGTGCACCCTGCGTTCGCATCCGGCGACCCTTCATGCATCCAGAGCTGCACGGTGGTGGAACGCAGAGGCCGCATCCTCATACGGATCTCACGGGCAATCTGGGCGCGAATTATCTGCTGCTGCGGGGAGCATTCCTGTTGGGCAACGAATTTCGTTGCCTTGCGACGGATTCCCGAATGTGCGAGCACAGGAAAACACGCGCGTCCCCGACAGCGGCGTCGGGCCACAGGTCGCACCATGCAGATCCGCGTACGTGAGCGTCGCCCGGGTTACCCTATTGCTCAGTCGTGGAGGCAGCCTGGGCATCAGCCCTGTGGCTGCATATGATCAACGCGGGTTGTCACGTGGCGGCCCGCGCGCGGGCAGCGACACCATCTGTGCAAGCAGTGGGCTGGCGCGCGGCCAGCAGCATGTGCCGTTCGAGGTGTTCGCTGGCGCGGGCGACGATCTCGACGCGCGTTGTGGTGAGTTGGCGATCGTACTCGTTGACCACGGTCGTAATTTCGCTGATCAACGAAGCAGGCACTCTCCATTCTCCGGTGCTGTCTGCCTCGAAGAGTACCTCGCCGAGATTTTGCCCAACGCGGTCAATGTCGTGGATATCGAGCCCGCCGAATCCGGCGCGGGTGATGTAGCTCGTAATGAAGACGATCTGGGACATGTGATTAATCAGCGACCGGTCGGCCTCGCCGTTGCGCAGTCGTTCGAGCGCGATCCGCGTGCGCAGCGCAAGATTGGATGCCTCACTTCGGGACATGGGAAGGAGCAGCGCTTTCGAAAGAGCCCGTGAAGAGGGCTGGCGAAGGGATCGAGGCTTGTTGTTGCCGGGCATGTCCAATTCTCTGACGCGTGAAGTTTGAACCCGCTACATCCGTTGCGTTCTCTTCGGGCAGTATGAAGGTCGCTCGAAAGGACGACCGGGCTCAGTATTCCGGTGGATTGTCGGCAGCAGGAGCTTAAGGGATGCTTAAGCGCGCGTTAAGCGATGCGCGTCGACAATGAGGGGGTTTCAGGAGAGGTCGCACCATGCGCCTGCTGCTGGTGGAAGATGACGGGATGCTCGCCGAGCCCGTGCTAGAGGCGATGCGGTGCACGGGCCATGCGATCGACTGGGTACGCGATCGGCACGAGGCGGAATTGTCGCTTCGCGACGGAATGTACGACCTGATCATGCTGGACCTTGATCTGCGGGAGCACGGCGGTCTCGAGCTACTGAGTCACTATCGAAGGAGTGGCGGTCGCGCCCTGGTGATCATCTTGACGGCGTGGGACGCGGTGGATAGCCGTATTGGCGCACTCGACGCCGGCGTGGACGACTACCTGATCAAGCCGTTCGACCTCGATGAACTCGTCGCGCGCGTACGCGTGCTGATGCGTCGTCGAACAGGCCAGGCAACGGGAGCTTACGCACACGATGGTCTTGTGCTGAACCACGTTTCCCATGAGGCGTCCCTGCATGGCGTGCCGCTTGACCTGGTGCCGCGCGAGTTCAGCCTGCTAAGGGCGCTCATCGAAGAGCCGGAACGGGTCGTCACGCATCATGAGCTTCAAGGGAAGGTGTACGGGCCAAACGACGAAATCGACAGCAATGCGCTTGAAGTCCATGTGCATCGCCTGCGGCAGAAGATCGGCGCAGAGCGGATCGTGACGGTGCGCGGCGTCGGTTATCGCCTGAGGAAACTCACGTGACAGCGGGATAGAACGCATCAGTGCCGGTGAAGACGCCGGAGCATTGAACGTCAGCACAGCACGACGAGCGCCGCGGACTACCGCCGCGTATCGGAGCGAGAGTCGCGACTGTCCGCCCGCAACTCACGCAGGCCGGCTACAGCGACCCCGCGCCAGATCCTGATTGTCGCTGCGGTTCCATGCGACCGTCGGGACTCGAACACGACTCACTTCGATTTCGGTGGCCGGCCGGTCTTCACCGGCTCGACCGCCTTGACGGCCGCAAGAAGGCGCTTCGTCGGCTCAGATGCCAGCAAAAGCAGCGCCGCACGCACGAGCTCGCTTTTCTTCACGGCCAGACCCGCATCGAGGCACCGCTGTTTAAGCACCGCGAGCTGTTCGTAATCCTCCCTGGGCATCGTGAAGGTGTCGCGCACGACTTTTTCGCGTTTCACATGCTCCTTGCGGTGCCGGGCTGCGGGCTGAGGAGGCTCCTCAACAGGCGTTGCCTTCCGGGTCTGTGGCTTCGCCGCCACACGTCGAGCCTTCGCAGTCTGGACTGCCTCCTGGCCGACCGCTGACTCGTTGGCGCCTTCCTCCGGGGCTGCGTGCGCCCGCTTGCCGCTTCTGTTCCTGGTAGCCTGTGGTTTCATGGTTTTTTCACGTTTGACAAACCGTGCAAACAGTTTATCGTCTTTCTGGTAAGAGGAGTTTTCTATGCCAGACAAGCACATTTCCAGCCAGTTCGATGCCGACCTTGAACACCTGTCGTCGAGGTTTTTCGCGATGGGGGGACTGGTTGAGTCACAGTTGACCGATGCAATGGAGGCGCTCAGCCGCTTCGACGTGGGGCTGGTCGACAAGGTGATTGATGAGGAGCATCGACTCAATGCGATGGAAATCGAGATCGATGCCGAGTGCAACAACATCATCGCGCGGCGCCAGCCCATCGCATCCGACCTGCGACGACTGATGGCCTTCTCCAAGGGCATCACCAATCTCGAGCGCGCCGGCGATGAGGCACGCAAGATCGCAAAGCGGGCCAGGAAAATTGCGAATGACGCTGCGGGCAGGAATCTGAATATCGCTGAAATCCGGTCATCCGGCCAGATGGCGGGAACCATCTTCCACGACGCGCTCGCTGCATTTGCCCGACTCGATACGGTTGAAGCCGCACGGATCATGCGCGAGGATGAAGCGCTCGATGAGCAGTACCGTGCATTCGTGCGCAAGCTGCCGACGTACATGACGGCGAATCCCCGCATCATCTCTTCGGCTCTCGACTATCTGTCCATCGCGTCTGCCATCGAGCGGATCGGCGACCACGCGAAGAACCTGGCGGAGCTCGTCATCTATGTTGTCAAGGGCAAGGACGTCCGTCACATTTCGCGCGTTCAACTTGAGCGTGAGGCCCTGGACGATTGAGAGCCGCGTAGCAATGGCAAGAAAGTCTCGACGGTCGCGCGCGTGGAGTGCGACAACCGGTTGAAATGGATCGGGAGAGGTTTCGGACATTCGCAGTGCGCCAACCGTTTGGGCAGTGGGGCCCGAGTTCGATGACTGCCGCCTGTGCGTAATTGGGCAATCGGCAAGGTCCTGGAAGAATCGATCCTCCGCAATCGTATGCCTGCAATGTACCCGTCAAGCCGGACGAGCGTTGGCCTCGCTATCGAAAGCGTGCCGCCTGCTTCACCAGGTCCGAAGGGGGGCAAGCGAGGCACCGCGCTGCGCCTCCCTCGCAACTCAGGACCACTGCGACAGTGCTCCGACACGTGTGTCGGCACATCGTGCCTCTGCGGAAACTGGATTCGAACTCTTCCAGCCTGTTGACAGACCGGCTGTGCGTTTGCGCACCAATGCCGCTGGAAATATTCTCGACAATGATGTGTGTTCATCCCGGGCTCACGCGGCGCTCATGAACGTGGAGGGCCGCGCCGCGCCGGAGCGTGTCGGGAAAAAGCAGCAATACGACGGCCCAACAGGAGCATGGGTATGCCGACGACATTCACGCTGATTGATCATTGATCTGGCCGGTTCCATCGCGCTACTGCTGCTGGGCACGCAGATGGCCCAGACGGGCATGCAGCGGGCATTCGGCGCGGGGCTTCAATCATGCGTTAGGCGTCGTCACTCGCCCGTTGGAATCCATCGACAGTGGCCTCGAGCATCATGCGTGCCTTTTCGCGGCGTCTGCGCGCGAGTCGCTCCGCGCCGGCGTTCCGTTCGGACTCACCGGCAAGCAACGCGTGAATGTCGGGGAGCGTATAGATGGCGCCACGACTGCCCCAGGTACCCTCCGGAATCTCTGTCGGGAAGACCCAAACGCGCGATGCAACCTCTTCGAACGGTCGGTCCTCGGCGCGGGCTACCGCTTCCGTGACTGCCTTAACCAGCGCTCTACGCGACTCGACGGTGTATTGCCCCTCGGGCGCCGACGGAATGATCCGGTAGCGCGCTGCCTTCGAGCGTTCCCCACCGACGAATACGGCAGCAGGTCGATGGAGATTGAGAACAGATACGCTCTGTGCAATCGGATTGGCTGGATCGTATCCTTCCGCTTTGATCAGAATGTCAGTCAATTCTTTGATCAGATGGGCTTCCGCCTCACGGGTCAATGCGTCTTCCGGCCAGAGTGCGTCGATCATTGGCATGGTGCTGCTCCTTCATCAGGTGTTTTGGCGTAGCGATTCGAACGAGAGTTCTTCTACTCGTTCAGACATGCATCCCGGTTAAATGAGCGCGATCACGACATCGATGTTGCCGCGCGTAGCCTTGGAATATGGGCAGGTTTGATGGGCCCGGTCCACCAGTTCCTGAGCGACGTCACGCGCCAGGCCGGGTAGGCTCACGTTCAAACGCGCCCCGAGAAGGAAGGCTCCGTCAGTGGTCCCGAAATCAATTTCGGCATCGACACTCGTGTCGGCCGGCAGCATGACGTTCAAGGCGCGTGCTGCCCCACCCATTGCGCCAATAAAGCATGCCGACCAGCCGGCGCCGAACAGCTGCTCGGGATTCGTCCCAGCGCCTGCGGAACCCGGCCGCGAGAGTTTGATGTCGAGGCGGCCGTCCGAACTGCGGGCGGCCCCTTCGCGGCCGCCCGTTGTATGGATCTTGCCTGTGTACAGCACGTTTTCGATTCGAGTCATGATGGTTTGCTCCAGTTGGTCAATGGAAGCATTAAAGTGCGCAGACGTATCCTGCGTGTGTCGGGAAGCGGCGGCTTTGTAATCTCGGGTATCAACCTGCACTGCAGATACACTGCGATACACGACTGCGGCGCGCGCGATCCAGCGAATGCAACACCGGGCTGCGCGCCGTCAAATCGAGTGTCAGAACCGATGTCGCACGCCTCTTCCGACGCCAAGCTAATCACCGCCTGCAAATGCGCGAGGGGTGCCCTTGTAGGGGCGCCTCGGTATGCTCAGTGCCCAGCGCTCTGGCCGCCATCCACGTGCAGGATCTCGCCCGTGACGAACGGTGCGGAGTCGAGATACAGCACGGCGTTGACGATGTCGCTCATCTCGCCGATATGGCCGACAGGATGCAACGCGCCCAGCGCCTCATGCGTTTCTGGCGCGTGCATCGGCGACTTGATGGCGCCTGGCGAGACAGCGTTCGCGCGGATACCCGTCTTCGCGTATTCGATTGCGAGCGACCTGGTGGCCGCGTTCAGGCCGCCCTTGGTCAGCGATGCGAGAACCGACGGCACGCCCGAGATAGCGTGGTCCACGAGGCTTGTCGTGATCTGCAGAATGTGACCGCTCCTGCTCTTTTCCATCTCGGCGATAGCGAGCTGTGTGATGTGGAAGAAGCCATTTACGTTCACGTTCATCACGGCCGCGTAGTCTTCGGCGGTGTATTGCGTGAACGGCTTGGCGATGAAGATGCCCGCGTTGTTGATCAGCGTGTCGACGCGGCCGAAGCGCTTGACGGCTTCCGATACGGCGCGCTGTGCCACTTCGCGCTCGCCGATGTCGCCGGCGATCGTCACGACGTTCGGATCTTCGGAAGGCTTGATCGAGCGTGCCACCGCGACGACGCGATAGCCTTGCTCACGGAAACCCTTGACGATCTCGGCGCCAATGCCTTGCGATGCACCCGTGACGATAGCGACCTTTTGCGAATTGCTCATGATTGACCTCTGAAAGTTTGTTCGGCTCGCGTCGGAATTGACAGTGCCGTTAGGTCGTAAATCTAAGGGTCCGCCTGCGACTTGCGCACACCCACAATGGACAAACAGTTGTGATCGCCAGGAACAAGTGCGGCTGGTGCGTCATCTGTGCACTTCAAGCGTGTGAGAATGCGTGCCGGGCGTGTCCCAATGGTCTGAAATTCAGTTGTGCGCGTGCGCGCGGTCACTCGCGCTGATGCCAAGCACCCTTCGGCGTCGGACATGTGGCGAACATGCTGGCGTTCACAGAGAACAGTGAGATCCTGCCGACGCTGTGTCAGGCGGAGGCCGAGATGCGTTCATGGCGCATGCGGCAGGTTCCGGATGCGGACCCGTCGTTCAAGTGACCGCTTTGTGGAATCAACGAGCGACAACAATTGGCCGACTACTGCCTGAAACGGTCTGCTGTAGTCGACCCGAAGCGGTCCTCCGATGCATCCTGATGCCAACGGCTTGTCTCGAATGTAGCTCGGACATTCGTTTGGGCAGACGAGTTTGCATCGCCGATGTCCACAGCCAGCGCAACTACAAATGAGGCGTCGCGGTGCCGGAGACCACCTCCGCACGCAAGACGGCACTATCTCGGGCGGTTCCGTGACGTCGTATCTGAATCTCGCCATACAGCTCGTCGAAACATTCGCGGGCGAGGCACTCGCCACGATGACCACGAAGGCGCTTCTAATCGACATGAACCGGACTTCGCAGGCTTCCTTTGCAACGCGTGTCGAGGAACACGGACATACCGATACGCTCGTCGCCCGTGCCCAGCGGCAGATGGAGGCTACGTTGCAGCAGGGATTCCGGCTGAGTGAGCTGGCAGCATCGCTTGCTGTGAGCGAGCACACGCTCAATCGCCGCTTCAAGGAAGCCGTCGGGCTCGCGCCGCTTGCGCATCTGCAGAATCTGCGTATCGAAGTCGCGAAACGCTTACTGGAAACACGGCCAATCGGGCTGGAGGCGCTTAGTCAACGTGTCGGTTATGGCGATATCAGCACATTCCGGCAATTGTTCAAGCGCAAAACCGGAATGTCCCCGCGTGAATATCAAATGCGGTTTTCGCGCGCGGCGGCGAAGAATATAGAAGACGAGTCAGGCGGCAATGGCTGAGGCCTTGCGACATCACGCCATCGCCACGGTCGTTTTCCGCCCTGTCTCTTTGTATTCCAAGGTATCTACAAGTAAAACGGATACACGCGCATACATACGGCCCGCTTCCGGACACAAGCGAGATACATTCGTCCGCTCAAATACGCCCATCGCGAGTACAACACCGTGCTGCGTCTGGCGAGATAGTGCATATGCAACAAGATTCGAATGGAACCGTTGAACTGGATCGCGCAGCGGATGAACCTCTATGCAGCCAGATCGCCCGCAATTGTTTCGTGACGCGCGCCCGGCAGATCTCCCGCGTTCTGACCTCGATCTATGACGACGCATTTCGTCCGTTCAATATCGTGGCGCCCCAGTTCTCATTGCTCGTGCTCATCGCCGAGTTCGGGCCCATTAGCCGCTCGGATCTCGGCCGGAAAAGTCATCACGAGCGATCGACGCTGACAAGGAATCTGCAACCATTGATCGCGCAGGGCTGGGTTGCCGAAGGCGTTCCGGCGAGTGATGGCCGCAGCCGGCCACTCTCGCTCACGCATGAAGGCAAGGTGTTGCTCAAAAATGCAGCGAGCGGGTGGTCCTCTGCACAGAGCCACGTGACACGCCTCCTGGGAGAAACCGGTGTCCATGAACTCATGAATATCGCGCGCGGTTTGCCGCCGCGTATGGTCTGAAGTTTTTCTGTCGATGTTGCATATGCAGCATCGACCCATACCTGACATTCCACCCATTTAACTAAGGAATTCTTATGAAAGTCGTCAAGGCCGCTGCCGTCCAGTTCAGCCCGGTGCTCTACAGCCGTGAAGCAACCGTCGCCAAGGTCGTGGAAAAGATCCACGAGCTGGGTCAGAAGGGCGTGCAGTTCGCCACCTTCCCCGAGACAGTCGTGCCTTACTATCCGTACTTTGCGGCCGTCCAGACGGGCATCGAACTACTGTCGGGCAGTGAACACCTGCGCCTGCTCGAACAGGCCGTAACCGTGCCGTCCTCCGCCACCGATGCAATCGGAGAAGCAGCGAGAAGGGCCGGCATGGTCGTGTCCATCGGTGTCAACGAGCGCGATGGCGGCACGCTGTACAACACGCAGCTGCTTTTCGACGCCGACGGTACGCTGATCCAGCGCCGCCGCAAGATCACGCCGACGCATTTCGAGCGCATGATCTGGGGCCAGGGAGACGGCTCGGGCCTGCGTGCCGTCGACAGCGCAGTCGGTCGCATCGGCCAGCTCGCGTGCTTCGAGCACAACAACCCGCTCGTGCGCTACGCGATGATTGCCGACGGCGAGCAGATCCATTCGGCAATGTACCCGGGTTCGGCCTTTGGCGATGGCTTCGCCCAGCGAATGGAGATCAACATCCGTCAGCATGCGCTCGAGTCTGGTGCTTTCGTCGTCAACGCGACGGCCTGGCTGGACGCCGACCAGCAGGCGCAGATCATGAAGGATACGGGTTGTGGTATCGGTCCGATCACGGGCGGCTGCTTCACCACGATCGTTTCGCCTGACGGCATGCTGGTGGCCGAGCCGCTTCGCTCGGGTGAAGGGGAAGTCATCGTAGATCTCGACTTCACGCAAATTGACCGCCGCAAGATGCTGATGGACCCGGTCGGCCACTACAACCGCCCAGAGTTGCTTAGTCTGATGATCGACCGTACGCCGACCGCCCATGTTCACGAACGCGCTGTGCACCCGATGATTGCGAACGATCGGAGTCCCGGCGATCTGCGCACCCAGGCTGCATGATTCCAGAGAAACGCGGCATTGCCGCTCACGTCGTCGATCATCTGGCCGTGATGGCTGACTTGCACGCAGGGACGGTATGACCGCATGACGAACGACTTTTTCGAACTCACGGGCCGCAAGCCCAAGAGCATGTATGACTTCGTGAAACTGTACGTCGCCGCTATCACCCCCAACGCGACGCGCTGATCGAAGCAGGAGACTGATTCCATGTCAAACGACACGCCCCAATCCTCATCTCGCCGGCACTTCATCGGTATGGCCGCTGCGGCGCTCGCTGCAGGCTCGCTGAGCCGGCTCGCATTCGCTGATACGAGCGCGCCAATCGGCAAGATCGCGGAACCCGCGAACGGCGACAAGTCCGCGCTTCGCCCGTTCCGTGTTCACGTCCCCGACTCGCAGCTCGTCGACATGCGGCGCCGCATCAAGGCCACGCGCTGGCCCGATCGCGAGACGGTGCCCGACGAATCGCAGGGCATTCAACTCGCCACCATTCAGGGACTCGCGCAATACTGGGCAACGGCCTACGACTGGCGCAAATGCGAAGCGCGGCTCAATTCATATCCGCAGTTCATCACCGAGATCGACGGTCTGGATATCCATTTCATCCACGTGCGCTCGAAACACGAGAACGCGATGCCGTTGATCGTGACCCATGGCTGGCCCGGCTCGGTCATCGAACAGTTCAAGATCATCGACCCGCTCGTCAATCCGACCGCGCACGGCGCGCCGGCAACGGATGCCTTTCATCTGGTGATTCCGTCGCTGCCCGGCTATGGTTTTTCGGCGCGGCCTACGACATCGGGCTGGGGACCGGAGCGCACCGCGCGCGCGTGGGTCACGCTGATGAAACGCCTTGGCTACGAGCGCTTTGCTTCGCAAGGCGGCGACCTCGGCGGCATCGTCACGAACATCATGGCCAAACAGGCGCCGCCCGAGCTGATCGGCATTCATGTGAACTTCCCCGCCGCAGTTCCAGCGGAGATTCTGAAGTCGCTAGCGGCGGGCGACCCGATGCCTGCGGGCTTGTCGGACGAGGAAAAGCATGCGTATGAGCAGTTGAGCGCCAACTTCAAGAAGAAGCGCGGCTACGCGTTCGAAATGGGCACGCGTCCGCAGACGCTGTACGGACTCGCCGACTCGCCCGTTGCACTGGCGTCCTGGCTGCTCGACCATGGCGATGGCTACGGCCAACCCGCGGCGGCGTTGATCGCGGCGGTGCTAGGTCATCCTGTGAACGGTCATTCAGCCGGCGCGCTGACGCGGGACGACATACTCGATGACATCACGCTTTACTGGCTGACCAACACTGGCATATCGGCGGCGCGCTTTTACTGGGAGTCGCACGCGAACTTCTTCCTCGCGGCCGACGTCAACGTGCCTGCTGCTGTGAGCGCGTTTCCGGGAGAGAACTACCAGGCGCCGAGGAGCTGGACGGAAAAGGCCTATCACAACCTGATTTACTTCAACAAGCCCGAAACAGGCGGCCACTTCGCGGCATGGGAAGAACCAACGATCTTCGCGAATGAAGTGCGCACAGGATTACGGTCCTTGCGCGCCTGATTCGCCGGGCGCTCCGGTGCGCGCGTGTTGAAGCGCCCGTCATCTGGTTCGGCCGTGGTCGACGGAGCCTGGCGCGCTTGTCTGATATTCCCCGAACGATGGCGACATTGCCACTATCGTCCGTTTCAACAAAGCCCGATGATCAGGCGAACTTTCATTGCCGGAATCCAACATGGCCGCAAATGCGCACTTCTCGACGAACCTGCTGTTTGCCTACGCAGCGTATTTTGTTGGCACGGCGAGTCCCGTGCCGACGTCGCTCCCGCAGGCGGAGCAATGTTTGCAGGCATAGCTGCCATCGTTAAGTAACGCTTTCTCCCGCTTGCGCGACGAGTCCGAAACCACCTTCAGCGTGCCGACTCCGATGTAGGACATTGTGGAATCGCGCGAAATCTGGCGTCGTCACAAAAACTCCGGAATTTTGGTCAGTCGGACTTTCAGGACGCGAGACGCTGCTCTACGATCCAGTTGGGAGCAGAGCGTCCGACGACTGCACTGGAAGCAAACCCCACGATCGCGCCTCAGGATGGCTGAGGCTTTTGCAAGGCGCGCATCCGATGCCTTCGACAAGGTCAATGCGAACGTTAAAGCGCCTATCGAAGACGCTGCAAGGGGCGGTCAGTGGGTGGGTTATTGCAGGCATGACCACTGCAATCACTGGTTTTGCACCGCAGGAGTGGATCGCGCGGTTTGTCCATCACGTCCCGGCGCCCGCAGACGTGCGCCGCCTGTTGCCCTTGGCTCTTGATGCTCGTGTCGCGATCGTCTTTATTGGGATTGCGATCATCGTGTGGGACGTCCTCTATCGAAGCCGTCGCCCAGATACCGCGTACACAAGAGCCGGCGTACCGCTTGCTGACAGTCAAAGGTCTCTCGGAGATTGGCATGCATCGGGTGCGCCACGACTTTCAATCGTCGTCCTCCCTTTTGCCAATGCCGGCGGCGATCCCGAGCAAGGGTATTTCGTCGATAGCGTTACTGAGAGCCTGACCACGGATCTCTCGCGCATCCTCATAGTGATGAGGTCTCTCGCAATGTGGGCTCGTTTCCACGGATGGTTTGGACTTTCTAGGAACGTCATCCGGGGATGTACTTACAGCCCTTCCATGTAACGCCGCCTATCTTGAAAATGCACGCATATCGTTGCCGCATTTTCAGGCGATGCGTGGTCGCGATGCCAGTGATTCGCCGCAATCGGCTGTGCGTGAACGTCTATTAGAAGATCAATATAAGACCTGCAAGCAGTGACTTCGCCTGCCCACCACCCGATCGCGTTAGCCCGATTCGATTAACGTAAGCGAACGAACATGAAGAACTCACTTATGCAGAAGTGTCTGCAGATCATCGCGGCTGTGCTGGTTTTCGCACTGCCTGGCGTCGCAAGCGCCAATTTGATATTCGGCAGCATCGTCGTGTTCGGTACGAGCCTTTCCGACCCCGGTAATGCGTTCGCACTGCTGGCTCACCCACCGGCTGGTGTGAGTTTGTCGACCAGCGTCAGCCAGAGCCATCCGCCCTATGACACCCTCGACGAGTCGCTGGTACCGATCGCCCCTTACGCGAAGGGTGGGCACCACTTCAGCAATGGAGCGACATGGATCGAGCAATTTGCTGGAGGAAATGGGCTGGCGCCGTTCGTCCAGCCTGCGTTCCAGAGCAACAGCGGCAAGGCGAGCAACTATGCGGTGGGTGGAGCGAGGGCCGCGCTGTATCAGAATACGACCCGGATCGATCTCCAGCAGCAAGTACAGGCCTTTCTCAAGGATGTGAACCATATGGCTCCGCCGGACGCGCTATACGTCATCGAAATGGGAAGTAACGATCTTCGTGATGCGCTTGTCGCCTATTTGACCACCTACCAGATGACGGGCAGTCAAAGCCAGGCGGGCGCGGCGGCGAATCTTATCTTGACGAATGCCCTGAACGGTATCGCGGGAACCATTCAAGCGCTTTACCTTGCCGGGGCAAGAAAGTTTCTTGTCTGGAATGCGCCGAGAATAGAGTTGACCCCTGCCGTTATGGCGTTCGGATCCGGCGCGGTGACCGTAGCTGGCAACCTGGTGGACGGTTTCAATCAGGGGCTGGCCCAAAACGTCCTGGGGGCAGTCGGCGGCTTCCCCGGCATCCAGATCGCACAAATGGACGTCTCTGGTCAGATGGCAGCCGTTATTAATTCGCCTGGCAATTTCGGCCTCACCGATGTCAAGCATGCCTGTGTAACTCCCAATACACCACCTTTTACGTGCCAGCAACCTGACGACTATTTCTTCTGGGATGGGATCCACCCGACGAAGGCAGTACACGCGATACTCGCGCAACTGGCGGCGGGGACATTGGCCCGGTATCCCGGCCCTTAGCGTGTACGCATGGAATGGCAACGACATGTCCATCGCGTTAGACGGAACGAACCTAAAAACGATGCGACGAGTGGACGTTTGACCGATACAGGTCCGCTATCCGAGTGGACCTGACATTCGAGTGTCCGTACGAGAGGCCACGCGAACGGCAGGAACTGGCCGTTGACGACTACGACGCTGGGAGGTTTGACGTGCCGTCTTCCGTCTCGAGAAAATGTTCCATCCGTAAAGTCCTCATGTACGCCGGTACCCAAGGTATAGCGTGACCCTGTTTGCTCGGCCGCCGCGCTCATGGACAGGACGCCCTTGTCCCTGACCTGCGTTGAACGGAACCGCCCGTGGTGTTAAGGTAGACCGGGTCAAGGATGTACGAGGTCAGGGCATGTCACGCGGGTCACTAGCGCAGTACGTAATTTCGTCGGAATGGGCAAAGCAGAAGGCGCAACTGCTCATCGAGCTGGCGGGTGGCAAGGGCGCGCTGAAGTACAGCCATGCGCTTGATGCGGTGGCCATCGGCTGCGGGTTTCCTGACTGGCAGACCCTCCAGACCATCATCGTGCGGCTTGAAGCGGGAGCGGCTCATGAGCTGGACATCACACCAATGATGCTCGCCGACGACCTGCATGTGGACGACGCGACTCACGTTGCGCGCCTGCGTAACCAGCTGAAGGCCCTCAAGAAATATATTGCCTGCACACCTTCTAAAGCCAGGACGCTCGTCAAGCTCTGGGCCCTGTCTGACTATTCGCAGCCTCATGGTGAGGTCGACCTCGATGCGCCGCGTGCGAGGGCCTTTCCTGAGAGCCTGGAGTCCGACCTCTCTGGTCCGGCGGGCGACATCGAATCTTCTTCCGGGGCACCAACCATGCCCGGAGCCACATCCGAAGGAACCGGCGTATCCGGAGCATCGGCAGACGCCCTCCCGACCGCCGCTTCCGGGTCTGTAGGAGAAGTGCCTTCCGCGCCGTCGGCACTTGCCGTGGCGGTCACCTATCGCAAGCGTCGTACGGTCGAGCCTCGGTGACATCCTCATCCCCACCCGAAGAGGCTGACCGCCCGGATGAATAAATTTAGGCCAATCTAACGAGTGTGCCGTGCCCAGTTCAGAAGCCACCACCCCGTATTCGCACAACGAATGCGTGAGACTTCGGGAAGGGAATAAGAGGTGGCGCTGCTATTGGGACGATTCAGCCCACCAGCGAGCCTAGACTACCATGCTCGATGATTCTGATCGTCGGCATCGGAAGGTCCGATGCCTGACGCGGGACGGCCATTTGACTGTGCGGTTGGCCGCAAGGACGAACGGCTGCAACTGGCCGCAACACCAGTTGGAGTACGCTGCATTACAGCGGGAGCGTTGGTTGAGCCGTCACTGCAGTCTGACTTCCCCAGAAAACTCAGCGTTCAACCTGAGCCCAGCAATGTCCAATGTTACTTTCACGGGAAACGTTTCCGTGCCTGCAACGGTGCCGTCAGCAATTGCCTTAGTAACCGCCTGTTCAATCGTGCGCTGCGCATGGATGCCGAATGTCTTTAACAGCGTACGAATGCTCAGGTTGAGGACGTCGTCGTTCATTGGGCACCTCCCTTCTTCAGGAAATCCGGGGGCTAGGTCCGTCGGCCTTTCCGGTGGATAGTTGATCCTACCGAGCGCGGGGGGGATTGTCACGATCGTCAGATGCATCTGACGGGGCGCGCCGCGCCATCGGACTCTCCCCGTTTCGGGTCATGGCACGACGCACTGGCCGGCTTGGCGTGGCAGCCGGCCGCTGATCCTCCGGTGACAATCGATCTGTTATGTCGAGATTAGCGTGGCGAACAGGGCTCACCCATCCAGCGACCGTTTCCAGCAGTACGCAGTCGGAACTGAAAGGGCAGGTATCTGATTAGAACGCGGTATTCGATACCGTCGCCGGAGGACAAGTTGTCGGCCCTTTCAGACATCCACCCCGATCGAGTCGAACGTCTACAGATTGGCCAGGGGCTGACAGCGCTGTGTCGCGAACGGACCTACACGCACCCCATGGACACCCGGCAAGCAAACGCGAAAGCGAAGCGTGCGAAGTAGTCAATAAGGCGCCGTGAAGGACCGCCTCCTGCGCGAGTTTATTGCGTGCTTTCTGTCTGCCTGGCAGATCGCTGCCGATTGTTTAGCGACATGGACGCGCGGCAACGCAGCCGAAGCGCTGATCTGTTTTTTTAGGCCTGCTTGAAAGCCGCCGAACGTTCGAGAAGCTCCCGACGGCGGCGATCGGTGTCGTCGTTGAGTTTCTTCCGGGTAGCGAAGAACACTCTCGCTGCCTCGATGTCTGCTCGCAGCTCATCCGCTGTCGGCGGGGTCGTGTCGGCATCCGCCGCGGTGTCATGGGCGGCGAAGTGGGAGCAGCGCGCCATCGCCTCGTGGAGCGCCACGTATTCCTCATCGCTCAGCGTCACGGCCCGGAGCCGTTGTGTCGATACGCCGGGCCGAAAGCGCACCACCGTCTCGCACAGAATGGTCTCCTCCACCCCGCGCTCCCAGGTCTCGCGCAACCGTCCATATCCAGTTCGGACAAGATTCTCGCTGCGATCGACTTCTCCAGCATCGAGAAGGCCATCGGCCTCTGTCGCCATCTTCTTGATGCGCTCCAAGCGTTCGCCAACCTTGATCCCGGCAAAGGGAAGCTCAGGAAAAACCAGTCCCGCGCGCTGCCTGACGCGCCGCACGCTCATCGCGCTCGCCTCAACTTTCTGGGCGCTGGCTTCATCGGCCAAATGAAGAGCGAAAGGCAAGTCGTGAGTGAACACAATCACCTGCCGGCTCGACGCTTCTTGAACGAGCCGGCGCGCGACCTTTTCACGATGCGCGTGATCGAGCGACGACATGGGATCGTCGAAGATGATCGCGCCATGCCCCTCCACCAGCGAGACTTCCGCCATGAAGGTGGCAAGCGCAAGCGCGCGCTGCTCGCCCTCGCTGAGGACTTCGCCCACCCGCTCGCCGCCAGAAGTGTCAAGCTTCACCTGCTGCTTCGCCTTTCCCCTTTCCATTCGCGTGGTGCTGCGGATCGGCACATGGCCGACGCCCAGCGCGGTGCACTCGCGGACGAAAGCCGCTTCAGCTTCAGCGGACAATGCCTCGGCGTGAAGCGCGCTCATCTTTCTCGAAACCGGAGTCGAATCCGCCGCTCGATGGGCAGCTTGAAGCTTTTTCTTCAACGCCAGGTCGTCCGCGATCTGGATGATCTGCGCGAGCCTCCCCGAGAGTGCTAGCCGCGACTTCAAGTCGGCGAGCGCTTGCTCGCTCTTCTTGCGCCCGTCCGCCGCCGCGAGCTTGTCAAAGCGCGCGGCCTCTTCCTCGATGGCGCGAGACAAATCACGTAGCGCAGTGGAATGCAAAACGATCGCCGGCGCCGCAGCGTCGAAACGCTTAGCCGCCCAAGCATCGGCGAGCGCGGCCTGCCTGCTCGACAAGCGGTCGCCCGCTTGTTGCAGGGCTTCGCGCGCGCCTGGCTTGGCCTGCTCGATCTCGTTCACAAGCGCATGGTCTGCCAGCAGGGCGGCCGGATCAACCGAGGCAATGGAGGAAAACGCGGCGCTGGCTTTGATCCTTGCGGCCTCCGCGAGCTTTTGCGCCTCTTGCTCGACAAACGTCTCGAAACGTCGCAGGCGCTCGGCCGCGGCGGCCGCGAGATCTTGCTGGCACAGCACGCACCGGCTGCCATCAACGTGCGGAAAACGATGTTCCGGGTAGGCCAACGTCGTTGAATAATGCCGCGCGGCGCTCAGCAGCGCGCGCCAAGGATCTGAGCCTGTTCCCGGCAACAGGCCGCCCTCCGCAGCAAAAGCCTCCGCTGCAAGCTGGGCTGCCGTTTCAGCGGCGACAACCGCCGCCCCATGCCCAATCGCGGCTACCGCCTTTTCATCGGAGAGCGCCGCTTCGCACCGCTCCCACCGGGTCGCCAGACCTTCAATGCGCGCCTTTTTGCCGCGAAGATCGGCCGCACGCGCGGAGGGATTCGCCTCGGCAAGCTCCTCCGCTAATCTTTGCATTTCCGCGACATCCGATTCGGACAGCGTGGCGAGCGCCGCGAGTTCCTTTCGATACGCCGAAAGGTGGGAGCGTTTTTCGAATGCTGCGAGCGAGCGGCCTGCCGCATGTTCGCCCAGAAGGTCGGCGAAGGAAGTGGCCGACGCTTGAATGCCGTTGATTTCAAGTTCGAGCCGGGCGCGAAGCGTGCCGCACAAGGTCGCGAGCTTCGCGAGAACGTCGAGGCCGCGCGGCGTGTATGCAACCTCGCCCTCCGCGTCGGTGAAGGCGCGCGCGCATTGGCTGTCGAACACTGCGACCGTCGCCAGCTCCACAGGGGCGGGCGAGCCTTGTCGCCAAGCCAGCGTTTCAGGGCCGGCGGCGCCCTCGCGCTGAACAAGGATCTCAGCGGTTGGATTCGCTCCCGCCGCATCAGCGAAAACGTCGCCCAAGATGAGTCCGCCGGTCGCCCTCGCTCGGCACGCCTTGCGCAACACGCGCGAATATCCCGATTTGCCTGCCCCGTTGTTTCCGTAGACGACCGTCACGCCGATCGGCGAAAACGGGATCGACTGGTCTGCGGCGATGGCGTTGACCCCACGCAGGCTGCGCAGCGCCAAGAGAGTGATTGGTTTCGACGCCGCGTTGACGGCCGGCAGCAGATCGCGAGTTAGGGGCTGTGCGACACGGCCGGCCGGATCTTCGATGCCAGCGTGCGCTTTCGCCAAGGCGATGATTTCGCCAATCTCGGCTTCGTCAATTCGGCCGTTTATGACCAAACGGCGGGCGGCGTCAGAAAGCCACGGTTGTTGCGTCTCGATCCAGTCGGCGATGCGCGCGAAAATCATGAGCCATGTCTCTCGTTTAATATAGTGCGGCGAGTATAGCCCTCGCAGCGGGCGCGATCCGCGAGGTGAAAGCTTTCTTATTGTTTTTTCACGACATAGCCGATAGCTCGAAGCGCCGCCCCTCCCTAGACTGATCCATTTTGCATACACCTGACGCGTTTCCGTTAAAAGCACGTCGCCTTTTTGCGCTTCCTAATAGGCTCCAAGCTAGGAACCTCGGAAGCAGCCAGGCTCAAATCAGCTTGTTCCACCAGTTGCGGGATTTCGCTCAGTTTCATGGCCAAGGGGCGCGCCAATCGGCATCGCTTGTCCATGCCCTCCAACTGGCGACGCGCTCAGCAGTGTCAGCCGCAACTACCTGCGGCAGCTAGTAGCTCGACTTGAATCAATGTAGCGACCTCGTCAGATATCGCTATTGAAGATTTCATTTTTGCTCCCGAGGTCAGCGATCGTATCGCTGGCGACGGCACGGGGACTCTTCGCGCGGACGATTGACGACTTCCATAGCAGACATCCTGCATCCTTGCGCGTTGGCGGAAAGGTCAACAATCGTTCGAACTCCAGACGTCGAGTGTACTTAGTCTCAACGTCCGCACAGGCCGATAGGACTAAACCTCAAGAATGAACAAACCTCGAGAATTTCAGGCGTAGCTCGTTCGTCCGGATCCAGAGCACCGCGGCCGTTCTTGTGGTCGAATTGGTTCTTCGCAGACGGGTTCCTTTCGAGCATGCACTGCGCGGCATGGCCACCCGTGATCGCAATACGTCGTCGGTCAAGTTCATGCCTCCAAGAGGCCAAGATAGCTTGACGTTACGGGTTCGTAGTGCGACGCGGACAGCCAGGCCTGCCCCCCTGTAGTATTTGCGGCAGCATAGGCCCACGCCGCAACTCGATTGGCTGTGAGCCTGTCATTTGCCAGGCCCGCTAACGCGCCGATCTCGTTGAGTGCATCAGATTTGGTCGCGAGCCTTTCCAGCCAGCGCTCGAGGTGCGGCTTTGCTGCTAGCGTGTCGGATTTGCTGCGATTACATGCTGGGTGCGCAAGAACGAAATTGTGGGCTTGGTCCCTTGGATAGAGAGAGAAGGGCACAAAATGGTCGACGTCAGCTTCTACAACGCCGCTCCCGCAGTAGAAGCACCGGGCGCCATCAAGCTTGCGCAAGGCCATGCCAACAAGCGCCAATGATTGTCGGGAGCATGAAAAGAGGAAGTCCTCCAGATCACCGGCATCACCGAGGATGGAGTGGTTGCGCCGGTTCGCCTTGATGTGGTCGATCCAGTGCGCCCGTGACAGCTGTTGTACAAGCGTGTAAAAACGCCGGAGGCAATACGCGACGCCGGGCCGGAGTGTGATGGTCCCGCGACCGGAGCGCTCGTAAAGGAACGTATCAGTAACGCCGCCGAAGTTTTGCAGGTAGTTCAATGGCTGGGCCGCGACAACGGCCGCCACCCTGCTGAGCAAAGCCGCGTAACGCGGCTCCATACGAGCCTGCTGCACGGTTATTCTAGGACTTGACGCTCTAAATTCACTAATGGCAGTCAATATCGCCGCCCAGCCTGGGTACCCAGGTTCTGGATGAGCACGCCTGGCTGGGTCCCAGCGCGGCCAGTGCCGTAGGGCGTCGCGTGCCGCCAGTAAAGCTGGACGAAACGCTCTGCAATCTGCCGTTTGGTCAAGGTCAGTTCAGCGCCGTCATCCGCGCCGATCTCGACAGCCAGGTCTGCGAGCGAGATGAGCAGCGCGAACTTGTAGGTTGCGGTGAAGTCGCCTTCGGCAAAGAGTCGTTGAAACCTGGTAAGGAACGAAAGTTGAGCTTCGGCCGATGGTGGTGGAACGCTCGCACTCAACCTCGCTTGCTCCAGTAGTCGGCCTTTTCCGGAATCACCCAGCGCACCCCGCCGCGTGGATCAGGGATATCGCCCTTGTAGCGCGGAATCAGGTGAATGTGGAGATGGGGCACTGTCTGGCCGGCGGCCGCGCCGTCATTGACGCCAATGTTGTAGGCGTCAGGCTGATACTGCTCGTCCAGAGTACTTTTCGCGCGGTCAACAAGAGACAAGAGCTGCTCGCGTTCCGCTGTCGACAAATCAAATAACGAGCCCACGTGCCGGCGGGAAATAATCAGCGTGTGCCCAGGCGATACCGGATACGCGTCGCGCACCGAGAACCCTGCGTCGTTGTCGTCAACGACCCTCTCAGTTCTCAGTTCACAGAATGGGCATTGAGAGGGCATGTTCGGCTCTGAGGACGTTGTGTACCCGGATTCTCTCACGCTCGCAACATCCAGCAGATTTCGCGCTGCGAGGCGTTGGGATGACCTTGGTGCGCAGTTGCGCATGATTGCGGACCCGCGCCTGGCGCCGCGAAAAGGCCATCGATTCTGGTTGCCGCGAGGCGCAGCCGGGGCGTCGTGAGTCCGGCTGGACCGCAGGACAGGCATCGTCCAGTGCGCAACTAACCGTCTGGGTCATTCTCACCCTGCATCCGCCTGTTCCCGGCGCCACATAACGGCGAGCAGGGCGGTGAGGGCTTTCTCGATTTCCCGCGGCCTGCGCGTGCTTCTGCGGAATCGAAAGCGGCCTGTTCCGGGACTTTTCCTTGGTCTGCATCTCCACAAGAGCCGGTATCCTTACGCGTCGGGACCACCTCAACATCGCTGGGTTCAGCGCCACAATAACGTCAAGATGCAGGATCCGAATGAAAGTAGTTTTCTCGCGAAAGGGATTCGACCAACGGTACGGCGGCATGGCGAGTCTGATCCTTCCGGATGGAAGACTGATCCCGCTCCCGATTCCAAGCGATCACGACCGGGAAACGATTGACAACGTGGGCTTTGCCGATCTGGACCTGGATACGATGCTCCGGGACCTGTCCCGCGAGCGGCATAGTTCCACGTCGACGGTCCACTACGATCCGGACCTCGGCGGCAGGCATGCGGCTGACATCCCCGGCTGGCGGCCGGCCTTGGGTCAGACGGGCGCTGCCCAGGGCCACCTTTCCAACAACGGCGTTGGTGCCGGGGACATCTTCCTGTTCTTTGGATGGTTCCGGCGAGTGGAAAAACTCTCGGGTCGGTGGCGCTTTGTGCAGCGTGCGCCGGATCTGCACGTTATGTTCGGATGGCTCGAGGTCGATGAAGTGTTGCCTGTCGTCACCGACCGCTTCGGGTCACTGCAGCGACATCCGTGGATTGCGGCGCATCCCCACGTAGCTTCTCCAGAGAGATACACGGATGCGCGAAACACCCTTTACGTCGGACGCAAGCGCTCGGCCTATGTCGACGGTCTCGGGGGTGGGCGATTCCCGTTTCTGCGGCCGCCGTTGCAACTCACGCGGGACGGGCTATCGCGCCGCTTCTGGTCCTTGCCGTCGTGGTTCGAGCCAAGGGGCAGGGCGCCGCTAACGTACCATCCCGGTGCCGATTGCTGGAAAGTGGAGGGCGATAGTGTAACGCTGAAGACGGCTGCGAAAGGGCAGGAGTTCGTGATTGATGGCAACGCTTACCCGGAGTTGGAGCGGTGGGTAGCAAACCTCATTCGGGAAACAGTATGAAGCTACTTAAGTACGTGATGACGTCGGATACCGGGCTTGCGCCGAATCCTTACTTCGACATCTGTTCTCTAGCGCTTTGCACGCCTAACCACATGAATGCTCGTCTTCAACGCGGTGACTGGGTTTTGGGGCACTCATGCAAGGCGACTGGGAATCGCCTGATCTACGCGATGCGTCTGACCCATGTCCTCGAAATGGACCGATACTTCCGCGAGTACCCGCAAAAGCGCCCGGTACTGGACGGTGAGCCCGAACAGAGGTGCGGGGACAATCTCTACTTCCGCGAAGGCACGCATTGGCGAAGGGTACCTTCTGAGGGGCATAACTCCGTGGACTCATTCGCACAGGATCAAGGGAAGCCGGTTTTCCTGGCTGAAGGGTCGGACAATTTTTGGTACTTCGGCGCGGCGAGTCCGTTGTCTGAGTCGTTGGCGTTTGCGGACCGGTTTCCGGGGCTAATCCTCAGGCGACGGGGCTTCGAGTACGTGTACGACGCTAAAGCTATCGAGGAATTTGTTCGCTGGCTTGAATCAATTGGCAATCGCGGTCGCATCGGAAGCCCCCGCGATAAAGAGCCGGGTAATGATAGGCAGTACCTGACGGCAATCATCCCGCATCATGTATGGCTGCCAGCTTGCGCAGAGGCCGGCCTGGACATTCTGGCGATGACTGTGGCAGACCGCGTCGACGTGACTCACGCCCGGCAAACCGGTAGCCGCGGGTGCGGCACGCCTTCGCTAATGCAGCATGCCGAAATGAGATATGCCAAAGGAACTTGTGGTTCGCGATGACGGCGAATATGGTGAGACGAGCGGTCTAAGCACCCTGCCTGACTGGTTCGTACGCGCAGCCACGGGGCCAGGGACCCTGACTGGCCTTAGAAATAGTGGGGATTCTGTCTGGCGTTGCCAGCGCCCAGCCTCCCGCGCCCGCCGTCAATCAATGAATCGCTAGTGGCCGCGTGAAGGACCGATTCAGCCTGGAGGCGCGGCAGAAGATGATCGGCTTGACCAGATTGCTGACTTGTACGGCTGGTGCCTGATTGACGTACGGCATATCGCCCCGATGGCGATGAGACACGGCTGCGTGCAAGCGGGCGGCTCCCACTGGAAAGGCCACTTGACCCGCAGCGCACGGATTGCTGTCGTGCATAGTGCGCCGTGCGTTGTTGCGCCAGCAAACAGGCGGCAAAATGCTCGATTTTCTGTTCGCGGGCAAACGGCTAATGGCATGCGCAATAGAGTCGGATGCAGCATGCATAGGGCGGCTGCGACGGAGCGAACGCCCAGCTACACGATCGCAACGCTGGTCCCAACTGGCACCGACGCTTGGTCACGTCTTCAGCAGAAATTGGGGCGAACCCATACGATGCTCTCATTTCAATATTGTGGAGATGCGAGAGGGCGAATGCGTTGCCGCGTCAAGTAGTTGCGCGATTCATGGGGCTGAACGACTGCCGCTAGTCCGGCGATGACCCTAAAGCACTTGCCGATTCCGCGTTTGACTTCGGTGATACCAAGGCTCCGGCTTTGACTTCAGAATCTAAAGTCCGCCATTCCCCTGCCGTAAACGAGCGAAAGGCTGTAATGTTAAGATTTTGAGGAACTAGATTTCGACTCGACAATTCGGAACGATTTAGCGATCCGACTATCCCAAAAGGCAGAAACCGATGATATATTCACGAACTTGGCGAGCGGGCGCTGGTAAGCACGTCGGCAACGATTTGCCGACATGAGGAGGTTCGAGTCCTCCCCCGCTCACCCTTTCTCGACGGGCGCCCGATGTCTTTCAATGTGAAGCTCAGTTGGAGAGCATTTGGCCGACTCCCAGATTCGGCACCGAACTACGTTGCCGGTGAAGCGACCTCCCTATTCGAGGTACGAACAGGGAAATCAGTGTTGCGGGAAATTGGTGGTGATATTGAGTCGGCGTTCTTCCCGTTAGTGCTTGAACCTCAGGGCCCGTTTTTCACGAGAATCGCCCCCGTATCGCGCGGCTACGGCTTCACAAATTCAAAGACTGTTTTTCACGGCACCATACCTAATAGAGTGTCGGGCGCCTCGACCAGCGTGTCGAGTAAATTTGGCGTCCACGTCTATGGGAGACACGTTTGCGTGACGATCGACTGCTCGACATTCGAAGCCGCGGACGATTCAGACTTCGCGATTGTGCAGGATATTTCGAACTATCCCGGCATTGTCGGCCTAGCTAAGAAAATTATTGAGATCGTAGCTTCTGGTAGTGGTGCGGCGATTCCGGTTCATGGCGACCTAAAAGTGTTCCCATGCATTCAGATAACTGCCTTGTCGGAACAGGCACAACTGAGTTCTTCTGATTTAGTAGAGGTCATAACTCGCCATCCGAGAGCGAATGATGACCTGGTTGAAGAGATGTTCGAGAAGAACCGCAAACATCAGATTGACGGCACAACGACACTCCTTGATCGCCAAGGAATTGTTTGCTATTTACCATCATCAGCCCACCCCGACGAGAAAGCGAGTAGTGATCGACGGTTCAGAAGTTGTGCGGCAATGATCGAGTTGGCCGCAGCAGCTCAAAGGCGACTTCGCGACACCTCTACCCTTGATGACGATGTCATCGACGCATTATCTCGCCTGATCGAAGATCCTGAGGGCGCGATTCCGAATAGCACATCGGCACAGCGGGCGTGGGTACTTCTTTCCAAGGAGTTCTCGCTCGCGGAGACGTTGGAAAAGGCGAAAGGGAAGGTTCGCGTTCTGCGTGATGTCAGCACGAGGGGAACTGGCCATTCGCAACACAAGGTGACTGAGAGCGGCGCTTCAGCTGAAGTCCGCGACGGGAAAATAGGTACAAGATCAGTATTGTGCGTTGCGGCCGCCGCGGTTGAACTTGCTGCGGTGTACGCTCAACTGAAAGAGTCCTTTGGGACTCCCAAAACGGTCCAATTGGATGACAGTCAGGAGTATCTGCTTCAGTTTCTAGACTCCCGAAACGCTGTAGTCTGGAATCTTATAAGCCTCTCCTTCCAGGGGCAAACAGAGGCGGCTGTGGAGGTCAAAGCTCTATGTCTGGCTTTGAGGCCCACAATCGTCCTAATGATTGGGATGTGTATGGCCATGCCAGGCAAGGCACTGCCGGTAGGGACGGTCGTAGTACCAAACGAAGTAACTGTATTCGATCACACGCGCCTGATCGTTGAGGGAGTTCAACAACGCCCTCATGGTGATCGTGTCGATAACGAAATGTTCAAGCTTGCACGGATAGTTTCAGTAAAGCAGCAATTCCCATTTAAGGTCGTGACGGATAAGGGTCTCGCAAGCGCGTCCAGTAAGGTTGAAAATGTCAATTCAGAATTGATTTCGTTCATCAGTGAATCCTTTCAAGACGCCGTCGCGTTCGATATGGAGGGATGGGGATTCTACCGAGCTGGAGCGGGCCAAAGATGTCTCTGGATAAAGGCCGTAGCGGACGCGGGTGAAACACAGCAAGCGGATTTTTCCCACCAATTGGGGAAAAAAGCCACCCAGGCGAACGTAACCAAAAACGCGGCCAAATTCGCTATCGACCTAGTGCAAGAATTTGTCGATGCTCACGGGCTTAGCGCGGCGGACAACTGATACCTGATGCTGCAAGGGTATTTGGAGGCCGACCATTGTGTTCTCTCCACCGACGTAGACGATCGCGCCGCCCGCTTCGCAGCAGATCTTCAGAAGTAGCATGTGACCCGTTTGGCTTAAATTATTCTGCAATCTTGCCCGCCACCATTAATTCGGAAGTTGATTCCCGTCTAGGTAATAAAAATAAAATCATGTATGAGAACGAGACCCAGCAGCGCCAGTTGATCATCAAGCTTGCGATAATATTTGTCGCCGTGGTCTTCCTCTTCGGGTTGTCGTACTACGGTCTTGAGTTTTTCTCCCATGGTGGACTACGAAATCCAGAAAAATCATCTGCGTCTTTCCTTGAGTGTCTATTTTTCAGTATTGTGACCGTTACTACACTGGGGTATGGTGATATAACGGCAATCGGTTTTGCAAGAGCCCTCGCTTCAGTAGAGGCTCTCTTTGGACTGGTTTATGCTGGATACTCGATCTCTCAGATTGTTTCCTTCAAACAAGAGAGGCTGATAAATTATTTGGCGGGCGATAGACTCATTCAAACTTATGACCTCTGTTTGGCCGAACTTTCTGATGCAAAAGAGATGATTGCTGATCGCCGGCGCGCTATTCAAACTGGCCAGAAGAGTGATTTTCAAGATTATTTTTATTTTAGATTAAATCCATTTTACCCCGCGATCAAGGCAATGAGGGCATTGGTTGGCTATACTGCGCATATTGAAGATATCGGGAAAACTAGCGATTTATGTGAACGGATAGAGCGCGCGGCTCATCATGTCGAGGAGTTGGCGGGTTTCACAAGAAAACTTGTCAATATTCTAGAGAACGAAAGAATTCTGTGGCGTACTGATCGAACGGTAATGTTACTCGAAGAGCTTTGCGAACTAGTGGATCGATTTTCGGAGTGCTTTATTCGTTATACGAAGTATGCTGATAAACCCTACAAAAGCGGTGGTATGTACTTGAAGTTGATAGAGACCATCACGAAGGATATAACCGCTAAAACGAAGGGGACCATCGCGAAGTATCGAAAAACCATGCGCGCGCGAAAACACTCGACCCCAGTCAAAGCGGTGAAGCGCGTCCGCAAAGCCGGCAGCCTAATCAAGGCCGCTTCGCGTCGGCCCTTGATTGACCTCTGTCGGTCGGAGCGCAAACAACGCCGTTAGAGTCCGATGGACATCGGAAATTGGGCAGACCCAGAGTGGTGGGGCAGGCGGGGACTACGTCGTGCTGGCCTGTCGTAGCCATCGGTGAGGATGGCTCGTGTTGCACGACTACGCGTGCGACAGAGGTTCTGCAGGCCTTTTGCACATATGCAGTACTCGGCGGCACTGGCGCAGCAGCTCGACGGCCGGGTGGGAGGATGGATGATTCGGCTCCCACCAAAGAGCGACGCGGATTTCTAAGCGTTCCCCCGAAACTCGAGTACTTCCTTAGCATACGAAAGAGGCTATAGCTCGTGCGAGGCCCATTGTTGGCGTGTCAGGTCGTGCGGAAATGCCCTCTTGCGTGTAGTCGAGCTGGGTGCAGATACTTGTTGAGTGTGCATCACTAAATCAAACCAATAAGCGCATCCGCGGCTTCTCGTTCTGTATGAACGGGACGCAACGACAGGCGGCTCTGCGCCGCCTCTTGCGTTAGTTCGGCCACGTTAGAGGAAATCTGTGCGAGTGTTCGCTCACTAAGAAGTATGTCGTTCTCATGTGGCGTTCCTAGAATCAATGCCGTTGCTAGACTCGGGTTGCGTTCCCTTGCGAGTGAGAGTTCCCACATCTTTGATCTCGCGTCCTTCATACCTTGCCCTTGTTGATTGGGCTTCAGTAGACCGAAATGTGCGACCAGCGAGGGAGCAAGAAAACCAAATTTTACAGCTTGCCCGCCTTCCACAATCGTCGCTTGTCCGCCAAAGAACCGTACAAGATCGGGGCGTTCGACTTGGATCACATTCCGAATGCGCGTGGTCCACTGTCGCTGCACTTCGCGCTCGTCGAGCGGAGCGGTGTCCGCTTCCTCTTCCGGCTCCGTCGGAAGAGTTCCAAGACTACAACATTCTGAGACGATTTGACGAATCGCGTCTGCACGGTCATCGGCGTAAGTATCCATAACTGCCCCGAATCGACAATTCTCTAGAGCCGGAGCGATAATCGCAGCCTCTAAAGATTGATCTGCCGCAATACCTCTCGCAGCTTCGAGTGCATACTGAATCATTTGCATTGCACGCAACGCCGCTCCGCCATACATGCAATGGAGCACCTCGCTTTTCACTAGCACATGGGCCTCCACTGTGCCGTCTCGTTGCAGAAGAGCTCCGACGTTCAGAATTTCACCCGATCCCGCCATGGGTTCCCATTTCATGATCGCCCAACGAGTGTTTGTCTGGAGGTATTGAGACAGATCGCTGTCAGTGGTTTGCATGATGATTTAGAAGAGGGCTGAAGCAGTTAGCGGTGTTACTGGCGAGACTAGGTACGCGAGAGTGGATGAATGTTCTGCACGCTTCCTCAGCTTTCTCCCACTTCTCATATTGCTTCTCGATGGATGCAAGGGCCTTAAAGGCATCGGTTAAGTCTGTCCAGATTGCGTCATCAGATCCACACTTGCTTTGTTGAACCAATGCCTGTGCAATCGCCGCGGCTTTTGCTCCATCCACGGCAACAGGTTCGAGACTCATGGCCACGTTGGCCAACGTGTTTTTCTCGTGAACGGCATTTCCGAGGGCGCGTGCGTGGTCGATTAGCCAGAAATCCTGGCCGTCCCACAATAAGTTTTGCAGGTTGCGATCTGGATTGGCGATCAACTCGTCAAACGAGATGGTCGAGCCGAACTGTGCCCACGTCGCCAGTAAGAGGGCGGCACGTCTGACTCCTGCTGCATCGTTGACGTTCATTGCGGTTAGCAGACTAGGATGCTGAAGATCTCTTGCACCGAACCACATCTCGGATTTCCCCGGGTAGCGGACAATCACTGGTTTCAATGTAGGCAACCCCAGATGGATGCCAACTGCAGCGGCGAAGCACTCCGCGACGACGCCACCGATCGACTCTGGCTTTACAACGCACTTATGCGAAATGCCGCTGATTTTTACCTGTCCTCGCTTTGCCCCGCTCAGCCCTTGTCCGACTGGCCGCAAGGTCGCCGGTATTAGCACACCTTCTTCGATCATTATTTGGTTCCGGTAGAGGTGCGAAGTGGCACGGCCAGTGCCTGCGGCGCACAGTTGCTACACACAGATTTTCGCATTGTACTTCGTTCAAGGCGGCGTGCAGCCACACATGGCATCCGATTGGGGGGCAGTTGACGCGAGCCGTTCGACCGGGTTGAACGAACGCTGCGATTTTTGCCGCTTATCAAATGCCGACGATAGCAACCGGGCGTGGGGGTAGTGGTCCTTGACTGGTGGGAGCGAACCGCTACTGCGCGGCCGTCCACTGTCGCCCAGTAGCGGTTGCCGGCGGCCTTGATCGGAATGGCCGAACCCGATCGTTAGGCGTTGCAACCGCTACAGAACTGCTGATGGATCGTCATCCCAATCGGAGACTATCCCTTCGGCTTCAATGTGATTCGGGAGCAACGCTCGCAGCTGGTTGACCTTGCGGTTCATGATCGCCCGATCGCCGCCGAGCGCCATCAAGATCGCCTTATCAACATCAAGCCTCGTTGCGGCATCCGCGAGATCCTCAATGTCACTGTCCGCGATGATGTCTACACCGATCTTCGCCTCGCCGATGACAAACTTGTTATCGACGACGCAGATCACATCCAGCTCCCTGTTCGATCGACCACCCTGATTCTCCGGATAGTCCTCAAATAGGCTCATCTGCGGGCCGAAGATGAAGGTGCTCTTTGAACTCTCCCGCAGTGCTGACAGGGCCCACGTTACTGTTAGGGTGTCGTGTTCGCGCAGGCATGTTGCAAAGAACTCGTTGAGACGGAGGTCCAGCACAACATCCACCGGCAACTGATGGTCACGTCCGCAAACCTCACATGCCATTACGTTCCTGAGATGGTCGACGCTGACCCAGTTGCGGTGCGAGCACTGCCGGCAACTCCACTCGTGTCCGCGATGGAAGATACCGCAGTCCAGTAGCTCACTCAGGGAACGTTTGAGGTCGTCGCTGGCCTCACCTATGATTTCATCCCGTCGCGGAATGAGATTGTGATCTAGCTTAATCGCTTGTTCGAGTTCGACCGACCACGCAGCTAGCAGTTTGTCAAAGCGCGTTCTGCCTTTTGGTGCACGAAGACGTGCAGATTTCTCGATGATGCGCTGCGCTAGGCTCTCCCAGCCTGGCGCATCATTGATGGTCAACGTGCCGTTCCGGGCCCGCATACGACGCTGCACGTAGGTAATAATTTCAGTTTTCTGGTCTTGGGCGGGAACCGCCATTCTCAAAAACTGTGTTCGCCAGAAGTGGTTACCCAAAGTCTGCTCAGCATTGTTGAGGCCGCCAAAAAGCCCGAGCAGACCTCGCAGATAGCTGCCTTTGTCAGACGGCGCTGCATAGCGATAGTTCGCAGTCCTCTGCCGCGCATGACGCATGTCGTCATGGTCGTACCGCGGTACCTCCGTCAACAAGTCGCGGATAATATCGTCGTCCGACGGGTTCTTGACCTCTATAGTGGCGTGGTTGATATCGACGGGCAGCGTGATCGTTCCATTGCGCAACAGTCGGGCTCCGCGCTCCGTGCAGAATCGGTGAACCAAATGAGAACGCAGAGGCAGTCGCCACTCTTCACGAACGTTCGCGAATCGTCCGTTGTCGTTTAGCCGGTCGATCGACAGATCCACATACCACGAGCCCTGTGAAAATATCGGGTGTTGACCGCGGGCGTAGCTGAGCTGGAAGGGGCTCGACGCAGCCACGATCGTAGTGCCATCAACAACCCGAGTCTCGTTGCCATCGGTTGGAACGGTTGGCCACCAGCGAGCGCCTGTATGTACACGTGAGATCTCCTCGGGACAGCATTCGTCAAGCGTTGCTATCGGGCTAACGTCGGTCCGTACGTGTGCTCCCCTGCGCAGTTGCTCTGCAATTGCATTGAGCTGATCCGCAGATAATGAGTGCGATCGCAGGGTTACTCGACCACTGCCTCCTTGTTGGTTGATCCAGTTCTTACGCTGAAGATATTGGCCGATCTTCGAGAGCTTGACCTCGTTGGCGGCAGCATTCGCGGGTACGCGCAGCGTTTTCAATACCTGAGTCTGCGCGCCGTCAAACAGCAGCGCCGCGTTCCAGCACGAAACTCGATCGTCGAAACTGTCTCCGATGATCAGACAAAATGACCGACCCCATGCGTGATCTGTCCGGAAACGCTGGGCGGAAAGGTTGGAGAGCTGTGCCAGAGTGGCGATATGGCCCGTCCCAGCTAGACGCTCGATCACGGCGTAGGCATCCTGAATTTCCTCGCCTTTTACCGACCGGAGGTGCCAGCGGTTCGGTGGTGCGTCGGGTGGCGTGAGCATGAGCGCGGGCACACCTATCTGGTCGTGCATGGGGAACGGATCAAGGCTCCCATATAGAGTGCCGAAGTTGTCCTTAATGATGCCGTCGTCTTCCCACATGGGGAAGCGGTCAAGAATGAACTCTGGCGCTGAATGCATTAGACCCGATCAGACCTTGAAGAATGGCAGCCAGGAGATCGCGGGCAAGCTGGACGTGCGAATGACGACACGTGGATGTTGCTCGACCGTGCCGCGCGCCCTCTCTCGCTGATGAATTGTCGTATCGCCAAGCAACCTTGTGAGGAGTTCGACGAGAGCTGCGTTGTCATACGTCAGAAGCAGGACATAGTCCGGGTCGTACAGGCGAAGCCAGTTTCTGTAGCGCTCCGAGATCTGGCCATCAACTACCGGGACGACCAGCGATTGCCGCCCGCCGTGCCGCCCAAAGCAGCTGGCAAAAATCGCGTCAAGCCAATCATGGCTATCGACGCCATCCTCAAGTACATAGGCTACGCGCAGAGGACGGGGTGTCGCTCGAATCTTTGGGTCTGGCTTCATGGTCCAGTATTGATAAGTCCACGGGAGCGATTTGGATAGTACTGGATAACAAAGATGGAATGGGTGTTAGGCGCCTGCGATTCCCCGTTTGCTGCGACCGCAAGACGTAAGGGGTCTAGACGAGCGACTCGAAGTCTTGGCTCTGCTCCCGAAGCCGGCCGGTTGGGCAGAAAGGGGGCGGGTTCCGGATCAGGCAGATTTTAAAATGCTAAAGTTTTGCTTCAAAATAAATGCATTGTGATAAGAATACTTATCGCAACGGACGCATTGCAGATCAACTTCTGAAGAAAACTCGAGCATGTCGCTCCATCTCCAGGGCGACCACCCTTTCTGGCCGCGTCTCTTCCCGTCAATTGGCCAACTGCTTCCGGCGTCACCGGATTTTTTTAGTCCTGGACGTGTGAAAGCGGGGAAATTGAGACTAGAATCAGTGCGGTTTCTGAAGCAACGGCCCGGGTTGCCGCGGCAAATCAAGTTAGGTAAACGAAACATCACTGCGCGTGCGTTATCGTTCCGCATGGACGCGGCTCACCGGGCAGCCTTGAACGCGCGCAAGAAATCCGGGCGTATCGCTACGATGCATTCAGGGCGTCGACGGGTGCGAGCCATACGCAATGCAGGATGCGTGCATGGTCAGCGGGGACGCCAGCCATGCTCCAACATGACAGTCAACGATGAGAATGTACCGCTGCACGAAGGAAGCCATGGTCCCGCCTCAGGAGAAGGAGGACTATCTGGCCAATCTGAACGACTTGTGTCATGCACTGTTTGAGTCATTCTGCGAGCGAAGGAGCATTGTCGCACTCGCCTACATGATGCACGCATGGCCCCTTGTCACCGATCAACCCGGCGTCTATCGACGGCTTTTGCAGACGCTCGCGGACCTTCGCCGTTGGCATGAAGCCGAGTTGAACGACACTGAAAAATTCCTGACAGCTCGTATCCTGTCGAAACTACGTTCGCGTGTGAGCCTGCCGTGAGGCTTTATGAGAATTGCTGTCCTGGGTGAGGATGCAGAACAAACCGGTCTGGTTTTTCAGTCGCTGGTGATGGACGGGCACGCTTGCCGTGCATTTGCTGAGGGCCGTGAACTCGTGAAGCACCTGCGCCTTGAGACGTTCGATCTACTGGTTCTCGACTGGAACGTTCCCGATATGCCCGGCGAGGAGGTGCTACGCTCGTTGCGTCAGAGTTTGTGTGACCGCCTGCCGGTGCTCTTCATGACGTGTCGCAGCTGCGAAGCCGATATTGCGTCGTTGTTGGACGAGGGGGCAGACGACTACGTCGTCAAGCCGATTACGACAAATATCCTTCGTGTGCGCGTGAGATCGCTGCGTCGTCGTGCAGACCAGCGCAATGATGCGAAGACGTGCGAAATCTTCGGGGAATTCAAGTTCGATGTGGCATCGAAAAAAGTCGTTGTTCGCGGAATACCAGTAACGCTGACGCGAAAGGGGTTTGAACTTGCCTTGCTGCTTTTCCGGCATCTGGGCCAACCGCTATCGCGTGCGTACCTACTCGAATCAGTCTGGAAGCGCAGTATTGACATGCCCTCCCGCACGATGGACACGCACGTTTCGATGTTGCGCACCAGGCTTGGGCTCCGCCCTGAAAACGGCTACCGGCTGATGCCGGTTTACGGCTATGGGTACCAGCTGGAGCGGATCGAGGTCAGGTAGGTGTGGTGATGGCGCTCGGGGTTTCCGGGGGGGCATCCGGACCGCCACGCGCTGACCGGTCGCCCGGTCTTCTTTCAATACAATTCGTAGTAGAAAGTATCCTTGGTGGGCCGCACGAGGGCGGTGAGTGGCCAGGCGAATCTGATCGGAGGGCCGTCCTCGCTGGAGGCACGGCTGGAAACCCATGCTCAGACCCGAAAAGCTCATAGAGCCCCCGCTCTGGTGTGATCTCCTCATCGGGCGGCCGATTGTTGCCCCGTAGAACGGGGCGTGACGAAGGGCATTGCGGTTCGGCAGCCATCGGCAAATTGAGCCGGTCGCTTCTGGCGAAGACGACGAGCGCAACGCCGGGTCTCATTTAGGCAAACTGAATGTGCTTCAAACGGGCTCATACCGCGGTGTCGTTAGCTTCGTGTAATGCGGCTGTGGCGCCCTTCAAATAACCCGCTTTGTGCCGTTATACAGCGTTCGTGTGCCCCATCAAGCCGTCTATTTTACGAAGATCTCAATGAAGCTTAGCCGTAAGAGGCGTCGATCGCGCGCCGGCACAGCTTCTGGACTGCTCCGCGCAGAAGATTGCCGCCGACAACGCCCGGATCGCCGCCGAGGCGGCCGTCGACGCTCAACGTGCCACTGTCGTCAGCGCCGTCATCGCTGCCCTCGTGTTCGCGCTGGGTCTCGCGGGCGGCGTTTCAGCCGCAGCGTGACAAGGCCTCTCGGCCATGCTTTGGCATTCGCGCGCGAAGTGGCGAACGGCGACCTTTCGACCGGTTTGCACGCCCGGGGCGACGACGAGGTGGCCGAGCTGCTCGCCGCCCTCGCGCAGATGCAGGAAAGCCTCGCGCGCGTGGTGCGCGAGGTGCGCAGCAACGCCGAGGGCGTCACAACGGCAAGCGCGCAGATTGCTGCCGGCAACCTGAATCTGTCCCAGCGCACCGAGGAGGCGGCATCGCTCGGAGAGACAGCCGCGAGCATGGAGGAGTTGACCTGGATCGTGCGCTTGAACGCCGGGAACGCACAGCAAGCATCCGGACTCGCCAGAGCGGCGGCGCAGACGGTCACGCAGGGTGGCGCGATGATGCGCGAGGTCGTTGGCACGATGCAGTCCATCGCCGACGGCTCGAGCAAGGTTGGCGAGATCATCGGGCTGATCGACGGTATCGCGTTTCAGACCAATATTCTCGCGCTCAACGCCGCGGTCGAAGCCGCACGCGCGGGCGAGCATGGGCGAGGCTTTGCCGTGGTCGCAAGCGAGGCGCGCACGCTCGCGCAGCGCAGCGCGTCCGCCACGCGCGAGATCAAGGGGCTCATCGTCGGCTCTCAATTCGTTCAGTCCGACACCTTACCCGATCCGCACGCGCGCTATTTGCACCAGAGCCACAAGTTGTACAGATCGTAGCAGCTGCCGACATTTTTAGGATCGACCGGTGCGGTTTTCATCGCGGAACAACTTAGCCGTCGCGACTAGTGTCAAAGCCATTTTCAGATGTCCACTTGGATGCTAATGACCGGGAATAAGCACCAAAATCAAAGGCACCCCAAATGAGGAGATCGAGATTGACTGTGCGAGCTTTCGCTTGTCGTGCCGTCGTCGTTGGGTGCAATGCACAGCAGAATGCGATCTCGTCGACGGCGATTCGCGAGGAGGAAAGCGTCCGTGGTCTTCGCCGGATCGGGAACCAGAAATGCCGACAGGCGCGTACATCGGCGAGGTTTCATGACTGAATCTTAAATGATCAGAGAAATGAAATCGCTCAGGATAAAGATCGCGGCAAACGACGGCATCAAATCCAAGGCCGGGAATCGACCAAGACCGTAAGGTTGCACATGGAACTCTATCGACAGCATACGGATTCTGGGCATCTTGCGCGAATGCGAATCCATGATCGGGCCGCAGCCGCGGCAACGGGACATCGTTGTGAGCGCTCGCCGCGTGGCGCCGCGCTTCCGTCCGGCTGAAAAATCGTCTGGCTGCAGCCGTGTCGCGGCGCTTTTGCCGTAACACGTCGAGTTCGGTGCCATGTCCACCGCGCCACAGTGCGTACGATTCACCGCGCAGCTTCACGAGCACCTCGTCGAGGTACCAGATCGCACCTGGCTTACCGCGTGAGGCTTTCGCATGACTCGCCAACCGCGAGAGCATTGGTGCCTGGTTCTACTTGGCCGACTGCCGAAGATGGCCGGTTTTCACTACTTGATCGCGGAGCATGGGCGCGAGCACTTTTCACTTTTTTCATCCTTTTGGTGGAGGGGTGGGAAACGCCCAAACCTAGAATGCTTACATCGGTTCCGGTAAGCGCGATCGCCGTCGGGGATTCGGGAGCGGTTGATGTCTTCTAGTGGCTGTTGAAAGGTCTCTTGCCACATCTTCGGACCGGGGGGCGATAAACGTTAAAGCAAGAAATCGGACAGCGCCGGAGGCATAAGCGATATGCGAGCCGCGCTGTAGACCGAACTAGGCAGGCCGGCGTATTTGCCGTCATTGAAGGGGAATTGCAATGGACATCGAAAGGATTGCTATTGATTCGGGCATGCTGGTCGTGCTCGATGGGCGGATCGGCCGTGAAGAGTACAAGAGCGCGTATGGGTCCCTAGAGGCTCTGCAGCGCTTTGCCAACAACGTTCGCGATTTGGCTGCGAGTGAGATGTGCGCTGCCCGCATTGCCGAGGCGCCGGAGCGTTTGGTCAGACGAGATCGCTGTTGATGCAGCAGTAGTTGCAGGACAGATTGTTTTTTGCGGTTGAATTAGACAGGATGGAATGCTCTGAATGTGTTTTATTTGTACATTTTCGTTATGAACTACCGTCGTCAGTCTGTTCTAGGAAAGTCTTCGCTTGAACTGTTCGTGACCACGCGATTATATGGTATGTGGTATATGTTCACGAACTCGAGCACAGATTTTTTTGTCCGGACGCACACTATTGCCTTCAGCCTCCGCAATATCGCCGTAGCAATAATCGTCATGTTCGGGTCGCTATCCGGACTCTGCTATGGCGCTGAATCGCCGGTTTGGCCGATGCAAGATCAAGTTGCCGATATTACGCAAGAGAGAATTCCCACTGCAGAGGAAATTGCAACTGTTGTGAGTGCCCATTTTCATATCAGATGGCATGATGCATTGGAAATAGGTCGCGCGGTACTGAATGCAGCGAGACGCTTCACACTCCCGCCATTGCTATTGCTTTCAGTGATCGCAGTCGAATCCAGTTTTGATCGATTCGCCGAAAGTGTGGTTGGAGCCAAGGGCCTCATGCAGGTGCTTCCATCTCAACACCGAGACTGTGTTCTTCGCACGTCGGACTTGACCGATGCGCGTACGAACGTCCGTATCGGCTCCGCAATTCTACAGGGTTACATAAGAGCATCCGGTGGGAACCTCGAGGACGCGTTATATCGCTACAGCGGGGGCGCCAAGGGCTATGCGCGACGCGTAGCGGATCACTTAAACACGATGAAAACGGAATTCGGTTTGTAGTAAAAGTATTGTTTGAGCTCGATTTTTAGATGGGTAGATATGCGGCATCGCGAATCCCTCTTCGAATCTGAACAAGGTTATGATCGGACATACCGACCACACCTTCGAATGGTGTTTCGTGGTTGAGTGTGTATCTTTGTGGGGGGAGCTAGTCCGCGATTTAGAATATTTAAGCTAACCTAACCGAACAACGTGCGCGAAAAGTGAACGGGCACGGACATACTGTTGACCGGGAAGGACGTCGAGCCCCCGTCATGTCGGGCGGAGAGGGGATAGCGTGGACGCCGAAGGCAGTCCCCGACGGCGCGCGAGTCGTGTTAGCCTTTCTGTTACGCAGCGAGTTGAGGCCTTCAAGTTTGAACTGGGGCCGACAGGCGAGCAAACGTGCAAGACATGCTGCATCGCCGGCGCCTGGTTGATTTTCTACTACGAGGCGCCGACGTTGCAGACGGCGGGCTATCAACACGGCGAAACGAAGTTCGGCTAGCCCGGTGTGCAAGGAACTCTCCGCTTGGCGCAATGCCACGGAACACGGTGGATGAGGGACGCTCCGCTCCGTTTGTTGAATTGTTGAATTGTTGAATCGTTGAATTGATGGTGTTTTAACTGCGCGCGTCGAGCGCATCCTTCGTCACCGGTTCTGGATGCGATGACTGGGGATCGCGGCTCCAGTTCGAACCCGCGGGGTTGCCGGCGCGGATCCTGAACCAGATGGAATACATGGCTGGCAGGAACACCAGGGTCAGAATCGTCCCGGCGAACGTGCCGCCAATCAGCGTGTAGGCGAGGGTTCCCCAGAACACCGAATGCGTCAGCGGGATGAAGGCCAGGATCGCCGCCATGGCCGTCAGGATCACCGGGCGGGCACGCTGAACGGTGGCTTCGACAACCGCGTGGAACGGGTCAAGTCCCGCCTGCTCGTTCTGGTGGATCTGCCCGATCAGGATCAGCGTGTTGCGCATCAGGATGCCCGAGAGCGCGATGAGGCCGACCAGCGCGTTGATACCGAAAGGCTGACGGAACAGGATCAATGTCGGAATGACGCCAATGAGGCCGAGCGGACTCGTCAGGAACACCATCACCATCGCCGAGATCGAGCGAACCTGGAGAATGATGATGACCAGCGTGATCGCCAGCATGATCGGGAACAGCGGCAACATGGCCGTCGTCGCCTTGGTCGATTCCTCGATGGAGCCCGCCTGCTCGATGCGATAGCCACTGGGCAGCTTCGCGATGATTGGCTGAAGCTGCCTCGTGATTGTTGTTGATACGTCCGGTGGCTGCAGGTTGTCGGCAATGTCGCCACGTACCGTGATCGCCGGCACGCGGTCGCGCCAGCGCATGATCGGCTCCTCCATGCGCACGTCGACCTTGCCCACCTGCGACAGCGGGATGCGTTGTCCAGCCGCCCCGGCTAGCGTGAAATCGCCGAGCCGGGCAGGGTCGAGGCGCACATCGCCGGCCGAACGCGCCACAACCTGCACGGTCCGGATATCCTCACGCACGGCGGTGACAGGTACGCCGGTGAGCAGGAACTGCAGTTGTTGCGCGACGGCGCTGGACGTCAGCCCTACCGCCTGCAGACGGTCCTGCTGCAACGTGAAGTGCAGCGTGGGCGTGCGCGTGCCCCAGTCGGTGTTGACCGTGCGCATCATCGGACTGGCCTGCATCACCTGCTCAACTTCAGCCGCGATTGCGCGCAGCCTGTCCGGGTCCGGACCGGTGACGCGATAGGCGACCGGGAACGGCGAATACGGCCCGAACACGAGTTGCGTCACCCGCACGCGCGCTTGCGGGGCGAGACCGTCGGCAATGGCCTGACGCAGTCGCTGCTTCAACGCGTCGCGCTCATCCTGACTGTCCGTGCGCACTACGATCTTGGCAAACGACGGATCGGGCAGTTCCGGCGCCATGGCCAGGTAAAAGCGCGGCGCACCTTGCCCGACGTAAGCCGTGACGATCCCGGCTTCTTTCTGTTTAGCCAGCCACGCCTCCACCTTTTGCGCAGCGGCGCTGGTCTGCGAGATCGACGTGCCATAAGGCATCTGCACCTCGACCAGCACTTCGGGGCGATCCGAGATCGGGAAGAACTGCTTCTTGACCACGCCCATACCGACGATGGCCAGGGCGAAGAGGCCAACGACCGAACCGGCGACGAGCCATTTGCGTGCGATCACGCGCGTCAGCAACTGGCGGAAGCGGTTATAGCGGGGCGTGTCGTAGATCGCGTCGTGCCCCCCTTCGATCTTTTTGAAATCTGGCAACATCTTCACACCGAGGTACGGCGTGAAGACCACGGCGACGACCCACGATGCGATCAGTGCGACGCCGACTATCCAGAACATGTTGCTGGTGTATTCACCGGCGGTGGACCGCGCGAAGCCGTTCGGCATGAAGCCGACCGCCGTCACCAGCGTGCCCGAGAGCATGGGTGCGGCAGTGTGGCTCCAGGCATAGGCAGAGGCGGCCACACGGCTGTAGCCTTCCTCCATTTTCACCACCATCATTTCGATGGCAATGATGGCGTCGTCGACCAGCAGGCCCAGCGCCAGGATCAAGGATCCTAGCGTAATGCGGTCGAAGTTCTTGCCTGTCGCGGCCATCACCACGAACACGATGGCCAGCGTCAACGGCACCGCCGCCGCGACGACTAAACCCGCACGCCAGCCCATGCTCACGAAGCTCACGAGCATGACCACCAGCAACGCGACAAAAAACTTGAGCATGAACTCGTCGACCGCCGAATGAATGTTGACGGCCTGATCCGTGACCTTGGTCAGGCTCATTCCCAGCGGTAGCCCGGCGTTGATTGTGCCGACCTCGCTGTCCAGTGCCTTGCCCAGATCGAGCCCGTTCCAGCCATCGCGCATCACGATGCCGAGCAGCAGGGCGGGTTCGCCGTTGTTGCGGATCATGAATGTCGCCGGATCTTCATAACCGCGCTCGACGGTGGCAATGTCCGACAGCTTCAGCGTGCGACCCTGCACGACGACCGGCGTGTCGCGGATCTTCTGCAGGTTGTCAAAGGCGCCGTCCAGGCGAATGAACACCTCTGGACCTTTGGTTTCCACGGAGCCGGCCGGCGTCAGGGCGTTCTGCCCATTGAGCGCGGCGAACACGTCCTGCGGGCTGACACCGAGCGTGGCCAGCCGGTCATGCGAGAACTGGACGTAGATGCGCTCGGCCTGCTCGCCGATGATGTTGACCTTCTTCACGCCCGGCACATGCAGCAACCGCTGGCGCAGCGTCTCGGCATCGCGTACGAGTAGCCGTTGCGGTTCGCCCCTGGCTTTCAGTGCGAAGAGCGCAAACGTGACATCCGCGTATTCGTCGTTGATCATCGGCCCGATCACGCCCGCCGGAAGGTTGGCTGCTTCGTCGCCGATTTTCTTCCGGGCCTGGTAGAACTCCTCCTGCACCTCCGACGGCGGTGTGCTGTCGAGCAACGTCAGCGTTGTGAAGGCCAGGCCGGGCCGCGTATATGTCTCGGTCCGGTCGTACCAGCGCAGTTCCTGCATGCGCTTTTCGATTTTCTCGGTGACCTGATCGTGCATCTCCTGCGCGGTGGCGCCAGGCCACGCGGTGATGATGGTCATCACCTTGATCGTGAACGCCGGGTCTTCGGCTCGACCCAGCTTGAAGAACGACAGGAGCCCAGCCAGCGAGATCAGGCAGATCAGGAACAGGGTGATGGAGCGCTCGCGCACGGCGAGCGCCGACAGATTGAATCGGCCTTCGCTCACGGACGGGCTCCTTCGTTCGCCACTGCGACGGCCTGGCCGGACGCCCGGACCTGCTCGCCTTCACGCAGCAACTGGGCACCGAGCGCAACGACACGCTCGCCCTGCTTCAACGTACCTGACACGCGAGCGCTGTCGTCGTCCAGGTGAAGGACCGTCACCGGCCGCCATGCAACCCTGGCCTGCTCGCCGTTGACGACCCACACGCCCGGTCCTTTACCCGCGTCAAGCACCGCGCCGATCGGCACCTGCAAGCCGCCCTGGAGCGCCACGCGTGCGTCCGGTATCTCGATCGTGACGGTTGCGCCTAGCGGCGCGTCGGCGAGCGCACCCTGCAGCACATAGCGCGCTTCGAAAGTGCGGGTACGCGGATCCGCCGTATCCGAAAGCTGGCGTAGCGTGGCTGGCTCGCTGACGCCGCTGCTGCCGAACAGGGTGGCCTGGGCGACCGAACCGATGGCGGGACGCAGGGTTTCCGGTAGCTGGATCACAGCTTCGCGGCGCCCGGCGTGGGCCAGGCGCACCACGGGCTGCCCGGCGCTGACGACCTGGCCCGGTTCGGCCAGCGTTTCCATCACGACGCCATCGCCATCCGCGACCAGATCGGCATAGCCCGTCGCATTGCGCGCCACGTCGGCGTCAGCCTCGGCCCCGCTGAGTTGCGCCCTGGCTGCATCGGCGGCTGCCTTGGCCTGGTCGTAGGCCGAAGCCGAGATCGCACCCGTGCCGCGCAGTTCGCGATAGCGCTCCTCATCCTGCGCGGTCTGCTGCGCTCGCGCCCGCGCAGCGGTGACCGCCTCCTGCCGGGCCTGCGCGGCAAGCTTGAGATCGATGGGGTCGAGGCGCATCAGCGGCTGGCCGCGTTTGACGGTCTGGCCTGCATCCACAAGCCGTTCCAGCACCTTGCCGGAAACACGGAAACCCAGGTCGCTCTGCACGCGTGCCGCGACGGTCCCCGTAAACGAGCGGGACGCGGGGACGGCGCGCTGAACGATGGCCGTGCGCACCAGCGGCACCTCGGTGCGCGGATCGGACGGTGTTTTTTCACCGCAGGCCGCTAGCGCAAGCGGCAGCGCACAGGCGAGTGCGGAGGTGGCGAGGCGACGCGAGAACATGAAAGTCCCATCAATGTGTGATGATGGCTTCCATTATGGTTCTAGTGACCAATACAGTCAATAGTCACTATGTGACCCGATCAGGGCGACAGGCTCCGGAGTACCAGGCTGGACAGCTGCGCAGGCGCGACATCGGTGGTATCGCGGTTGTGCTGAAGCAGCAGCGGGTTGAGGTAGGGGCGCAGCACCAGATAGATCGCTCTCGCGGTTTCGTCCAGTGGCGTCTTGCGCTCGAAGTCACCGCTTTGCCGGCCTTCCTGCAAAACTTCCTGCAGCAGCTTCTGAACGCGTGCTTCATAGGCCTGAACGACCTGCCAGTTTTCCGTGGCAGCCGATGCGGCGATTTCATAAAGCTTGCGGTCCCGGAAAAAGAGCCGGAGGCTCGCATCGGTAAAGACCTTGAAGATCCGTCGCAGCTTCTCGGGCGGCAGCCCGGTGTCCGCGACGGCGGTCCTGACCTCGCTTTCGATCTCGTCCAGGCAGTTCGCGCAGATCATTTCCCCGATGGCCTGTTTCGATTCGAAGAACTTGTAGATGTAGGCCTTGGAAAACCCGATCGCCCTGGCGAGGTCCGAGACCGTCGTTTTATCGTAGCCATACCGGCTGAAGTGCTCGGTGGCCGCCGCAACGATCTGGTCCCGCACCTCGTGATCAGCGGGGCCGCGCGTGGGGACGGAGGGAGTGGTGGTGTTTTTCATGGACATAGCATACAGGAATGGACAACCAGTGACCGTTTTGTATTATAGTCACAACCCAAACCTCGCGAAGACGCCCATGCCACCCAAATCCCTCCTTGCCGCGGTCATTGTCTCCAGCCTCTCGGCGGGCTGCGCTGTCGGCCCCGACTATGTCCGGCCCGATGTCGCCATGCCGGACCATTTCCAGGGTCAGGCCGCGGTAGATCACCGGCAGGCGGCGGCGAGCGCAGACCTGGTCACGTGGTGGACGGGTTTCGGCGATCCGCAACTGACACGACTTGTCACGCTCGCGCTGGAGCAGAACCTGGACCTCGCGCAGGCCGCGGCACGCGTTTCGCAGGCGCGCGCGGGTCTCGGGGCAGCGAATGCAGCGCTGCTGCCTTCCGGCAATGTCAGCGGCCAGGCGGCCCGGGTCTACCAGTCGGTTGAAACGCCGCTGGGACGTGTGCTGAATTCGACGCCCGGTTTCGATCGCTACGGCAACGACTACGAGGCCAATTTCAGCGCGAGCTGGGAACTGGATGTATTTGGTGGCCTGCGTCGCGGGCGGGAAGCGGCACTTGCCGACTATCAGGCTTCAGAGGCTGGCGAGGTGGCCACGCGCCTCGCTGTGGCGGCACAGACTGCCGACATCTACATCACCATTCGTGGACTGCTGGCTCGTTTGCAGGTGGCCCGCAGGCAGTTGCAGACGCAGCAGGATCTGCTCTCGACCATCAACCTCCTCTATGGCAAGGGGTTGGCGGCCGACCTTCAGGTGAGCCAGGCCGAAGGTGCGCTGGCCCAGGTGCGGGCATCCATCCCCGTGCTGGAGGCTGGTCTGGATGCGGCGATGAACGCGCTGGACGTGATGCTGGGTGCACAGCCCGGCACGCATCGGGCGGAACTCCTCGAGGGCGGCGATATCCCGGTCGCCCCGCGCATCGCAGGCACCGGATCGCCTGGCGAGTTGCTCAGGCGTCGGCCCGATCTGATCGTCGCCGAGCGTCGCCTTGCGGCATCGAACGCGCGTATCGGCGTGGCCGTCGCTGAGTATTACCCCAAGCTGTCGCTCAGTGGACTGATTGGGAGTGCCACCTCAGTGGCCAGCGGCAACCTGTTCAGTGCCGGCGCCAGTCAGGCCGCTGGCGTGCTGGGACTGCGCTGGCGTCTGTTCGACTTCGGTCGCATCAATGCGCAGATCAATGAGGCCAGGGGCCAGGACGCCGAGATGCTCGCCGCGTACCGGCTTGCCGCATTGCACGCAACGGAGGACGTCGAGAATGCTTTCTCGGCACTCGTGAAGCGCGAGGAGCAGGCTGCCATTCTCGCGCAGGGTGTGAGCTCGCTCGGCCGGGCGCGAGCCGCCTCGTTTGCGGCCTACCAGAAAGGTGTCGTCAGCCTGATCGAGGTCCTGCAGGCCGACGACAACCTGCTACGCGCTTCGGATGAGCGGGTGCAGGCGCAAACGGAATCGGCGCGCGCAGCGGTCGCTGCATTCAAGGCGCTCGGCGGGGGCTGGCAACCCACCGATGCTGAGGCCGTTGCAAGCCGATAGGACCACCGCTCCCGACCGGCTACAGTCGGCCCTTTCGTTTGCAAAGGCTTCCTCCGATAGTCAAGCTCGGGGTTCTGTTTTCGGCGCCCGAAGATGCGCAGCGCGCATGACGGGCGAGTGACCGTTGGTACTTCGAGAACAGCCACAACTAGTGCAATGATCTGACTGACGGAAACGGGTCCAGAGTGTGTGGAAACACCAATTTTTTCCGAAGGTAAGCGGTAGGCAGTCAGATCGATCGAGTTCGATACGCCGAATGTGCACTAATCGGACGTCGCGAGTACAACAAAGCCCCTCGGGGCTTCAGCCTACCGCCAACTTCATGGCTTTCTTCATCCCCGCTACGCCAAGTAAGTTCATGACGCGTTTCAGGTTGTAGGCCAACACGTGGAGGCTGGCTCTGATGCGATGGACGACCACGGCAAGCAAGCCGCCGTCACTGAGATCAAGGCACCGATCTCGCTGCGACCTCGCGCAGGAAGTCGATGAGCGCTTGCGGATCGACCGGTTTCACGAAGTGCTGCTCGCATCCGGCATCGCGGGATCGGGCCCGATCCTCGGCCGTCCCGAATCCGCTAAGGGCAACCAGTACGGCACGCGCGGTACCCGGCTGCGCCCTGAGTCGCCGTGCCAGTTCGTGCCCGTTCATTCCAGGCAGACCGATGTCCAGAATGACGACGTCGGCACGAAAGTCTCCCGCCATCGCCAGGGCGTCTTCCCCATCGCACGCACTTTTAACCTCGTGCTCACTCAGCAGCATGGCCAGCGATTCCGCTGCGTCGTGGTTGTCATCGACGATCAGAACGCGAAGTCGTCTCGTCCGCGCCCTTCGTGGTCGAGGTGGCGGCTTAGCGGTTCCCGATGCCGCCGCAAGCGTTGTTGGAAGCGTGACCGTAAACCGTGCCCCTTTTCCGACGCCGTCGCTTTCTGCCGTGACCTGGCCTCCATGCATTTCCACGAGGTTCTGCACAACGGACAACCCGATCCCGAGACCCGATCGCCACTGACCGTCTGGCGCGGAAAGCTGAACGTACGGCTCAAAGATGCGGACGAGTTGCGATGGTGAGATGCCAATTCCATCGTCGCGAACGACGATCTTCACCCAGTCATCGCAAACTGATGCTTCCACTGCTATCTCGCCGCCGCCGTCCGAGCATTTAACTGCGTTGTCCAGAAGATTGGAGATAACCTGAGCCAGTCGCGTACGGTCGCCGTCTACCAGAACAGGCTCATTGGGTATGCTGACGATGAGCCGGTCCCTGTGCTCGCTCGCAGTCGGCGAGCTGCTTTCAACTGCGCTCCGTACGGCCTCCCTGATGTCGAACACTTCGCGACGCAAGCGGATCTTGCCGCTGCTTATGCGTGAAACGTCCATCAGATCGTCAATCAGGCGCGTCAGATGGGCGCACTGGCGCTCGATAGTCGCGCCTACCCATTGGACTTCGGGCGATGCTTCGAGGCTGATCTGCTTGAGGATCTGCGCGGCATTACGAATGGGAGCGAGGGGATTCCGAAGTTCGTGGGCCAATGTTGCTAAAAAGGCGTCCTTGCGACGATCTGTTTCCCTAAGCAACTCTTCCGCGAGGGTGCGTTCCGTGATGTCCGCTAGCGTGCCGATGAAGGAAATGACTGTCGCATCAGGTCCTTTCCGGAACCGGCCGTGCATCTCGACGACGCGCGGCGCTTGATCAACGATGCGCAGGATGCGAAAAACCGAATAGAAGTCGCTGTCGTGCCGCATGCATTCCGTGAGCGCGTCGGCGTCATCGGGATGTACAAGTTCGCGGACGAACGCCTGGCACGACAGGGGACCCAGGGGTTCAGGTTGTCCGGTAATTTCATACATGCGCCTGTTTTCCCATACACCTGTGCGTGTTGGGACGTGCCACTCGAAAATGCCCAGGCCGGCAGCCGATGCTGCCATTCGAAGCCGTTCCTCGCTCTTTTGCTGTGCGGCAAGTGCGCGGTCTCGCTCGCCGATGCTCGTTGCGATTCGCCCGTCCTGTTCGTCGATGAGTTGCCTGATCGCACTGTGGATGGTCGCGCTGAACAATTCCTCTATCAGTTGATGACCAGCAGCCTGAACGTTCCGTGACACCGATGTGCCCGCGAAGAATTCGCGGGTTGCCTGTTGTACGCAGCGCTGCAACTGGTTTAGCTCGCGAAATAGCTCGTCAAGATGGTAACCGCGCATCCACCGGTCACGACCGTGTTTTTTGGCGTCGGTGTGTAGCTGGGCAAGCGTTGGCTGTACGGAGGCAGCGCGAAGGACGGCGCAGATTTCCTCGTAGAGCGACGGCACGTGATCGACCAGCTGGGCTGTCGTTAGCCTGCCAGCCTGCTCTATGGATGGGTCGGACCGCACGGCACGCAGCCATCGCCGTGTTACCAGTCCACGTTTTCTTTCAAGATATGCCGCAAGTTCCTCGAAAGGATTGGTGCGCAGCGCACTCATGATCGTTCAGCCAAACGTCTTCGATTGGAGCGGTGGGTCGAGGTTGGAAAGCAACGCACCATCAGGGTAAAAAGTACATCGGCTACTGTCCTCCAGCGACTAAGGGATCGCGCCGATTTGGAAGCACTGGTCCGCAGACGATACTCGCGGGCGGGTGGAGCGCAACGCCCCGCATGTTGACCGGTGGTGTTCGCGAGATTTCGCCTTGCGGCGCGGATGTTCCAAGCAACACCCGTGCCACTTTCAAGTGAATTCGTAGATGCCGCCCGAGGAGACGGCACTCCGACTCATCCCGAGGCGATATGTGTTCGGCTACCGTCTGACGTTTTCGACTGTGGCAACGCACGTCCGTTGATCGGGCGGCGTTGAAGAACGTGCGCCAACTCGTCGCCAGCATCGAGCGGTATATCGAGCACTACAACCAACACGGCCGGTCGTTCGTATGGACCGCGACCGCCGATTCAATTCTCCAGAAAGCAAAGACATTTCGGACGGAACACCAGGCGCTGACTGCAACTGATTTCGCTTCCCTGTCTTGTGGATCCGTCCTTTCCCGTTATGGGTCGACCATTCGATCGGCTTGGCTGTTGGCGACGATATGGAGATATGGGTAAGCTTCCTGCCAAGGTTCCCTTTAATTCCCGGAGGCATACGCAATGGAAGCGGACGATCTGCAGGCGGCGTACGACGCTTTCGTCACGGCGAAAGGAAAATTCGAAGACCATTCGAATGCAATTACTCGTGGAGACTCGAGCGACGTCGAATTGCTCCTGCAATTGCTTCATGAGCTCAACATCGCGCAGCATCGTTTCTCTGCTCTCGCCACACAGGTCACTGCACAGAACAGGAAATGATCACATCTGCGACTCTGCCGTTGGGGAGCATACGATGCATTCATTGGCCCGTGAGCCGGAATCCATGTCCGGCTGGCTGGCGTGGTATCCGCAATCGCACGCTGAACGCGATGAGCCAGTCGAACTGGCGGCAACCACGCACGCTGCATGACAGCGAAGGTCATATTCCAACGCTACGTCGCCTATCGCATGTTGTGATGACTGTGTCTGAGCGCACGACGCTGCGCGAGAAACGGCTTTTGCTGTTCGCCGCCGTCACGTTGGGCGTCTGCCATGATGTCTCCCGCTGAACCTCAGAAACGTCCGTCCGCTGATTTCCCGGCTATCACGTAACATGCTGGCCGCGTATGGATGGCCTCGGTCGTTATTTTGCGAGGGTGGAGATCCTCCGGACTCGCGACCGGAAGGTGATCTACCCGTTTGATGGCTGTTCGATTCCCGGTCCCTTCAGCACGCCGGGCGAGGCGCGCGATGCCGGGTGGGCCCTGGCTGCAGACCTGACAAGTGCCGACGCTGCCAGGCCGGAGATGGGATAGCCAGCGCCTGGAGGCTGCGATCGGACTGCTCCGCTCAGGTAACGCATTGCCCCAACTCTCGGTAGCGTGCCCTCTACGCGGGAGGCCCGCCAACGTTTTTCCCTGAAGCGGGATGCCCGACTGGCAGGCCGATGGCTGAGAGGAGGTGCCTCGCCTGCGCATAGCCACTTTCAGGGTACCGCTCAAAGATCCGTTCAAACTCCGTGAGCAGGCGGCGCGCGCGTTCGGGTACCGGCGCGTCGTTGCCGATCAGGAGCGCGGTCCGGCCAAAATAGATCGCTCCGGCTGTCATCAGGCCGCGCAGTCGTGCGTGCAGGCCATCCTTGCCCAGAAGTTCCGCGCCGTATGCGTGGATCAGCGCGCGCACAATTGCCTCCGCAGCTGGCGTAAGCGGTGGCACGGCCTCGACCAGGCGCGCGTGCGCGGTACGTTCATCGGGCAAGGTGAAGCGGCTGAAATCCTCGATGTCGGCTTCAAGCCGCTGCACGGGCAAATCGGCGCTGAACAGCAGGAAGCGCACGCGCTCATAGAGGAGGGTGTCCGCAGCAGTGTCGATCGGCGAAGTGTTTGTGATGCTTGTTTTCTCACCATGCGCAGGATTACGAATTAAAGATCATATATGGCCGCGCTGCTGCCGCAGATGCGGGTTCCTGGTTCCGGCGGACGTGCTGCGGCGAGACGGCGCTGCGTTGCTGGATCCAGGCGATGGCGAGTTCCAGCGCCTCGTCGCGCGCCTCCCCGGGGCCTGCGAAGGTACCGTTGATACCCAGCGTGCGCGTTTCTCCATCACGGCTGTTGACGATGGCGGTGGCCGTGTAGCGGCCATCGCCATCAGCGGTGACGACCGGTCTCACCTCGCAGCCGCGGTATTCCATTACATCGTGTTGCATGCGATGCCTCCAATGCTGGTTTTGCCGCGCGCGTCAGCGGCAGCACGAATGGTGCACGAATAGTTATGCAGTCAGCGCTGGGCACATTCCTTCCTGTCGCGCAAAGCCGCCTGGCAGGTTGCGACGCTCCTGGGGGTCGCCGCCGTCTCCCGCTACCGGGCGGGCATGTCAGCCCGGGCGCCATGTCGTGGCGGCGGTATCACGGCGGGGCCCCTGGTCATTTTACGCGCTGCCCGGTATCCCGAGATTTCCCGGGTCGGTGCCGGCGGCCGTGGAGCCATCAGACCGGCGCCCGCAGCTTTTTGCAGCGGTCAGCCGCGCTCGCCGCCGGACGCTTTCCGGATTGAGCACGTCGAGGAACGATCTGCCTTTTTCGGTAAGGTGCGCGCGGCGTCTGCCCGCAGCACCGTGTTCCAGCATCACCAGTTGTCCTTCGAGCAGCGCGTCGAGTTCGGCGCGGTTCATGTCGAGCTGGTCCGGCGCCTGACGCACCAGCATCAGGGTTGCAAATTCGTGTGGACTGAGCATTGCCGTCTCCCGTCAAGAATGGAACCGTGAACAGGGGCGCGGTGCAGAAAAACGAAACGTGCTGCATACCCGACGCGGGCAGTTCTAGTCTGCAGCGGGGCACCTTCACCTGGCTGATTCCGGTCGCCCCGTATCTGCGAAGCGTCCTGCATCGATTGCGCGGATGGCGTACTCGACCGTCTCCCGATGGGCGTCGTCCGCGCTCGCCCAGCGCTGTGCGACGCAAGGCAGATGCCAGTCCTCGACCGTCTGCCCGCCGCGCCGGATGCGCACAATGGCCATGTACCTGCCAGATTCCTGCGGCAGTACACAGTGCCTCACTGGAATTGCGCTGGTTTCGATCGCGAAGCCCTTCCAGTTCTGATTGCGTGTGTCGTCCATGTTTGTCTGCGCGCATTTGCCGAAACGGCGCGAACCCGGCGGCCCGCGCCGCACAACCGGAGAGCTTCCAGTGCATTTGTCTAGCCAACGCTTACCTCGATGCGACGCGGCTTCGCTTCCTCGCGGCGAGGAATGGTGAGCCTGAGCACGCCATCGCGCAGTTGCGCATCGATGCGCGAAACGTCGAAATCCGGGCTGAGCGCGAAGGCGCGCCGGAAGTGCGGGTGGCGCACTTCGCCATGCTGCAGCCGCAGCCCGGACGGGGTTGGAATCATCGCCTGCGCCTCGATGGTCAGATTGCCATCCTGCACGCGCACATCAAGCTTCTCGCGCGGCACGCCAGGCAGGTCTGCATAAAGCGTGATGCCCCGCGTATCCTCGAACACGTCTACGGCGGGCGTGAGACGGGTAAGCTGCTTCGACGGTTCGCCGCGCTCACGGGCGGCGATGTCGTTGCGCGCCGCACCGGTGGTCAGTTCAGTGCTGTCGTTCATGGGGTCCTCCGTGATCTGGTTGTTGACAACGCGCTCACTGCACGGTGATCGCGCGCGGCTTCGACCCCTCGGAACGTCCGATGCTGATGGTCAGGCAACCATTCGCATAGCGCGCATTGACCTTACCGGGATCCGCATGTTGGGGTAGTTCGATGACGCGCCGGAACGCGCCCATGAAGCGTTCACTGGCATACACGCGCGTATCGTCATGCGCTTGCCGCTCCGGCGGCCTGCGTTCGCCACTGATCGTGAGCAGCCCCTTGTCGATCGAGACGTCGATCGCCGCCGGGTCGAGCCCCGGTGCGAACGCGACGATCTCGACGCTGTCGTCGGTGCTGCCGATGTTAAGAAGCGGGAATGTCTCGCTGCGCGTGGCGCGCAGGCTCGCGGGAAAGGCTGGAAAGAGGCTCGCCATCTGCCGTTGCAGGCGGTCGAATTCGCCCAGCAGATCGGTGCTGTAGAAAAGATCGCTCATGACTGGCTCCTGGAAAACCGGGGCCGACACGGAAGACGAATGGAACCACGCGCTCCAGTCCGCCTGTCCGTGGGAAACCCCGCCGACAAACAAATCGAAACACGCAGCGCTTGTCGCGACTGCCTGAGCGATGAATAAAATAGCGCATGGGACAGAAATTTCAAGAGGCCCTGCAGCATGTCAGCCGCGAAGTTTCATGGGCGATGCTGACAACCTTCAGGAGCCGGGGGCGCGCGTGCGCATGGCGCCGCGTCCTGTCGCGGCCGCGGCGTGCAACTGCCGGGTTGATGTGGGCCGTACTGGATTCGAACCAGTGACCAACGGATTAAAAGTCCGCTGCTCTACCCGCTGAGCTAACGACCCGGTCCACTATTGCCCCCGCCGTTACAGCGCTTTCGCGTGCCTGCGCTAACCGATATCGATCGTGCGGCTCGTGGACGGCGCCGGCTCCATTTTCGGAATGGTCAACGTCAGTACGCCGCTGTCGAACCTGGCCAGGGCGCGACCGGGGTCGGCGTATTCCGGCATCGGGATCGTGCGCACGAAGCGCCCATGGGCACGCTCTAGCCTGTAGCAGCCGTTTTCCTCCCTGCGCACATCCTGCTTCTTCTCACCTCGCAGCACGATCGCGCCGTCCTCGACGCTCACCTTCACGTCTTCGCGCTCCATTCCCGGCAGTTCGGCAGTCACACGCAGCACCGGTCCTTCATCGACGACGTCGATTCGTGGCTGGAAGCGCGACGAACTGAAGTCGCCAAACCACCGGTCGAGTGCACCCCGGCCCGCAAACGGGTCAAGAAAAAACTCCTCCATTGCGCGCCAGGGTTCGCGTGAAAACAGTCGCGCGATGTCAGGCATTGAGGCGCGGTCGTTTTCGCTCGCCGGGGGGCTTTCGCGGCCTTGCGCATCGGACTTGCGGGAGGCGGCTCGAAGGAACTTGAACGGATTCCACCTTTTCGGATCAGGGCTCATCGTATCCTCCTCTACGTTCTCGAAGGACAACCGGATTGCGTTGAATTTGCCGCACGCGCGGCTGGCGACTTCGCGGCCCGCAAAGGGCAGCCGCAAAGGGCAGTGAATCGCACTGCGGTATGGCTGCACGACAGCAGCACTTGTCGCGACTGCCGGAGCGATGCTTAAAATAGCCCATGGAACGGAAATTTCAAGTGGCCCTTGCACCATGCCACGGGAGGCTTCATGGACCTTTTCGACCGGCTTCAGGAACAAGCCGAAAGCGTGCGCCTGCCGCTCTTCGCGGTGACCGTCACCGCCGCTGCGCAGATCAATACGCCGCTCATCGCGATCCTCCACTGGCACGGTTTCCGCCGCGCCACGCCGCTCATGCTGCCCGGCGTGGAGATTGCGCCGCGGCCAGTTCCCGGCACCGCCGTCCAGATCGATGCGCCCTGGCAGAGCGTCGAAGCCGTCGACGCGATGCTGCTCGACGCGGCCTGGCAGTTCGGCGCGTGGGAGGTCGAGCGCATCGAGCGGCGCGGTTGCAATATGATCGGCGCAAGCGCTGCCGAAGCGCTCGCCTGCCGCCGGGCGTTTGGCGACTACGGAAGCGACATGCCGCCCGACGAAAGACTCCTTGACGGTGCGAGTGATCGCTGTGACCTGATGCTGCTGGCCGCGCGACGCGGCTACCTGCGCTGGCTCTTCCGGCCCGTGAAGAGCGGAGTGTGGCGGGCGCTCGACGAACCTGATGACACCCTCGCTGAGGACGGCGGTCGCCGGCCGCCCTGCCCGGTGGAACCGCAGCCGCGCAGCGCACGCGGGCGCACCCACGGACGTACCGTCTACCGGCTTGGGTCTGTCCATTCTCTTCTTCTGCCTCGCTGAAATATTTTGTTACATATTGCCGTTGGCGTCGCCCCTTGAACCCTGAAGGAGGCGCCTCTATTTCGCTTTCCGCCAGATACTGGTACGGCTGCATTGCGGCAACTCACGCGTCGCGTTTGCCTCGCAGCCGGGTTCCCTTTTTGGTGATCCTTTAATCGCTCAGGAGATGGAAATGCAGATGCGTCCCCTCTACGACCGGGTTATCGTCAAGCGAATCGAAACGCAGCGGACGACGGCCTCGGGCATCGTGATTCCCGATTCAGCGGCAGAAAAACCAGAACAAGGCGAAGTCGTCGCAACCGGCAGTGGCCGGCTGCTGCAGGATGGAACGCTGCGCGCGCTCCAGCTGAAAGTCGGTGACCAGGTTCTCTTCGGAAAGTACGCAGGCCAGACCGTCAAGGTCGATGGCGAGGAACTGCTCGTCATGCGCGAGGAAGACGTCATGGGCGTCCTCGAGGCCGACGCGGGCGCCGCCCGCAGGGCCGCCTGAAATCCCGCTACGGTCGCGAACACCAGTCGTCGTTCGCGACGTGGTGAGTCAACGACTACTACCCGGAGCAAGAACATGAGTGCAAAAGAAGTCAGGTTCCATGACAGCGCACGCGAGCGCATTGTCAAGGGTGTCAACGTGCTGGCCGATGCCGTGAAGGTCACGCTCGGGCCCAAAGGCCGCAACGTGCTGATCGAGCGCAGTTTCGGCGCGCCGACCATCACCAAGGACGGCGTGTCGGTCGCGAAGGAAATCGAGCTGAAGGACCGGTTCGAAAACATGGGCGCGCAGGTGGTCAAGCAGGTCGCCTCGAAGACCGCCGATGTGGCCGGCGACGGCACGACGACCGCAACGGTGCTCGCGCAGGCCATCGTGCAGGAGGGCATGAAGCACGTCGCGGCCGGCATGAACCCCATGGACCTCAAGCGCGGCATCGACAAGGCCGTGGCTGCCGTGATCGATGAACTGCGTACGCTCTCGAAGCCGATCTCCACCAGCCGCGAGATTGCCCAGGTCGGTTCGATCTCGGCCAATTCCGACGAGGCAATCGGCAGGATCATTGCCGATGCGATGGAGCGCGTCGGCAAGGAAGGCGTGATCACGGTCGAGGATGGGAAGTCGCTCGAGAACGAACTCGAAGTGGTTGAAGGCATGCAGTTCGACCGCGGCTACGTGAGCCCCTACTTCATCAACGACCCAGACAGGCAGGCGGCCTATCTCGACGACGCCCTGATCCTGCTGCACGACAAAAAGATCTCGAGCATCCGGGACCTGCTGCCGGTGCTCGAGGCGGCATCGAAAGCCGGCAAGCCGCTGCTGATCGTCGCCGAAGACATCGACGGGGAGGCGCTGGCCACGCTGGTTGTGAATGCCATGCGGGGCATTCTCAAGGTCGCCGCGGTCAAGGCGCCCGGGTTTGGCGACCGGCGCGAGGCCATGCTCGAGGATATCGCCGTCCTCACGGGTGCGACCGTCATTTCTGAGGAAACCGGCAAGCAACTGCAGAAGGCGACGCTCGAGGATCTGGGACGTGCGAAGCGCGTCGAGGTGCGCAAGGATGACGCCGTCATCATTGGCGGCGCGGGCGAGCCGCAGCGCATCGAGGAACGCGTGGGGTCGATCCGCAGGCAGATCGAGGACACCACCAGCGACTACGACCGCGAAAAGCTCCAGGAGCGCGTTGCGAAGCTCGCAGGCGGCGTGGCCGTGATCAAGGTGGGCGCGGCAACCGAGGTCGAGATGAAGGAGAAGAAGGACCGCGTCGACGACGCGCTGCACGCCACACGCGCGGCGGTCGAGGAAGGCATCGTGCCGGGTGGTGGCGTGGCGCTTCTGCGCGCGCGTTCGGCGGTGACGAGCCTGAAAGTCGCCAACAGTGACCAGAACGCTGGCGTGCAGATCGTGCTGCGTGCGCTCGAGGCGCCGCTGCGCGTGATTGCCGCCAACGCGGGCGACGAGCCTTCTGTTGTCATCGCGAAGGTGCTCGAAGGCAGCGGCAACTTCGGCTACAACGCGGCCACCGGCGGGTACGGCGATCTCGTCGAGGCGGGTGTGGTTGACCCCACCAAGGTTGCGCGCACGGCACTTCAGAACGCCGCATCGATTGCCGGGCTGATCCTGACGACGGACGCGACGGTCGCCGAAGCGCCGAAGGACGAAAAACCGGCGCAGGCGAGCGCGCCGGAACTGGAATACTGACCGCATCGGTCCAGCATTGCACCGGTCCTCTGGCCCGGCCGGTGCATTTCCTTCGGCACCGCTCTTTCTGTCTTCGCGGGGGCGGTGCCGCTTTTTGCCGGAAACCGACATGAAACTCGAACTGTACATCGACTCGAAACCGCTGACCGTCGAAATCGACGACGTGGTGGCGGCACTGCTTGCCGCGCGTCTGGACCTCCCCGCCGGCGCTGACAACCAGGACGCACTCGCGCGCTATCTCAGCGAGAAGGGGGAGCCCTGGATCCTCGACGAGGAGCACATGCGCAGGCGCATCCTTCGTCGGCTGATTCTCGATATCGCCGACCCGGCACTCGTGATTCGCCATCTCATGGCTGATGAGTGAACCGGGCTGGGCGGTCCCGGGAGGGAAGTACTGCACGACCGGGTTGCCAATTCGTATGTTATCCTGACTAATCTGACATCGCGATGCCCGGTTATCCTGGTTTGCCTGCCCGCTCGTCGGCCAGACTACCCGATGGCGTGCTCGGTCTTGACTATCTCAAGTTCTTGCAGCTCTCGGTGGATGACGAGCTTGCCTCTGAGGGATCATTCGATGATGCAGCGCTAGAGGACGCTATGGCTGCCGTCCGCAACGGTTCAATGCGCGCGGCGCAGCCGGCAATGAAAGTCTTCTTTGACGGCTGCCAGTTCTGGCTTGCCAGTCACTTTCACCGCTATGAGGCGGCCCGACGTCTCGGTGCCCGCCACCAGGAATTCTGGTGTGAGATTCAACCCGGCCCGAAGGACCGCGCCTTGCGCTATGCGTCGAGAATCCCCGGCATCCCACATTCTCGTCGTGACCGATCCGCCCGCGCGGGCTAAACGTTGTCCATGGCCCATCGGGATTTGCAGGGGCCGTCTTGCTGCCCGCATCGGCCTTGCGCCTGGCCCCGCGAAGGAACTTGAAGGGATTCTACTCTTTCGGATCGGGGTCATCATTTCCTCCTCTGGTATCTGGCAGGAGAAGGCACACCAGCCCCCACGCTCCTGCTGCCGTACCTGAACCATCGCGTCGCCGTCAGGGGCCGCGTGATCTGCCCCGACTCGGGCATTCGATTTACGCCGGAACCAGACGTCGTGTTTCCGGTTTGGTAAAGGCACGGGGAAACAGGTGTTCGACGTCGTGCAAGGAAAGACGCATCGACGGCAGCCAACCCGGCGACAGCAACCCTTCGCTGAAGTGAAAAGCCGACGCTTCGGTCTTGCAATGCAGGCCCGAGCGAGAAGTTGTGCGTCCCATAAAAGACCCGAGTGTGGCGGACGGTCTCCAGCAAGGCGTCCGAGCAGTTTGCCGACGTCGCGCGCGATTTGTTATGCCACGACGAATTGCCGCTTCAGGCGCAACGCGAACCGCTTGAGGACAAGGTGCTATGGCGGGCGAAAACCGTAAGACAAAAGCCGGTCAGTCCCAGCAGGATCGTCCTATAACAGAGCGGGGCGAGATAGGAAAATGCGGTAACTATTCGCGGAGTGCGCAGCCGTCAAGCGTATTCCGGAAGCTCTAAGCGACCTTCTGAGAGGCGGCTGCCAGCAGCCGTGGCCAATGCTAGAAATTGACGAAGTCGAGAGCAGCGACGCTTTCCCAAAGCGATGCGATGTCGCCGTGATAGGCGGCGGCATCATCGGCGCCAGCACCGCATACGAACTGGCGCGACGTGGCGTCTCTGTAGTTCTTCTCGAAAAAGGTCTGGTCGGCGGTGAGCAGTCGGGGCGCAATTGGGGCTGGGTGCGCCAGCAGAACCGCGATCTGCACGAGTTGCCGCTTGCGATGCGAAGCCTCAAGCGCTGGAGCGAACTCAGTGAGGAACTGGGCGAGGACATCGGGTTTCGCAAGACTGGCATCCTGTATGGTACAGCGCATCAGTCCGACGTTACGCAGTGGGAATCGTGGCTCGCCCGCGCGCGTGAAGTTGGCTTCAACAGCGATATCCTCAGCGCACGTGAGATGGCAGCGCGCGTTCCATCTGGACGCGCGAACTGGGTCGGCGGCCTGTGGTCTGGGACGGATGGCCGCGCCGAGCCGTCGAAAGCCGCACCCGCAATTGCCCGTGGCGCGCAAAGACTCGGCGCGAAGGTGTACCAGAACTGCGCGGCGCGAACGCTGGACATGAGCGCCGGCCGCGTTTCTGGCATCTGGACCGAGCGCGGACGGCTTGCCGCCGATACCGTGGTTCTCGCGGGAGGCGCGTGGAGCGCGTTATTCTGCCAGCATCACGGCATCGATCTGCCAGCAATCAACGTAATAGGTACGGCGCTACGGACTGCTGCGGCGCCTCGCGTTATCGATGGGTGCTTCTCCGGAACTGACTTCGCATTGAGGCGACGGCTGGACGGTGGCTACACCATCGCAGTTCCTGGCTACGGACGTGTCGAACTCGCGCCGCAGAACTTGCGGCATTCGGTGAGGTTTCGAAACCTCTTTCGCAGCAAACTGAAAAAGAAACTGAAGATTCGCGTTGGCTCCAGCTTCTTCCACGGGCCAGAGGCCAGCGCGACCTGGCGCGAAGGCGACATGTCTCCGTTTGAAAAATCGCGGATACTCGACCCACGGCCTGATAGGGAGTGGTTCCAGCGTGCTCTGCGAAATGTCGCGAGCGTGTTTCCCGAATTGTCGGGCTTGAGAATCGCACACGCATGGGCCGGCGCGATCGATACGATGCCGGACCTCGTTCCCGTCATTTCTAACGTTGATTCTACGCCCGGGCTCGTGATTGCGTCTGGCTTCAGTGGGCACGGCTTCGGATTGGGACCAGGCGCCGGGTTGCTCGTGAGCCGGCTGGTGTCGAACGAGGCGCCGCAGTTCGACATAGGCCCCTATCGAATGGCTCGCTTCCGCGATGGAACGCGGCTAGGCATGCCGCAAACGATGTGAAACAGATCTGAGGGCTGGGATGGCCAGAGAGGAATCCGCCAGTTGACGCGTCTCTGTCGTCACCTTGCAGCGCCAAACAGCTGAACGACCACGCCACGCAACCAGCGATTCCCCGCCTCGTGGTGATACCGCGCATGCCAGTGTTGCCGCACGGCAAACCCATCCACGGGAACCGGGCACCCGTGGACCGCCAGACCATTGGCCTGCGCGAGCGTCTCCCCGATGTGTCGCGGCAGTGTGGCGACCAGATCGGTCGTCTGGACGATCGTTCCGAGCCCGAGGAAACCCGGCATTTGCAGCACGACATCACGCTCGATCCGCTCACGCGCCAGCGCCTGTTCGAGCAGTTGCGCACCCGTACCCGATTCGATCGCGACGTGCCCCTCCAAACGGTACTGCTTCAAACCGAGCCGCCCGCGAACGCGCGGATGATGCCGGTTGGTCAAGCACACCCAGTCCTGTAAATAGAGCTGCTGCTGATAAATGCCGCCGCTGAGCCACGGCACATAGCCGATCGCGAGGTCGGCTTCGCCCGACTCCAGCGCACGTTCCGTGTTGCCGTCGATTCCTGCCGCCTCGAGCCGGATGCCGGGCGCTTGCGCGCGCACATGCGCGAGCAGTCTCGGGAGCAGCGTGATATGGCTCGCATCCGTCATGCAGATGCGAAAGCGCCGCTGCGCGGTTGCAGGATCGAACGCGATCTCCCACGCAACGAAGCGCCTGAGCGATTCGAGAATTTCGCGGCAAGGCCCGATCAGCGCGTCGGCTTGTGGGGTCGGCGCCATGCCGCCGGGGGTCCGGATGAAAAGCGGGTCGTGAAGAGACTCGCGCAGCCGCCCGAGCCAGATGCTGATGGTGGGCTGGCTCTGCCCCAGTTGCTCCGCGACGCGCGTGACGCTGCGTGTGTCGTAGAGCAGGTCGAAGAGCTGCAGCAGTTTCAGATCGGGAAGGTCGGGCGGCATCATGGCGTGACGGGCATTATTGTCTATTGCAATGATGTCATTGTAGTCATTGCATTGCCGATATGAGCGGCGACTCCTATCGTGTGCCTACACGTCAAGGAGAAACCCTGTGAAGATTGCGATTCTCGGCGCCGGCGCACTAGGCTGCGCGATCGGCGCCACCCTCACCGAAGGCGGCCACGAAACCTGGCTGCTGGACCGTTCGCCCGTCCATGTCGAAACGATGCGTCGCGACGGTCTGCAGGTCGACGACGATAGCGGCACGCGGCGCATCGCTGTGCGCGCCGCGACGCAGGCGGGCGAAGTCGGCGCGGCCGACGTGGTCGTCGTGCTGGTCAAGTCCTTCCATACCGATGCGGCGATGCGCGGCGCACTCGCGCTTATCGGGCCCGAAACGCTCGTCCTGTCGCTTCAAAACGGACTCGGGCACGAAGACGTGCTCGCCGATATCGTGGGCCGTGAGCGCGTGCTGGCAGGCAAGACCTATGTCGGCGGCGTGTTGCGTGGGCCAGGGCATATCCAGTCGGGCGTCACCGGCAAGGCGACCTATATCGGTGAACTCGATGGCCAGATCACGCCGCGCGTGCAGGCGATCGCCGATGCGTTCAACGCCGCCGGGCTGCTCACCACGGTCAGCAACAACATCATGGGCACGATGTGGGACAAGCTGCTCGTGAACGTCGCCACTGGCGCGATCACGGGCATCACGCGCCTCACCTACGGCCAGCTTTATGACGAGCCGCTATTGAAGACTACGGCGCTCGCGGCCATCGGCGAAGCCATCGCAGCAGCACACGGGGCGGGCATCACCTTGTCGATGACAGACCCCGAACAGGCCTGGACACTTGCGGCCGAAGGTCTCTCTCCCGCGTTCAAGACGTCGATGCTGCAAAGCCTCGAAAAAGGCTCGGTCACAGAGATCGATTTCATCAACGGCTCGGTGGTGCGCTGGGGACAACGGCTCGGCGTGCCGACGCCCGTCAACGCGACGCTGGTGGCATGCATCAAGGGCATCGAACGCGCGATGGCCGACGAGCAGCGCAAGGAGGCGACGGCATGAGCGGCTCGAAGTCTTATCTGGAGCACGTCGCGATCTGGGTGAAGGACATCCACTGGCATATCCGCTTCTTCCAAGACGTGCTCGGCATGAGCATGCGCGAAGTCGATGGCACCGTCGACGCGCCGCGCCAGTACTGGACCCTCGGCGGCTTGCAGTTCATTCATGCGCCGCAGCACGAAGGTCCCGAAGGGCGCCTCGCACATCTGGGCGTCATGTGTGAAGACATGGAGGCGGCATTGGCCGCAGCCCAGGCGTATAGCGTGAGCGAGATGCCGCAAGGGCGCAACTGGCTGCGTCTGCCCGACGGCCTCGCCGTCGAACTGATTCAGGCCACGCCCGCGTCGTGCGTCGCGCAGGCGCTGAGCATCAACCCGCGTGCGGAGGCGTGAGCATGACGATCATCGACAAGTACTGGGACGACGCCCGCGAAGGCGACGAGTGCGTGAGCCCAAACTACACCGTGACGAAGGAACGCATCCTCGCGTACGCGGACCTCACCGGCGACCACACGCCCGTGCACGTGGACGAGGCGTATGCCAACGCGAGCCACTTTGGCTGCCTCGTCGCGCATGGACTGTTCGGACTCTCGGTTGCGGACGGCCTCAAGACCCAGAGCGACTATCGCTTCCTGCCCGGCATGTCGCTCGGTTGGACCTGGGATTTCCTGGTACCCATCAAGGTCAACGACGTGCTGCATGTGAAGTTTCGCGTTGGCGCGATGCGGCCGAGCAACAGCCGTCCGGGCTGGGGCATCGTCGCGCTGCCATCGGAGCTGATCAATCAGGATGACCAGGTAGTTCAACGCGGCGAGCATCGTCTGATGGTGCCGCGTCGGCCGGGAGCGTTCTGATGCAGGCCCGTCCACTCGAAGGCATACGCGTTGTCGACTATAGCCACTTCCTCGCTGGTCCCTACGTGGGCCGCTGCCTTGCGGCGCTCGGCGCCGAAGTCATCAAGGTCGAGCGCCCCGGCAGTGGCGACGCGGGACGCCAGCACGCGACCGTGCTCGACGACCAGCAAAGCGGCTACTTCCTGCAACTGAACATGGGCAAGCGCGGCGTCAGCGTCAACATGAAAGATGCGCGCGGCAAGGAGTTCATGCGTCGCCTGTGCGACTCGGCGGATGTGTTCGTCGAGAACTACCGCCCCGGCGCGCTGGATAAACTCGGGCTGGGCTATGAAGCGCTTTGCGCGCGCAATCCGGGGCTCGTCTACTGTTCGATTTCGGCATACGGTCATACGGGCCCCGACGCACATCGCGCCGGTTTCGGCCTGATTGCGGAGGCGAAGAGCGGCATCATGCAGATGGTGGGCACGCCGGGCGAACCGCCTCCGCTGCTGCGCATTTCGCTCGGCGACATGTACACGGGCATTCACGCGGTGGCGGCGATCAACGCGGCGCTGCTCGGGCGGGTGAAGAGCGGCCGCGGCCAGCACATCGACATGGCGCTGTACGACACGCTCGTTTCGATGCACGAGTACGCGGTGCAGTGCTACACGCTGCGCGGCGTGCTGCCGGAGCAAACCGGCCACGACATGCCGACCTCGACACTTTACGGCGTGTTTCGGGCAGCAGACGGCGATCTCGTGATCGCAGCGCAAGTGGACGATGCATGGAAGCGCCTCGCCGCGTTGATCGAAACGCATGGCGGGCCTGCCGGCTTCGGCAGCGATACGCGCTTTCACGATAGCGTGGGTCGCAATACGCATCGGCAGGCGATTCTCTCGGTCGTGCAGCCGTGGGTCGCCGCGCGTCCTGTTGCGCAGGTGCTCGAACTGCTGGATGGCATCGATGTGCCAAGCGCAAAGGTGCAGCGCATCGACGAAGTGCTCGACGATCCGCAGATCCATGCGCGCGGCATGGTGGTCGAGCAGCATCATCCGCGTTACGGAAAGCTGCGTCTGCCCAACCTGCCATTCCGCTTTTCTCATTGCGACACGACTATCCGCGACGTCGCGCCCGATCTCGGGCAGCACAACACGGAGGTTGCGCAATCGCTCGGCTTCTCCGCCTCCGAAATCGACGCGATGCAAAGTGAAGGCGTTCTCTATTCGAAGTGAGACACCATGGCTGACCAGTATGCAGTGATCGGGAATCCGATCGGACACACGAAGTCTCCGCTGATTCACGGCCTCTTTGCCGAAGCGACGCAACAGGCGATGTCCTATGTCGCGATCGAAGGCCCGGTGGACCCAGAGGATGGCTTCGCCAGGGTAGTGCGCCAGTTCGCCGACGCAGGCGGCAAAGGCATGAACGTCACGGCGCCCTTCAAGCTGAAGGCATTCGCGCTTGCCGGCGAGCGCAGCGAACGCGCGGCGTTGGCAGGCGCGGCCAATGCGCTCAAGTTCGAGAACGGCCGGATCATTGCCGAGAATTTCGACGGCATCGGCCTGTTGCGCGATATCGAGGTCAATCTCGGCGTTCCGCTCGCCGGCAAGCGTGTATTGATGCTCGGTGCAGGCGGCGCCGCGCGTGGCGCGCTGCTGCCGTTTCTCGCCGCGGGTCCCGCCGAACTGGTCATCGCCAACCGCGACGTGGCCAAGGGTGAGGCCTTGGCCGGCCAGTTCGGTGCACGTGGCGCTGCGTTGCGTGCTCGCGGCTATGCCGATCTGCCGGCGATGGGCCGATTCGACCTCGTGGTCAATGCGACCTCCGCGAGCCTGACCGGCGAGTTGCCACCCGTCCCGCCGAGCGTGTTCAGCCCGGAAGGCGCCGCGTATGAGCTTGCGTACGGCAAGCGGCTCACGCCGTTCCTGCGGCTCGCGCGCAACGCCGGCGTGCATGGCGTCGCCGACGGCGTCGGCATGCTGGTCGAGCAGGCCGCCGAAGCTTTTGCATGGTGGCGAGGCGTGCGTCCGGAAACGGCAGCCGTTATCGATCGTCTCTCCGTGCCGCTCGACTAAGCGTGCAAAGGAAAACCCGATGAAGAATGTCCTGATGCTTCATGCCATCAACGGGGCACGAAAAGCAAACAGCTAGTCCATACCCTGTTTCAACGCCCCGCTGATCCACCGCTCTTCGGAGGCCATGAGGTGTGCGCGCATCGCGGTCTGTGCTGCGATCGGGTCGCCGGCCTGCAAAGCCTTGAGCACAGCCTCATGTTCCTGCACGGCTGCCGTCCAGGTTTGGGGGCTTTCCGCATGACCCCGCATGGCCGCTGCGATCGGATCATGGCGGCTGTCGAACAACTCTCCCATATAGCGGCTGAGCACCGAATTGCCAGCGGCCTCCGCGATCAGCATGTGGAATTGCCGGTCCGCCTCGACGGGTGATTTGCCCGCTGCCGCGAGTCGGCGCATCCGCTCGACTGTGCGACGTAACCGGTCCAGCATGGCTGCGGTCATATGCGCCGTGGCAAGCACGACCACACTGCCTTCGATGGTGGCTCGTGCCTGCATCAATTCCGATGGACTGTCGCCTAGCGCTCCCACTGTGCCTGCGGCGTCCTCACCCGGCTCGCAGACATAGACGCCCGATCCCATTCGTATCTCGACCTGGCCGCCGATCTCGAGCGCGATCAACGCCTCACGTAGCGACGGTCTCGACACGCCCAGTTTCAGCGCCAGTTCACGTTCGGGCGGCAAACGCTCTCCTGGCGGAAATTCACCCTGACGGATCAACGCGAGGATCTGAGTGGCGACAGATTGGTAAAGCCGCTTGGGTTCTGTTGATTTCATCGTGTGGGTGGAAGGGCGCTGCGATGGACCTTGCAGCCTGCGTCAAAGTCTAGCACGAGGGCCCGCAACCATTGATTCGCACACGCGTTGGGGTTTCTAGGGGTTTTCACTATTGGTAAGATCAGTATAGATAAATCTACAGTGGCTTGACCAAACCGGAGAATTTGGCTTTAATTCATCTAAATTGGACTGACCGCATGCAGGCCCGGTTGATCGAACATTGGAGACGCAATGACAGTGCCCCGCGGTTCTTCAAGCCTTGCTGTCGCCGATCGAGGGGAGCCCGGGCGAGAGATCCTGCGCCTCGAAGGCGTTGTGAAGCGATTTCCCGGCGTAGTGGCCCTCGATAGCATTCGTCTGGACCTTCGAGAGGGAGAGGTTCACGCGGTCTGCGGCGAGAACGGTGCAGGCAAATCGACGCTGATGAAAATCATCAGCGGCCAGTACCCGCCTGACGAAGGCACCATGCGTTTTCGCGGCGCATCGGTCCGGTTCGGTTCGACGTCGGAGGCGCAGGCCGCAGGCATCGCGATCATCCATCAGGAGCTGAACCTCGTGCCGCATTTGAGCGTGGCGGAGAATCTCTATCTCGCACGCGAGCCGAAGCGCGGACCGTTCGTCGATACCCGCAAACTCAATGCGGATGCAGTGCGCTGCCTGCAACGAATCGGCCTTGACGTGTCGCCCGCCACGCTGGTGGGTACGCTGTCGATCGCACAGCAGCAGATGGTGGAAATCGCGAAGGCGCTCTCGTTCGATTCGAACGTGTTGATCATGGACGAACCGACGTCCTCCTTGACCGAATCGGAAACGGCCCAGCTCTTTCGAATCATTCAGGAGCTTCGCGCTGCTGGCGTGGCGATCCTTTATATCTCGCATCGCTTCGAAGAGATGGCCCAGATCGTCGATCGCGTGACGATCTTGCGCGATGGCCGGCATATATCGACGGACAATTTTGCGGCGTTGACTGTCAATGACATCGTCGCGCGCATGGTGGGGCGGCCCCTCGATGATGCATACCCTGAGCGGCAATCCAGACCCACGGAGGATGTGCTGCTCAGCGCACGGGATCTGCGCCGCAATGGCGTATTCGGCCCCGTGTCATTCGAGCTGCGCAAAGGCGAAATCCTCGGCTTCGCGGGCCTCATGGGGGCGGGCCGCACGGAAGTCGCCAGAGCGATCTTTGGCGCGGACAGGCTGGATGAAGGGACACTCGAGTTGCACGGCAACCGCTTGACGATTCGCTCGCCGCGCGAAGCGATTCGTCACGGCATTGCTTACCTGTCGGAAGACCGCAAACAGGATGGCCTCGCGCTCGGGATGTCTGTCGCCGCAAATATCACGCTTTCGAACGTTGACGGCATCTCGTCTCGCACGGGCTTCCTGCGCTTCGATGAAGAAGCCGCGATCGCGCGACGCTATGTAGATGACCTGGCCATTCGCACGCCGTCGGTTGCGCAGATCGTTCGCAACCTGTCAGGCGGCAATCAGCAAAAGGTCGTGATCGGCAAATGGCTGTACCGCGGCTCGAAGATCCTGTTCTTCGATGAGCCGACGCGCGGCATCGACGTCGGCGCGAAGTTCGCCATTTACGGTCTGATGGATCGGCTCGCCGCGGATGGCGTGGGCGTCGTATTGATCAGCTCGGAGTTGCCTGAGTTGCTTGGAATGACCGACCGGATCGCCGTTTTTCATGAGGGCCGTATTACGGCCGTTCTCGAGACGAAACAAACCAGTCAGGAGGAGATCATGCACTTTGCTTCGGGGCGCACACATGCTTGAAATGACATCGGATCGTAGCCAGCCCGCGGATCGCTCGGCTCGGCAGCGGCGCCGCGACCTGATCCAGAAATTCGCGGCGCTGGGTAGCCTCGTTGCACTCTTGATTGCATTCTCGGTCACCAGTTCGGCATTCTTTTCTGTCGGCAACATGATGACCGTCAGCTTGCAGGTGACATCGATCGCCTACCTGGGTGTCGCCGCGACGTGCGTCATCATCACAGGCGGTATCGACCTGTCGGTCGGCTCGGTGCTTGCGCTCGCGGGTGTTGCGGCCGCGCTGCTCGCGAAGGCTGGCATACCGGGGCCTCTCGCCATGCTTTGCGGCGTGCTCGTAGGCGCGCTGTGCGGATACGTCAACGGGATCTGTGTGACGCGAATGGGATTGCCGCCGTTCATCGCGACGCTCGGCATGATGCTGGTCGCTCGCGGCCTCGCTCTGCAAATTACCGGAGCCCGGCCGGTCTCGGACCTTGGCAACGCGTTTGGTGTCCTCGGCAACGGCGCGTTGTTCCGGGTTTCCCATATCGGCGCGGATGGATTTCCGGATACGACGTTTCCAGGCATTCCCTATCCCGTCGTCATCATGATCGTGTTCTTCATCGCAGGCGCCATCCTCCTGTCGAAGACTTCGCTCGGTCGTCATATCTACGCGGTCGGTTCCAACCCCGAAGCGGCTCGTCTTTCCGGTGTCGACGTTCGAGGCGTGAAGATGTTCACCTACGTGCTTTCCGGCGCGCTGGCGGGCGTCACGGGTTGCGTACTGATGTCGCGTCTCGTGACCGGTCAGCCCAACGAAGGCGTCATGTACGAGCTCGACGCAATCGCCAGTGCGGTGATTGGCGGAACGTCGCTGATGGGCGGCGTGGGCACGATTTCCGGCACCGCCATCGGCGCGTTCGTCATTGGCGTATTGCGCAATGGCCTGAACATGAACGGAGTCTCGAGTTTCATCCAGCAGATCATCATCGGTGTCGTGATTCTGGGCACCGTCTGGATCGATCAGTTACGAAGCAGGAAGCGTTAATCAAGCGTAGTTCAACCACGAAAAAAGAGGAGCGAGACATGCAGAAGCTTTCGATTTTTGCGGCATCGGCGTTGTTGTGCGCGGTGTTCAGCACGGGCGCGTATGCGGCAGGTGGCGAGATCGCGGTCATCGTCAAGACGGTCAATTCGAATTACTGGCAAAACGTGCAGAAAGGCTCGAATGCCGCACTCGGCGAGGCGAAGGGTTACACGATGACTTTCCAGGGGCCGGCCGCCGAATCCGATATCGCGGACGAAGTGAACATGGTCGAAAACGCGGTCAACCGCCACGTCGCGGGAATCGTGCTCGCACCGTCCGATCCCGATGCGCTTGTGCCGGCCATCAAGAAAGCGTGGGAGGCGCATATCCCCGTCGTGTTGATCGACTCCGCGCTGTCCGATTCCGGCAAGCAGTATTACCAGTCGTTTTTGTCCACCGACAACGAGAAGGCCGGTGAGCTTTGCGCGCAGGCGCTGATCGACCGCGTTGGTCAGACGGGAAAGATCGCGCTGATGTCCTACGTGCCGGGTGCTGGATCGGAAATTGGACGTGTCGGCGGCTTCAAGAAGTATCTTGCGGCGCATTCGAAACTGCAGATCGTCGGCCCGTACTACTCGCAGTCCCAGATGGCGACGGCACTGAACCAGACCACCGATGTACTTTCCGCGAATCCTGATCTGAAGGGGATCTTCGGTGCCAACGAGCCGACTGCAGTCGGAGTGGGACGCGCGCTCAAACAGGCCGGAAAGGCGGGCAAGGTGGTGGCGATCGGGTTTGACGGCAATCAGGACCTGCAAAACTTCGTGCGCGACGGGACGATCCAGGGGATCGCCGTCCAGGGGTCCTACCAGATGGGATACAAGGGAATCCAGACGGTTGTCAACGTCATCGAACACAAGAGTGTCGCGAAAGATATCGATACGGGCGTCGTGATGGTCGACAAACAAAACCTCGATTCGCCCACGGCAAAGAACGTCCTTTACTGAGGACGCCGATGTTGTCGATGGCCTGCGCCGATGCCGGTGCGTGATTGGCGCAGGACCTGTCGCTGCGTTGCTGACGATTGATATTTTCTCGGCCTCCCTTGATGACCAATGCTCGCGAAATACGTACCTTGCCGCGCAGTGGGCTGGAACTGACGGCGCTAGGTCTCGGATGTTCCCAACTCGGTGGTCTGTATCGTCCGATCTCATGGGCCGATTCGGAGGCGCTTGTCGATGCTGCGTGGTCTGCCGGGCTGCGCTATTTCGACACGGCGCCGTATTACGGCTATACGCTTTCCGAGCGGCGCGTGGGGCAAGCGCTTGCCGACCGCTCCCGGGAAGCATTCTCGCTGAGCTCGAAGGTGGGTCGGTTGATGTGCCCGGACGCCGGTGTGACGCCCGGAGATGACGGCTGGGCCGAGCCGTTGCCTTTCCGGCCGGTCTTCGACTACACCTACGGCGGAGTGATGCGCTCGTACGAGGACAGTCTGCAGCGGCTCGGAACGGCTCGCATCGACATCCTTTATGTGCATGACATCGGTGCGATGACTCATGGCGATCGCCACCCATACTACTGGACTCATCTCACGGAAGGCGGCGGCTTTCGCGCCCTGACGCAGTTGCGTGAGAGCGGCGCGGTGCACGCAGTCGGCCTCGGTGTCAACGAGTGCGAGGTCGCCGTTGATGCCATGAATGAAGTTCCTCTCGACGTCGTCCTTCTTGCCGGACGGTACACGCTGCTTGAACAGACGGCGCTTGAGCCCCTGCTCGACGCCTGCCTGCGCGCACAAACGGCTATCGTCGTGGGGGGTGTTTTCAATTCTGGTGTACTCGCCGGTAACGGCAAGTTCAATTACGGCGATGCGCCTGCCGAGGTCGTCGAAAAGGTGCGGCGCCTCACCGAACTATGCGGGCGTTTCGATGTCCCGCTGCCGGCCGCCGCCCTTCAATTCCCGTTTGCGCACCCGGCTGTCGTGTCGTGCGTCGTTGGCGCGCGCAGCGTGGCGCAGTTGCAGCAGAACATTGCATGGCTGGAGCGTCCCGTACCCGCGCGATTTTGGCGAGCGCTGAGCGACGACGGGCTGATTGCCGCCCACGCACCTGTTCCAGAGGGGCAAGCATGACGGTGCGGATCGCTTTCCGGCGGCAACGCATGCCGGTTTTTTCGCGTGGGCGAGCCTTTCGCCGCGCATGATGCTTTGATCAAGAGGACATCCCTATGCTTAGCGTGATTTGCGAGTCACCCGGCGTGCTGCGCGCGCAGCATTCCGAGGCGCCCGTTCGAGCAGCCGGAGAGGTACTGCTGCGCGTGTCTCGGGTTGGAATTTGCGGTACCGACCTGCACATCTTCACGGGCAATCAGCCCTACCTGCAGTATCCGCGCGTGATGGGACATGAATTTTCCGGTGTGGTGGTCGAGGCTGAACCCGACTCGGGATTCGCTTCCGGCGACGGCGTCTACGTCATGCCGTATCTGTCGTGTGGACGTTGCGTCGCGTGTCGACAAGGCAAGACCAACTGTTGCGTCGACATCAAGGTATTGGGTGTGCATCGAGATGGCGCACTGGCCGAGTACCTGAGCGTACCCGCGCAGTTCGTTCACAAAGCCGAAGGCGTCACGCTCGATCAGGCCGCGATGCTCGAATTCCTGGCGATCGGGGCGCACGCGGTGCGGCGGGCGGACGTATTGGCCGATCAGCGCGTGCTGGTCGTCGGAGCCGGTCCGATCGGCATGGCCGCGATGATCTTTGCGAAACTGCGGGGCGCGCGTGTGACCTGCCTCGATACCCGTGCGGATCGACTGGAATTTTGCAGGACCCAGTTGAATGTAGACGCTGCCGTCGCTGTTGGCCCCGCGGACACCGAACAACTTGCATCGCTCACGAACAACGAGTTTTTCGATGTCGTTTTTGACGCGACGGGCAATATCGATGCAATGAACCGTGGATTCGGATTGGTGGCGCATGGCGGCACGTACACGCTGATCTCGATTGTGCCGTGGCAGGTAACGTTCTCCGATCCGGAGTTTCACAAGCGCGAGATGACGTTGCTCGCCAGCCGCAACGCAACCACCGCCGACTTCGAGACCGTGCTGGAAGCCATGCGTGCGGGTCGCATTCCGGATCAAGCGCTGAATACGCACCGAATGCGGCTTGCGGACGTTCCTGAGGCGTTTCCGCGGTTGCTTGAGACGGGGCAGACGGTGGTGAAAGCGTTGGTCGAGTGCTGAGCGAATGCCATCCAATCTACGGGACAGGCGGCATGAGTGAACCCATACTCCAGTTTGGCACGAGCCGTTTTCTCCTCGCGCATGTTGCGCTATTTGTGTCGCAAGCGTTGAAGCGCGGCGATGCGATTGGCGGCATCAGCGTCGTGCAGACTACCGGCAATCCCATCACTCACGCGCGTGTCGCTGCGCTGTCGCGGCCTGGAGGCTATCCCGTCCGGATCCGGGGGAGGGAGCATGGCGCGGTGGTGGACAAAGTCGTCGTCTGCGACGGCATTCGCGCCGCGTGGATTGCCGATCGCGACTGGACGACAGTTCGCCGCGCGGCGATCGAAGAAGTGCGCGTCATCGTGTCGAACACCGGCGACACGGGCTACCGCCTCGACGAGCGAGATTCCCCGGATCTGTTCTCGGTTGACGGCGCCGTGCCTCGCAGTTATCCCGCGAAGCTTCTCGCCTTGCTTTATGCGCGCTGGCAAGAACGCCCCTGCGACGGGGTGTCGATTTTCCCGTGCGAACTCGTGGAGAACAACGGCGATACCTTGCGCGAGATCGTGCTCGGTCTGGCAACGCAATGGTCATTGCCCGAGCCGTTCATCGACTACGCACGGCAGAGGTGTGTCTGGGTGAACTCACTCGTCGACCGGATCGTATCCGAACCGATTGATCCGGTGGGGGCGGTGGCTGAGCCCTATGCATTGTGGGCTGTCGAACGACGTGCGGGAATGGAGTTGCCGTGCAACCACGAGAACATTGTTCTGACCGGTGACTTGCGCAGCCACGAAAGGTTGAAGCTGTTTTTTCTCAATCTTGGCCATAGCTGGCTGGCAGAGCAGTGGCTTATCGAACAGCGGCCGTTGTCCGAAACGGTGCTCGGTGCAATGAACGATTCGCGTATGCGTGCTGAAATCGAAGCCGTATGGCAAGAGGAGGTCATGCCTGTCTTCGGGGCTACGGGCATGAGCACCCAGGCCGGGGACTACCTGAGCAGCGTGCGCGAGCGGTTCTGCAATCCGTTCCTCGATCATCGAATTGCAGACATCGCGCAAAACCATGTAGCGAAGGTCAAAAGGCGGATATTGCCGCTGATCGAACTCGCGAACGCTTTGTCGATGCGAAACGCTCAGCCGCGCTTGCGTGGCCTGCTAACCCGGCATGGACTCATCTGACAAACGAAAACCGGCATCAATCATGACAGATCGGAGCGTTGTACTCCTGCACGAAGACGACAACGTGGCGGTGGCCCTGCGTCTATTGGGAGCGGGAGAGCACGTTGACGTGGGTGGACATCGAGTGCGTGTGCTGGCAGACATTCCCGCAGGTCACAAGATTGCGACTCGGGATATTGGCAGCGGTACGCGTATTCGCAAATACCACCAGACGATTGGCGTTGCGCTGCGAGGCATCGCGGCGGGCGAGCACGTTCACGTGCACAACGTCGGCATGCCTGAACAACAGGAGCCGCGGCAGCCGCAGGCGGGGAAGATCAGCCGCGTCTTCGAAGCCGATCGCCGGGACACTTTCATGGGATTCGTGCGGCCCGACGGTCAGGTCGGAACCCGCAATTTCATTGGTGTGATCGCCAGTGTCAACTGTTCCGCGAGTGTGTGCCATGCGATCGCCGATGCGTTCAAGGGCGACGCGATCGCATCGCTGGAAAATGTCGATGGTGTCGTTCCAGTCACGCATCAAAGCGGATGCGGCATGTCGTCCACTGGCGAAGGTATTGCACTCTTGCGCCGTACGCTCATGGGGTATGCACGAAGTCCGAACTTCGCGGGTGTACTGCTCGTCGGCCTCGGATGCGAGGTCAATCAGGTCAAGGATATGACCGAATTGGCCTGGCGCGTCCGGCCCATGCCAGATAAGAACGCTCGTCATACAGGAGGAAGGCGGGGCGCGTGAGACGGTCCGCCGAGGTGTTGCGATCGTCAAGGAATTACTCGATGTCGCGAACCAGGCCACTCGAACCATGGTGTCCGCTTCCAGGCTCAAGCTGGCACTCCAGTGCGGTGGCTCGGATGGATACTCGGGGATCACAGCGAATCCTGCCCTGGGGGTGGCCGTCAATCTGCTTGTGCGCAATGGCGGAACCGCGATTCTCTCCGAAACGCCGGAAATCTATGGGGCCGAACATCTGCTGACGGCGCGGGCCGTATCAAGCGATGTTGCCGAACGCTTGCTCGAGAAGCTGCGTTGGTGGGAGCGCTATGCAGCGGGCGGAGGCGGCGACCTCAACAACAATCCGTCGCCGGGAAACAAGGCGGGAGGGATCACGACGATTCTTGAGAAATCGCTTGGGGCAGTATCGAAAGGGGGAAGCTCGGCACTTGCAGCAGTGTATGACTATGCCGAGCCTGTGCTGGCGTCGGGCCTTGTGTTCATGGACACGCCAGGCTACGACCCCGTATCCGCCACCGGACAAATCGCAGGCGGAGCGAACCTGATCTGCTTCACGACGGGGCGCGGTTCCGTATTCGGTTCGAAGCCGGTTCCGACGGTCAAGGTTGCCACGACGACGGCGCTCTTCGAGCGGATGACCGCCGATATGGATTTCAACACCGGCTCCGTCGTCGACGGCACGCTTGATGTCAACGAGGCTGGGGAAAAACTGTTCCGGCTGATCCTGGCAGTCGCGTCGGGGCAGCGGACCTGCAGCGAAATGAATGGCATGGGCGACCGCGAGTTCGTGCCGTGGTCGCTGGGCGCCACAATGTAGGAGGCAATCGTGAATCGTCATGCCCGGTTGTTGAAGATTGGTAGTGAGCAAGCGTCGATGCATTCTGTGGTTGCTATACCCGGGCAGGACTCAGGTGCGGGAGACTTTCCGCTAACCGATCTGGAGAGAGGGTTACTCGCTGAAGCACTCCATTTGCTGGCCGATACGCGCGCCCGGGCGCTGCAACTGGCTACCGAGTTCAGCCGGCGGCAAGGCGTCGCGGCACCGGACGTTCACGACTTTCAGCTTCCGACGATCGTTGACCTTCAACGGCGGTTCAATGCGCAGGCGGCGCTGTCATCCGAATAGCCCGCAATACATGGAAAGGAGAAACGATGCGCCACTGTCTGGCCCTGGATTTGAAAGACGATCCCGAACTCATCGCACGCTACGAAGATTTCCATCGCGAGGTTTGGCCCGAAGTCGTTCGTCACATACGTGATCATGGCGTGCTGGGCATGGAGATCTATCGGCTTGGAACGCGATTGTTCATGATCATGGAAACGGACGATGGCGTTTACGATGCCGACCGAATGGCGGAAGCGGCGCTGTGCAATGCGGTGGTTCAGCGATGGGAAACATTGATGTGGACGTTCCAGGCGCCCACTCCCTGGACACCAGCTGGGGAAAAATGGGTGTTGATGAATCGAATATTCGATTTAGAGCAGCAATAAGACCTTCAAGATTCGGGTAGAACGGCGCATCACTCGCCGTAACGTTGGGCGGCCGCTTCGTCTTCATGCCGGAAAACCAGCCGGCCTGTCTGGACAAGTGCTGCGACGAGAAACAGCACTGCAAGCCACAGCGCACCGTCATAAATAGTCGCGTCATCACGCCCCCAAAAACCGCAGCTGCAAGAAACAAAAGCCTGCCATCCTAGGCAGTGATGCCTCATGCAATGCGGTTCTGTCGTAGCCCGGGATAAAGGCCTCCAGCAGCTTTTTCGCCGCTCGGCGCAGGTTTCCTGTCGTCATGACCGACGTGTAGGTCAGATTCTCGATGTGCGTGAACGATAAAGTCTGCAGCGTGGCGACGAACGAAATGCCGGGGATCGACGACGAGACCGCGGCTCGTTTGCGGGCGCTGCAAACGGGTGACCACGCCGTGCTCGATCGCAACCCGATCGACGTTACGCTCGCCGGCCTGCAGCCCGAGTTGTTGCGTGGTGCGATTCGAACTTTGCTAGATAGTCCCAGCTACGATGCAGTCGCCGTGATTGTTGGCTCGTCGGGACTGGCAATACCCGATCTGATGGCAGGGGCCATTCGGGATTCGCTGCCAGACACGAGCAAGCCGGTAGTCGCGTACGTGAGCCCGCATGCGCCGGCGATCACCCGTTTGCTGAACGGCAAGGGTGTTCCGGCGCCCCGAGAGTGCAACGAGCGCGATCGAAGCGATGTGGCGGTATGGCCAGACGCTGCACAGTGGGCATTCAGAGCGGCCACCGATCGAGCGCGTGCAATTCGACCAGAGCGAGCTTCCCTCAGGCTCGCCGAGACGGCGGGCTGCGAAATAGCGGTGCAGTTGACTGACGACCCAGAACTGGCAGCCGTCAAAGAAGACTTTCATTGCCGGGCGCGACCTGCGCATTGCAGCCCAGCGATAGCGTTCGCCGCTTCCACCAGCCTGTCGTTGTCAACCACCTCCTCACTTGGAGGACCGCGCCGATGCGGGGCGAATTGGGGTTGCAGCGAGTATGGCCGATAGGAAGTCTATGCCAATCCTTCCGATCCGCCTTCAGTCCTCCAGTGGCGAATCAGTCCGCGCGGCGTCGGGCCGCCGGTCAGGCGGCGAGTGCTGATTCTCGAGCAGGTCACGATTGCGCAACTGCATTGTGTGATGCAACTCGCCATGGTGGAACGACGAACACCTGCACCGTTTCATCATCCGCGGCTGGCGTTACGGTGGACATCGTGACGGCGCGTTGCAGTTCTCGCAGCACGGGCTCGCAGTGCATCGTCGAGTCCCAGAGCAACTGATACAGATAAGGCAGCCGCCGCCGCTGAACACCACACCGCAAAAGGATGGGCGATATAGCTGCGCTACGCGGACTTGTCGCGGCGAATGACTTTACAACCTTGCAGCAACTCCCCCGACGGGTCAGATTTTAATCGACGTTTACACATTGTGCACGCATCCACGTCCGGTAAATCCCGTATGGCGGCCATGGAAAGGTGTGCTTAACATGGCGAGCGTTACCGGTAACGCATCAGCGAACCGTACGTCATCCAACCGAAGCATTCCGACTGGGGAAACTGGGCATGCGTCCATTCAGGAGCTTGATGTGCGCGCTTTGCGCGGCCGTCGCGCTGGGCTTGATCGCGTGGACAGCCGGTTGCGCCCGCGACCAGACGGCAGCCGGACCCGGCGGAGCGCCGCTCGCAAGTGCGCCAGCGCAGACGGTACCTCGGTTGAAGACTGTGATGGCCACGCACTTCAAGATCGGTGCGGCCATCGAACCCGATTCGATCGACAGCCCCGCCGACGCCGCGCTGCTGGGCGCCCAGTTTTCGAGCCTGACGGCCGAGAACAAGATGAAGCCGGGCGAGATCGGCGTAGCGGAAGGCCAATACAACTTTGGGCCCGCCGACAAGATCGTCGCGTTCGCGCAGGCACATGGCATTGCGGTACGCGGCCATACGCTCGTGTGGTATTTCAGCAGCGGTGACTGGAGCGAGGCGCCGGCCTGGTTCTTTGCAGGCGATCCCAAGGACCCGCATTACCGGGATGTCGTCGCCGCGCGCCTTGCCCGATATGTGACCGACGTCGTCACGCATTTCCGCGGCAAGGTTTACGCCTGGGACGTCGTGAACGAAACGATCAGCGACGACCCGCATCAGGTCTATCGTGAGGACAGCCCCTGGTATCGCGCGCTGGGCAAGGACTACATTGCGATCGCATTACGCGCGGCACGCGCCGCAGACCCGAGCGCCAAGCTCTATATCAACGAGTACAGCACAGACGATCCGGTCAAGCGCGCGAAGCTGTTATCGGTGATACGCGATCTGCGCGGGCAGGGCGTGCCGATCGACGGTGTCGGGCATCAGATGCACATCAGTATCGACTGGCCGCCGATGTCGCATATCAAGCAGGCCTTCGACGACGTCGCTGCGCTCGGACTCGAAAACCAGGTGACCGAGCTGGACGTGAGTTTCTACTCCGACCCGGGCGAATGCTGGCACAACCCGCATGCTTGCCTGCCGGATCTCGGCAATCCAGTGCCGGACGACGTCATGCGCGCGCAGGCGGAACGTTACGGCGCCGTGTTCGACTTGTTTGAGCACGAGCCAAGCATCAAGGCCGTTACGCTATGGGGCTATTCGGACAAGCACACGTGGCTGACGTCGACACCGGTACCGCGGACCAATCTGCCGCTGCTGTTCGACGCGAATCTGAAACCGAAGGCCGCGCTGTGGACGATCGTCGATTCGTCCTGGCGCCCTTGAGGGTTGGGCACACTATTCGCCGCGCCGCGATTTCGGGCGGTCCAGGTAGCGCCATTCGTAGCTCGGGGCAAACAGGCGATATATGCCATTATAGAAACGATATCTGATCAGTCAGGCAAGAATGCCACCCACACTGCGGGCATAGCGGCATGTTTGAGACCGAGCTTCGCAAGGTTGAACTGGCCTTTGCGAATGCTTTGGATCAACTGTATGCGGTCGATAAATGACGCCCTTCCAGGAGTGGCTGAAGGACTGAACCTTTAAACGATTCCAGTGACGAAGGGCGCATGTATTATCGGCGTCCCGATCATTGTGCGTGCTAAATGGATCGAACCCGCACTGGAGGGAGCCGAACCACATAAGCGAATTCGTCGGCTACGAGTAAGACCGGCGCGAGATGGTAAAGCGCGGCGCAAAACAGGTGCAGGCCCGGCACTACTGGATCATGAAGAGTCAACCATGATCCAGTAGACGAAGGTGCGGCGCGGCACGCTGAGCGTCACCGCCTACGAATTTGCGGTGACGCAGGATACCGGCCGCACACTCCGTGCTTACTCATACTTCTGGTGGAATAGAGCTAGCCATCAGAACAGTCGATCGAAGTTCAATGCGCCGCGATGGCTTCGAGCACTTCGTCGTGCTCCTGGCGTTCATCCAGGTACGGCGAGCGGTAGCCCGAATTCACGCCCCAGTAATAGAACACGAGCGAGATCAGCGCGACGACGAGCATGTCCCAGCCGTAGGGAAGCAGACCGCTGCCGCCGAACTGCTTGCTGCCGAGCAGCGACAGAAGCGCCATGATCGGCAGGTACGCGCACAGCCACCATGCGGCCTTCAGATCCTGGCCCCAGCCGTCGAAGCCTTGCTTGCTCTGGAAGTAGAAGTACACCGGCAGCGCGACGACCATCAGCAGGATGATTTCGCCGGTCAGCGGCCACTTCGCCCAGTACAGGATCATCGAAGCGCAGACGAACGCGAACGGCGCGATCACCTTCATGAACGGTACGGAGAGCGGGCGCTCGATGTCCGTGGCGGCGCGCTTGAGCGCCATCAGGCTGATCGGACCCGTGAGGTACGAAATCACCGTCGCCACCGAGATCACCGCCGCGAGCGAACTCCAGCCGCGGAAGAAGAACATGAAGATGAACGAGACGAGCAGGTTGAACCACATCGCGTTACGCGGCACGCCGTAGAACGGGTGCACGTTGCCGAACATCTTCGGCATCGTGTTGTTGCGCTCCATCGCGTAGATCATGCGCGAGGTCGTCGCCATGTAGGTCGTACCGGTGCCGCTCGGGCTCACGAATGCGTCGACGTAGAGCAGGATCGCCAGCCAGTTCAGGTTCAGCGCGATCGCGAGTTCCGCGAACGGCGACTTGAAGTTGAACGTATTCCAGCCCTTCGCGACGTCGGCCGGATTGACCGCGCCGATATAGGCGATCTGCAGCAGCACGTAGATCACAAGCGCGCAGAGGATCGAGCCGATGACCGCGAACGGCACGCTCTTGGCCGGATTGCGCGCTTCACCCGCGAGGTTGATCGGGCTCTGGAAGCCGTTGAACGCGAACACGATGCCGCTCGTGGCGACCGCCGTGAACACCGCCGACCAGCCATACGGTGCGAACGAAGTCGTTTCGCCGAAATTCTCGTGGTGGAAGCTTCCCGACATCAGGCCGATGATCGTGAGACCCGGGATGATGAACTTGAAAATCGTGATCGCGCTGTTGGCACGCGCGAACAGCTTCACACCCCAGTAGTTGAGCATGAAGTAGATGATCACGAGAATCGCGGAGAGCCCAAGCCCTGAGTGTGTCAATGACCCGTCGACGAAGAGCGCGTGCGCCCACTCGTAGGGCCAGGTGCTCATGTACTGGATCGAGGCTTCGGCTTCGATCGGGATCACCGAGACAATGGCGATCCAGTTTGCCCACGCGCTGATGAAGCCCACCAGTGCGCCGTGCGAGTAACGGGCGTAGCGGACCATACCGCCCGACTCCGGGAACATCGCACCGAGTTCTGCGTAAGTGAGCGCGATGGCCAGAATGACCACGGCGCCGATGATCCAGGCGCAAACGGCCGCCGGACCTGCAATTTTCGCCGCCTTCCACGCGCCGAACAGCCAGCCCGAACCGATGATCGACCCGAGGCCGGTGAACATCAGCGCGAACGGGCCGATGTTCCGTTGTATCGATTGCTTCACCTTGTCTCCTACGTTATGGACAGCGCGCGAGCCATACGGGAAGTAAGGCACACATGTACCGTGCCGAGCCTGTCTACGCGGGCAGCGGCGCTGAAAACGCGCGTCCTTGTGTTGTATTGCCCTGCTACGGCTGAGACGCCGAGGCAACCGCAATTGCTGCGGAGACGCGATGATGAAGTGGCGCGACTTGGTCGTCTAATGCTGTGTCGGCATGGCCATATGCAAACTTTGCATAAGGAAGGGGCTACGTTCAGCGAAGCTCATGGAGAAATGCCACACCGGGCGACGAAGAGGTACGGTTTCGACGTGACCCAGATCGAGGTGCTGCACCCCGGTAACGAACAGGGTTCGCAATGGCTGAAAATTCACCAGATCAATCCAGACTGGGTGATCCTGCGCGGCTGGGGGGTGATGAATCCGGTGGCGATCAAGACCGCGCAGAAGGTCGGCTATCCGGTCGACCACATCATCGGCAACATCTGGAGCAACTCCGAGGAAGACGTGCGTCCGGCGGGCGATGCGGCCAAAGGCTTCATCTCGATCACGACGCACCCTTCGGGCACGGACTACCCGGTGCTGCAGGCGATCAACCAGTACGTGGTCAAGCCGGGCAACGGCAATCTCAAGGACCCGGCGCGTTCAGGTGCTCGTACGTCGGCGCTGTTTTGCGCATCTGTCGGTTGAGGAGAACCTGCGGATCGGGTCGTTCGCGAGGCGCCCGCGGCGGCCCGGGATCGAGGCGGATCTCGAGCGGATCTATGCGATCTTTCCGCGTCTGAAAGCGAAGCGGCATACGCCGGCGGGGTTGACGTCGAGCGGTGAGCAGCAGATGGTAGCGTGAGCTTCCTGCTCGCCGAGCAGAACGCGACGGTAGCGCTGCGATATGCGAGCCTCGGCTACGTACTCGAAGGGGGCGCGTGGTCGCCCAGGGCGCGGCGACCTGATAACCGACCGGCGCCTTCGGCGAGATGCAGGTCGACATTCGCGAGTTCATCGGAAAGGGGCCGCAGGGTGCACCGAGCCTGGCACGGACGGAGCGGCCCTGGCCGCGGGCTCTGTCGCCGGCGTACAGAGCCCGCGCCACCCAATCTCGCTGGGGTGAGTTGCCATGGAACACACGCAGTACATCATGATGGTCGGCCCGGGCGCCGACGCGTTTTCCTGAGTTCAAGGGCTCGAACAAGAGCCATTTGTGCATCTCGCAGCTTTTTGAACATTGTTTCCACCGTTACCCCAATTGCGCCGCGGTTCAGAGCGTTTGACTCCCAACCGCGTCCGCGGATTTACACGATCAGCGTCACGCGAACGACATTTCCAACGAGACACCTGAGTAGTTTGCCCGCGTCGCCATCTGCCGATTGTGTCCCTGCTCGAGTTGGATCAAGTCGTATTGCTCCAGCGTCTTGAGCGTGCGCGAGGGGTCCGACTTTTCCCGACCCGATGTAGCGGCCAATTCAGTCAGCGATTCCGGCTCGGTTTCCGCGATGAGAGCAAGCAGCATCCGGTTGCCGTCCGAAAGGACCTTCGGGAAGCTCTCGACCGAATGGAACCAGACCTTCGGATCGTCCGGGCTCGGCGTGAGCTCACCGTTTGCAATCGCGATGGTGCGTGCCTGGAACTGCTTGTGCGGCATGATGCCCACATTCAAAGTTTTCACGGTTGTCATTTTGTTTCCCCTTCTCAAGAAACGCATTGCTGTAACTTGGTTCCAGAAGTCGCTCGAGCATCGACAGTCGAAAGGAATGATGCCGCACAGCGTCACGCTCGATTGCGCGAAGCCTCCGGTGCTCAATGCGCACCGCGCACCGCTGAAGAGGGACTAACGTCAACTGCAGGTGAAACTGCTCGCCGAGTTGATGTCGCCACTCGTATATCGCGCGACCTTGGGGTATGGGCACAACGGACGGCTGCGCCCCGCGCCCCAGCTAGCGGGAACTTCCGCATTCGGAATCGCATTGGTGGTATCGCGTGCCGTGGTGATCACGCGGTCGGGCGCCGTGCCTTGCTCGACCCAGGCAACCATTGGTGTGAGCATATCGAACTGATCGGCCGCGGGACCACCGCTGCAGTGATTCATGCCGGCCACCGTATAGAGCCGCGCAAAATTGCTTGCGTCTCCATCGTTCGCCGCCGTCAAGCGCCGATACCAGTCCGTTGTGTCATTCGATGAGAAGACCGGATCACTGGTGCCGTGGTAGACCATGAGCTTCGCACCGCGCTTTTTCAATCCGCTCAGATCGGTTTCGTTCGGCGGAGTCATGAACGACCATGAGGACTCCGAATACGCGCCGCTGGCGGCGAAAATCTGCGGCGCATCGGAGTCCATGCTGAAATTCAGCGCATAAGCCAGGAGCTGGCCGAGCACCGACGCGTTCTGCGGCGGCGATGTGAACACGAAGGCCGCGGCCATCGGGTCGAGCAAGATCGAGTTGCTCTGCTTCCAGGCCGCCCAGCCTGAACCGTTGATGCCGACGTCATAAGGGAAGCTCGCATAAAGCGCCGTACCCGCGCTGTTTCGCGCCCCGGAGAACATATTGCCGATTGCCTGCTTTTGCGCGGTCGTCAGGCAGGCGCCGTCGCGAACGTCATTCGTGCAGGTTGGAACGTCCGTCACGAGATTGAAATTTGCCTGGCATGCCTTGATATCCTCGACCATGCCATCGGCAACGCCGTCGAGCGCATCGCATTTCGCAATGATTTTCGACGCAATGAGCTGGCGTTCTGCAGTGGTCAAACCCGTGGCGATATCGGGCAGGCCTGCCGACGTCTTCGCCGTGGCGACGCTTGCCAGTTGCTGCGCTCCCCACATTTCGCCAATCGCGGCTTTCGGAAGATGGAAGCCCGGATCGCCCGCGATGATGCCGTCGTAGTCTCCGTACGAGCGCGCTGCGGCTACCATCGCATGCCGGCCGCCGTTGGAGCATCCCTCGAAGTAGCTGCGATCCGGTCCTTTGCCATACGCGGTCTTGATGATCTGCTTCGCCATCGGCGTGAGCGTCGCGACTGCGTTGTACCCGTAGTCGATGCGTGCCTGAGGATCGAGGCCGAACAACGGGTTTTGCGAGGACGAGTGGCCCGCGTCTGAACTGATCACCGCAAAGCCCATATCGAGCGCATTGTCGAGCGGACCGCCACCGCTGTTGGCGCCGACGGCCTGCACAACGTTGCCGTCGAGGCCGCCGTTGGCCTGATAGAGAAAGCGGCCATTCCACGCAAGAGGCAGGCGCATTTCGAAACCAATGGCGTACGTCTTGCCGTCCACGGTGCTCACGCGCTGATTCATTTGCCCTTCGATCACGCAATGCTCGGCGATCGGCTTGCCGGCGACAGTCAGCGTGCCGGCGGGCATATCTTGGACGGAGGTGAACGTCGCATTGGTGAACGAGAGCTTCGCGGCGAGCGCGGCGCAAGTGCCCGAAAGCGCAGCTGGGCGCGCCGCGGCGAGTTGTGGAAGGCGGTTGGCATTTCCGGACGAGGAGTCGGAGCCGCCGCAGGCCGCGAGCATTGCCGAGATCGCCGATACGCACATTGCAATTGTCGTTCTTTTCATTCGCGCGCTCCTAGAACAAGTGTTTGATGCCGACCATCACGCCGGTCTGACCCATACCCGCGCCCGGCGTCGTGCCACCGCCGCCGCCGCTCACCGAATAGCGCGCTTTCGTGCTGTTCGCAAGATAGGCAGCCTGTGCATAGACCGACGAACGCTTGCTGAGCAGGTAAGTCGTGCGCAGCGTGCCCATCGTGGCGCGCGTGTCGTGGTCGGAGTTGATGATGCGGAACACTTCGCCATCGAGAATGAAAGCAGGCGTGAACGTGTAAGAAGCGCCCACGAAGAACAGATCGGAGCGCACGTTGGGAACCGCCGGCGAGTCCGTGACCACGCGGCGGCCCATCCATCCCGCGCCGATCTTCGCGCCCGCATATTGCCCGTAGGCGCTCAGCTGTGTGCGCGCGTCCTTGTCGGCAGCGTTGGTGAGGGGGATGGGCGCCACGCCATCGAAGAAGTTGGCGGCTGCCGTTGCGCCGCCGCGCTCTTCTTCGTACGAGGCTGCGGCGCCGAAGTATTGAGAGTCGTACTTGAGCATGACCGACCAGTCCCGGCATTCGCTGGCGTGCCCCGGCACCGAGCCCGCGCAGGTGCCTTGCCCCGGCGAATTGCCGGTGCCCGCCGCATCGCGACCGAACGAGTAGCCCGCGCCGAGCGTGAAGCCCTTGTACGAACCGATGTAGGTGACCGAGTTGTCGGCGCGCGCGTTGGGCACGTAGGCGTCGAGCGAGCCCATGCCGTAAATGTCCGGCCCGATGATGTCCGCGCCCTGCACCGCGAGATAGGTCATGGTGTACTGGCGGCCGAATGCAAGCGTGCCATAGGGGCTCTTGATGCCGACGAACGCCTGACGGCCGAAGAGTCGTCCGCCCTGGCCGGAACTGCCGTCGCGCACGTTAAAGCCGCTTTCGAGCGTGAAGACCGCGCTGTAGCCCGCGCCCAGGTCTTCGTTGCCGCGCAGCCCCCAGCGCGACGGGAATTCGCCGGTCACGGACGGCATGCGAAATACATGATCGCCCTTGGCATTGGCGTGCGAGACGAATTCGATGCCGGTGTCCACGATGCCGTACAGCGTCACGCTCGATTGCGCGAAGGCTCCGGTGCTCAATGCGCACAGCGCGCCGCATATGACGATATAACTCGACTTCGATTGCATGGTGTTGTCTCCGAACCTGTTGTGTGTTTTTTGCTTTGAACTGCAATTACGATGCGACTGATGTGCGCGCTCAGTCGTTCGCGCGCGGCCGGCGCAGCAGCATCAGCGCGGCGATGGCGGCGACGAGCGTGACGGGAATGCTGGCGCCGATCACCGTGGAGCCGCTGCGCCCCATCGCAAGCAACTGTCCCGCGGCGAGCGGCCCGATGACGGAGCCGAGGCGGCCCACTGCCACGGCTGCGCCTACGCCCGTGCCGCGCATGCTCGTCGGATAAAACGCAGCGGAGAGCGCGTAGAGCACGGATTGGCCGCCGACCACGAACATGCCCGCGCAGAACGCCGACACGATGAGCGAGCCGAGGCCCGTTGCGGCGGACAGTCCAGCCAGTGATACGATGATGCCGATATACATGCCTGTCACCACGATGCCGCCGCGCAGACGATCCATCAGCATGCCGATGAAGAGCGCGCCAAGACCGCCGCCGATATTGAAGAAGGTCTGCACGAGACCAATGTCGCCGCGACCGAGACCGCGCGCGGCCATCAGCGAAGGCAGCCAGTTGAGAAGGAAATAGAGCACGATTAGCGTGCAGAAGTAGCTGGTCCAGATCTGCAGCGTGGAGAGGCCGCGATTCGCGCCGAACAGTACCTCGCCAACCGGGGCCGGCGTGATCGCCGCGCCGGACGCAGCCGAGCGAAATGCTTTGGATTCCGGAAGACAGGCCAGCAGAAGCGGAATCATGATGATCGGTCCGACGCCGCCGACATAGAAAATGTGTCGCCATTCGGTGTCGCCCACGCTGAACATGCCGATGAGCGAGGCGATCACGCCGCCGAACGGAATGCCGCAATACATCACGCTTACCGCGGTGTTGCGTGCCTTCGGCGAAACGGCCTCGGACGAAAGCGCAATCAGGTTCGGCAGTGCGCCGCCGAGGCCGATGCCGGTCAGCACGCGAACGAGCACGATCATGCTGAAGCTGCTGACGAGCGCAGTGGCGATGGAAAGCACGCCGAAGACAGCCGCCGAAAGAATCAGCACGCGCTTGCGCCCTATGCGGTCGGCGAGCCGCCCGCCGAACAGCGCGCCGGGCAGCAGCCCGAACGTGCCGGCGCTGAACGCGAGTCCCATCTGCGACACAGAAAGGCCGAACTCGCGTGCCATGCGCGGTGCGGCGACGCCCACGGACTGCAGATCGAGCCCCTCGAGCAGAGCCACTGCGAAACAAAGGGCCAAGGTCGTGGCAATGCCGCTACCCGCTATGGGTTGCTTTGTCACGTTGTCTCCTGGTAGTGCCGTTCTGGTCGATCTCATGTCTGTCGCCTGGTGGTGGTTTTGATTTTGAAGATCACAATCGACGCCACAATCGCGAACGTCTGTTTTAATATCAGGAAGCCTGATATATAGAGCAAATAAAAGCGCGTTTCGCAAAACGCGCCTGCCCGTTGTGATCAGCCGTATTTCATATCAGGCGTCCTGATAGTGCAAGCTGATTGTTTTCGGTGAATACCCCAGGCGATCATGGCTTCGCGGCGTCTTAAGCGGTTGCTGGGCGCGGGTTGCGGCCTCATGCGCACCATGTGCGTGAGCGCGTTGCGGTAACATTGCGCATTCCATCCAGAGTGCTCAACCGATCCAATGACCGGCAAGGTTTCCACGACAACGACGACATCGGCAGCCAAGGCGCGCGCAACCGGCAAGGGGCGTAAGGCCACGACGCCCCGGCTGACTTACCTCATCGGCAGCCTCGACCGCATCCTGCGCCGCGAGTTGACAGCCGCACTCGCGCCGCTCGGGCTCACGCTTTCCCAGTTCACCGCGCTATCGGTGCTCCAGACGCGCGGCGAAGCGTCGAACGCCCAGCTTGCGGAGCGTTCGTTCATCACGCCGCAGTCGGCCAATGAAGTGATCAGCTCGATGGTGTCGCGCAACTGGATCGGCCGCGAGCCGGATCCCAATCACGGGCGCATTGTCGTCTTGCGGCTCACCGACGAAGGGCGCGACGTGCTGCTCCAGGGCATGAAGGCGGTGCAGACAGTGGAGGACAGGATGCTGGGCGGCGTGGACGCGGAGTGCGCCGCCGCCGCGCACGAGAGCCTCGAGCGCTTCGTGCACAACCTGCGGCAGGGCTGAGCGCGGTTACGTCGCACCGTCCAGTCCGAGCAGACGGATCGCGTTTTCCTTGAGCACCAAAGGACGCACGTCCGGCTTGATGTCCAACGTGGCGAAGTCTTCGAGCCAGCGGTCGGGACGGATCAGCGGAAAGTCCGAGGCGAACAGCACCTTGTGGCGCAGCAGCGTGTTCGTATATTTCACGAGCTCCGGCGAAAAGTACTTCGGTGACCAGCCCGAAAGATCGATATACACGTTCGGTTTATGGAGCGCGATTGAAAGCGCCTGCTCCTGCCACGGCCACGACGGATGCGCGATGACGATCTTCATATCGGGAAAGTCAGCGGCGACGTCGTCGAGATGGATTGGCTCGGAATATTTCAGGCGCAACCCGCCGCCGCCGCGCATGCCCGAACCCATGCCCGAATGGCCGCTGTGAAACACCGCCGGCAGTCCGTGTTCGGCGATCACCTCGTATAGCGGATACGCGAGCCGGTCGTTCGCGAAAAGCCCTGCATCGTGGGGTGAAACTTGAAGCCGCGCACGCCGTGCTCCTCGATCAGCCGTCGCGCTTCGCGTGCGCCGAACTTGCCCTTGTGTGGGTCGATGCTCGCAAAAGCGATCATGATGTCGGAATGCTTCTGCGCGAATTCCGCGACTTCCTCGTTGGGAATGCGTCGCCGGCCGATGTTTGACTCGCAATCCACCGTGAACATCACGAAGCCGATGTTGCGCTCGCGATAGTGCTCGATCGTTTCAGGAATGGTGGGGCGCCTGCCTTGCTTGAGCACGGTGCCGAAATACTTGTCGGCGGCGTCGTCGAATTCCTTTGCAAAGAGGTCGGGCGGCTGGCAGCACGAAACTTCGGCGTGAACGTGCGTGTCGATGGCGACCAGGCGGTCGAGGTTCATGGTTGTCTCCTTGTCTCTTTCGTTCGATGTGGTATGCGGTACTGCCGTTATGCGGCGCGCAGATTGCGCACGCAGGCGTGCAGCAGCAGTTGCAGGGATTGCGCCGCTTCGTCCCCCGTTTCGGCGAGCATGGCCCGCTCGATGCGATCGGCTTTGGCATTGCAGTCGTCCAGCAACGCCTCGCCGGTTGGCGTGAGCGAAAGCAGGACAATGCGGCGGTTGGCGGGATCGTGCTCGCGCCTGACCCAGCCGTTGGCCTCCATCGTCTTCACGACGACGTTCGCCGATTGGGGCGTGATGAACGAACGCTCGGCCAGCCGGGCGTTCGAGGCACGGCCTCGGGCGCGCAGCACGGAGAGGGCGGTGTATTGCGCCAGCGTGAGGCCATGCTGCGACAGCACCTCGGACAACCGGCGCGACACGATGCGGTCGAGTTGCCCGATCAGGTAGGTAATGCGCATGCCAGCGGCCGAGGAACGGCTCGCGGTCGCTTTTGCACGATGCCTGCGGTGATCGGCGGGGGTTCTGGTGCTCATGTTCACAACGGGTTTAAGGGTTTGTACCGAAGCGGTCTCATTCTACTTTACATATCAGGCTACCTGATAGTACATTGATCTCAGGCCGCGTGTGCGGCAATGTTCACGGAGATGGAAAAATGAATTACGAAGGTCGCTGGAAAACGGTCAAGGTCGTTGTGGAAGGGGGTATTGCCTGGGTAACGCTGAATCGTCCCGAGAAGCGCAACGCCATGAGCCCCACGCTCAACAGGGACATGATCGATGTGCTCGAAACGGTCGAACTCGATCCCGAGGCGCAGGTGCTCGTGCTGACGGGCGAAGGCGACGCATGGACCGCCGGCATGGATCTTAAGGAGTACTTCCGGGAGGTCGATGCGAGCCCTGACGTCGTGCAGGAACGCATTCGCCGCGACGCGAGCCGCTGGCAGTGGCAACTGCTGCGCATGTATTCGAAGCCCACCATTGCGATGGTGAACGGCTGGTGTTTCGGCGGCGGCTTCTCGCCGCTGGTGGCGTGCGATCTCGCGATCGCCGCCGACGAAGCCGTGTTCGGCCTTTCGGAAATCAACTGGGGCATTCCGCCGGGCAACCTCGTGAGCAAGGCGATGGCAGACACGGTCGGCCACCGCGAGGCGCTTTACTACATCATGACGGGCGATACGTTTACGGGCCAGCAAGCCGCGAGAATGGGTCTCGTGAACAAGAGCGTGCCGCGCGCCGAATTGCGCGAGGCAACGCTTGCGCTCGCCGCGAAGCTTCTCGACAAGAACCCGGTCGTCCTGCGCAACGCGAAGCACGGTTTCAAGCGCTCGCGCGAATTGACATGGGAGCAGAACGAGGACTACCTCTACGCGAAGCTCGACCAGGCCAACTACCGCGACCCCGAAGGTGGCCGGGCCAAGGGGCTCAAGCAGTTCCTCGACGACAAGAGCATCAAGCCGGGCTTGCAGGCCTACAAGCGCTGAGTGAAGTGCATAACGACGAAGGAGGAGAAGACATGCACGAAACCCGGCTACTGATTGACGGCGCGGCGCGCTGCGCATCGAACGGCAAGACCTTCACGCGCATCAATCCGGCCACGGGCGCGGTGGCCACGCGTGCCGCGGCCGCTACGCTCGAAGACGCCGACGCTGCGGTCGCCGCCGCCGCGCGCGCCTTCCCGGCGTGGGCCGCGCTCACGCCTACCGAGCGGCGCAAGCGCCTGTCCGCCGCCGCTGACCGCATGGATGCGCGCACAACGGATTTCATCGCCATCGGCGCGGCGGAAACGGGTGCCATGGCGAACTGGTACGGTTTCAATGTGATGCTCGCGGCCAACATGCTGCGTGAGGCAGCCGCCATGACCACGCAGATCGACGGCGCCGTGATTCCGTCCGATGTGCCCGGCAGCCTCGCGATGGCCGTGCGTCAGCCGTGCGGCGTCGTGCTCGGCATGGCGCCCTGGAATGCGCCGGTGATTCTCGCAACACGCGCGCTCGCCATGCCGCTCGCGTGCGGCAATACGGTCGTGCTGAAGGCTTCCGAGGGCTGCCCCGGTGTGCACGCGCTGATCGGCGAAGTGCTCAACGAGGCGGGTCTGGGCGAGGGCGTCGTCAACGTGCTCACGCATGCGCCTGGAGATGCGCCGGCCATCGTCGAGCGCCTGATCGCGAATCCCGCCGTCAAGCGCGTCAACTTCACGGGCTCGACACGGGTGGGCCGCATCGTCGCTGAGCTTTCGGCGCAGCATCTGAAGCCCGCGCTGCTCGAACTGGGCGGCAAGGCACCGGTGCTCGTGCTCGACGACGCCGATCTCGACGCGGCGGTGGAAGGCATCGCGTTCGGTGCGTTCTTCAACCAGGGGCAAATCTGCATGTCGACGGAACGCGTGATCGTCGATCGCAAGATTGCCGATGCATTCGTGGAAAAGCTCGTGGCGAAGGCACGCACGCTCAAGGCGGGCGATCCCACCCAACCGGGCTCGGTCCTGGGTACTCTGGAAAGCGAAGCATCGGCGCGTCGCATTCGCGCGCTCGTGGAAGACGCCGGTGCAAAGGGCGCGCGCCTGCCGCTGGGCTGCGAGGTGAACGGTGCGATCATGCAACCGGTGATCGTGGAGAGTGTCACGCGAGAGATGAAGCTTTACGCCGACGAATCGTTCGGCCCGGTCGTGACGGTGCAGCGCGTGGACGGCGACGAAGAAGCGGTGAGCGTGGCGAACGACAGCGAGTACGGCCTTTCGGCCGCCGTGTTCAGCCGCGACATCGCGCGCGCGATGAATGTGGCAAAGCGCATCGAATCCGGAATTTGCCATATCAACGGGCCGACCGTGCACGACGAAGCGCAGATGCCGTTCGGCGGCTTGAAGGCGAGCGGGTATGGGCGCTTCGGAAGCAAGGCGTCGATTGCCGAATTCACCGACCTGCGCTGGATCACCGTGCAGACCGGACCGCGTCACTATCCGATCTGAACGGTTCCGCACGCGTGCCCATCACGACATGACATGAACTACCGGGCCGGCTGCGCAGCCAAGTGCGCGGTCCCGGCACCGGTCTGTAAAGGAGACAGGCCTTGGATTCGGAGCCGACCCACACCCAGCCGGCCTTCGCTGGTTATCGCGCCGTCGCCATCGGCACGGCTGCGCCGCAGATCGATCGACGCGGCGACTGCTGGTATCTGCGCTCGACCGAGCCGCTAGGCGAGTATCCCGAACGCGTGACAGACCGCCTCGTCAGCGGCGCGCGCATGCATCCAGACCGCTGGCTCGTGGCGCGCCGCGGCGCCGACGGCCAATGGCAAGGCATCAGCTACGCGCAGATGCTCGAACGCGCACGCTCGATCGGTCAGGCCTTGATCGAGCGTGGATTGTCGGCCGAGCGCCCCGTAGCGCTGCTCTCTGGCAATGATCTCGAGCATCTGCAGATGGCGTTCGGTGCGCTGTGGGCCGGCGTGCCCTACGCGCCGATCTCTCCCGCCTATTCGCTCGTTTCGAGGGACTACGGCAAACTGCGGCACACGCTGGGCCTGCTCGATCCGGGCCTCGTGTTCGCGGCTGACGGCGCCGCGTTCGCGGCGGCGCTCGACGCCGCAGTGCCCGATCACGTCGAGCGCGTGGTCGTGACGCCGAGTGGAAGCGGCCGCCGCGAGACGCCGTTTGCCGCTTTGCTTCAAACGCGCGCGGGCAGCATGGAAGAAGCCATGGCGCGCGTGAATGGCGACACCATCGCGAAGTTCCTCTTCACCTCCGGCTCGACGCGTCTGCCGAAGGCCGTGCCCACGACGCACCGCATGCTGTGCAGCAACCAGCAAATGCTGCTGCAAACGTTCCCGCAGTTCGGCGTGGAGCCGCCGGTGCTGGTGGACTGGCTGCCATGGAATCACACGTTCGGCGGCAGCCATAACGTGGGCATCGCGCTTTACAACGGCGGTACGCTCTATATCGACGACGGCAAGCCCGTTGCTGGCCGATTCGAAGAAACGCTGCGCAACCTGCGCGAAATCGCCCCGACGCTCTACTTCAATGTTCCCAAGGGCTGGGAAGAACTGACCGCCGCGCTCGAAACCGACGAGCGTCTGCGCGAGACGTTCTTCTCGCGCGTGAAGATGTACTTCTTCGCGGGCGCGGGGCTTTCTCAGGCGGCGTGGGACCGGCTCGAGCGCGTGACCGAGGCGCATTGCGGCGAGCGCATTCGCATCATGGCGGGCCTTGGCATGACCGAAACGGCGCCGTCGTGCCTCTTCACGACCGGGCCGGTGATGGGCGCAGGCTATATCGGGCTGCCTGCGCCGGGTTGCGAGACACGTCTCGTGCCGGTCGACGGCAAGCTCGAAGCGCGTTTTCGCGGGCCCAACGTGATGAGCGGCTACTGGCGCGCGAACGAGGCTGACCGTCATGCCGTATTCGACGAAGAAGGCTACTACCGCACCGGCGACGCCGTGCGTTTCTTCGACCCGGCGCGTCCCGAACTGGGCCTGCTGTTCGACGGCCGCATTGCCGAGGATTTCAAGCTCAGCTCCGGCACGTTCGTGAGCGTTGGGCCGATGCGCGCGCGTATCGTTTCTGGCGGCGCGCCGTATGTGCTGGATGCCGTGATCGCCGGCATGGACCGCGACGACATTGGCATGCTGATCTTTCCGCGCCTCGACGAGTGCCGCCGGCTCGCCGGCCTCGATGCGGGCGCTTGTGCGCGCGATGTGGTGGACGCGCCCGCCGTCCGCGCTTTTTTCGCAGACCTGATGGAGCGGCTCAATCGCGATGCGACCGGTAGCGCGACGCGCATCACGCGCCTTCATGTGATGGACGTGCCGCCTTCGCTCGATCTCGGCGAGATCACGGATAAAGGATCGATCAATCAACGCGTCGTGCTGGCCCAGCGCTCGGCGCTCGTGGAGTCGCTGTATGCCGCGCATGACGGCTTCGCAATGAACGATGCGCCAGGCGGGCGAATGCGCGTTATCCTCGCGGGACATTTTCAGCATGTCTAAGGAACGAGGACGATGAGTCTCGACTATCGGGCTCCATTGCGAGACATGCGCTTCGTGATCGACGAATGGATCGACGCACCCGGCTGGTGGCGCAGCGTGCCCGCGTGGGGAGATATCGATAGCGCGACCGCGCAGCAGGTGCTCGAAGAAGCCGCACGTTTCGTGACCGGACGCATCGCGCCGTTGAATTCTCCGGGCGATCTCGAAGGGTGCCGCTTCGAACACGGCGAGGTCGTGACGCCAACGGGCTTTCGCGAGGCGTACACGGACTTCGTGGCCGCGGGCTGGCCCACGCTCGCGCTGGACGTCGACGCGGGCGGCCAGGGCTTGCCGCAACTGCTCGAAGTGGCGCTGCAGGAAATGCTCGCCGCCGCCAATCATGCGTGGCTGATGTCGCCCGGCCTCACGCATGGCGCGACGGCGTGCCTGCGCGCGCACGGCTCCGTCGCGCTCCGGCGCGACTGGCTTCCGAAGATCGCGAGCGGCGAGTGGCTCACGACGATGTGCCTGACCGAGCCGCAGGCGGGCAGCGACCTGGCGCTGCTGCGCGCAAGGGCGACTCCTGACGCGGCGCACGACTGTTGGCGTATCGACGGCAGCAAGATCTTCATCACAGGCGGCGATCACGATCTCACCGACAACATCGTGCACCTCGTGCTCGCGCGGCTACCCGATGCCCCGGCGGGCACGAGGGGGCTCTCGCTTTTCGTGGTCCCAAAGTGGCTCGTCGATGACAGCGGCGAGCGCACGCGCAACGGCGTCCATTGCGAAGGCATCGAAAAGAAGATGGGCCTCAAGGCGAGCCCGACTTGCTCGATGCGGTTCGAACAGGCGCGGGGCTGGCTGGTGGGCGAGCCGCACCGGGGCCTCGCTTCGATGTTCGTGATGATGAACTCGGCGCGTCTGCAGGTCGCGATGCAGGGCGTGGGCCACGCCCAACTCGCCTGGCAGCGAGCGCACGCATACGCGCACGAACGCGTGCAAATGCGTGCCGTGGGCGCACCCGCGCAGGGCGAGCCGGGTCAAGCTGCGCCGATTGCGCTTCATCCGGCAATGCGGCGTATCTTGCTCGATCTGCGTTCGACCGTGGAAGGGGAGCGGGCCATCGGCTACTGGATCGGCTACTGGATCGACGTGGCCGCGCGGCACCCCGACGCGCACGAGCGCCAGAGTGCGGGGCAGCTCGCCTTGCTGCTCACGCCCATCGCCAAGGCGTTCTTCACGGCCAATGGCTTCGCGAGCGCGTCGAGCGCGCTGCAGGTGCTCGGAGGGTACGGCTACATCCACGAATACGGCGTGGAGCAGACGGTGCGCGACAGCCGCGTAGCCATGCTCTACGAAGGCACGAACGAGATTCAGGGCATCGATCTGCTCATGCGCAAGGTGCTGGGCGACGACGGCGAGGCGCTGCGCGCCTTGCTCGCGCATGTCACGGAGGAGGCCGCGCGATGTGCCGCGTCTGGAGACGGCGCGCTTCGCGGCGCAGGCGTCCGGCTCGAAGCGCTGGCCGCCAGCGTGCGGCACGTTACGAACGAGATCGTGCAGGGGAGTGCGGCCGACCGCGAGTTGCCCTACCGCGTTGCAGACGACTATCTCGCGCTACTCGGCTGGCTGTTGCTGGCATTCGCGTGGGCGCGAACGCTGCGCATTGCGCTGAACGCACCCGTCGACGATCCGTTCTATGCCGAAAAGCGCTCCACGGCGCATTACTTCTTCGCTTACCCGCTCGCGGCGTTCGATCATCTGCTGAGCCTGATCGAAGCGGGTTGCCGTGCCCCGCTCCCATACGCAGGACAAGCTTTCATCGGTTTGCATCCCGAATCATGGCGAGGCGTCAGGCAACGCGCGCCGACGCGGTGAAAGGCCGCGATTCCACGACACAATCAGCTGGCGACGCGCGCAGGATCAGAGATCGAGCACGAGCATGGGCGTGCGGGAGCGCGAACAGCACGGCAGCAACTGGTCGTTGGCGGCGCGCTCTTCGTCGGTCAGGTAGAGGTCGCGGTGGTCCGGCTCGCCTAACAACACGCGTGTGATGCAGGTGCCGCACACGCCCTGCTCGCAGGAGATGGGCACCTCGATTCCGCTGGCGCGCAGCGCCTCGACAATCGTCGTGCCCGCCGGGACGTCGATCACGCGCTGAGAACTGGCGAGCGTCACCTGGAAGGCGCCGCTGCCGTCCGCGTCAGCTTCGGTCTGCTGCTGGGCGCTGCCGAAGTACTCGCGATGCACGTTCTTCGCCGGCCAGCCCGCGCTTGCCGCCGCGCTGAGCACGGCGTCGATGAAGCCGGCTGGGCCGCAAACGTAGAGGTGCTTGTCATTGTTTGGGTGGGCCAGTACGCGCGCGAGGTCGATGCGAGCGGCGGGACCTTCGTTGTCGAAATACAACCGCGTATTGTCCGCCAGGTCCGCTTCGGCAAGACGCTCGCGAAAGGCGGCGCGCGCCGGGTCGCGGGTGCAGTAGTGCAGCTCGAACGGGCGGCCCGCTTCGCGCAACTGCTCGGCCATGGCCATGAGCGGCGTGATGCCGATACCGCCCGCAAGCAGGACGGTGTGGGCTGCCTGTTCGTCGAGCGGAAAATGATTCCTGGGCGTACTGATTTCCAGCGTCGCGCCTGCGGCGAGCGCGTGCATGGCGACGGAGCCGCCCCGCGAGGCCGCATCGCGCAGCACGCCGATACGGTAGACGCCGCGTTCGGACGGGCGGTTGCACAGCGAATACTGCCGCACGAAGCCGCCGATGTGAACGTCGATATGCGCGCCTGCCGCGAATGGCGGGAGTGGCGTATCGTCGGCGCTCGCGAGTTCGAAGACGCAGATGTCGACAGCAACGGGAATCTTGCGGATGAGGTTGACTTTCATGAGGCGTGTTTTCGGAAGAACGAGGGCGGCCGCGCGCATTCGCGCGGCCCCGGCTTCAGGCGGTTTCGGCCTTGGCGCTGCGCTCCCCGGCGATCAGCCGGTCGAGCAAGCGCCGTGACTGCACGCCGCCCGCGTCGATATTGAGGCTCAGGAGGCGGCGCTCGGGCCAGGTGAGCAGGTTGCGCTGCTGCGATTCGAGCATGTCGAGATCCTCGGCGAAGATCTTTCCCTGGCCCGCCCGGATCGCTTCGGTAAGCGAAGCGTCGTGCACGGCGAAACTGCGCGCCATGCCCCAGAAGTACCAGATCGACGTTTCCGTTTCCGGCGTGATGAAGTCGACCACGATGCTGGACGCCTTGTCGCGCGCATCGGCGTCATACCCGCCTTTGCCTGCATGCGCCACGCCCACTTCGATCATCACATGACTGGGCGGCGAGAAGTGGCAGATCTGCCAGCGGTCGCAGGGCACGTTGTCGGCAACGCCGTTGCCGCGCAGCGCGGCGGCCCAGAACGGCGGCGGCATGATGTTGTGCATGAAGCGGCTGGTCGTGACCACGTCGCCGTTGACGGTTGTGCTCGGTGGCGCTTCCTCGATCTCGGCCTGGCCGATGCTCGAGGCGTGGACATAGGTCTCGTGCGTGAGGTCCATCAGGTTATCGATCATCAGGCGGTAGTCGCACTGGATGTGATAGAGGCCGCCGCCATAGGTCCAGGCGGGGTTGTCGGCCCATTCGAGGTGATGGATCTCGGCCGGGTCGGCCTCGGCTGCTTCGCCTGGCCAGACCCAGATGAAGCCGTAGCGCTCCACGGCCGGATAGCTGCGCACCGCGGGTATGCCGCCCACGCGTTGGCAAGGCATGCTCACGCATTTACCGCGCTCGCCCACGGTGAGCCCGTGATAGCCGCATACGAGGTGGCCTTCGCGAACGCTGCCGAGCGAGAGTGGGGCACCACGGTGCGGGCAGAAGTCTTCGAGCGCGGCGACACCGCCTTCGGCGGTCCGCCAGAACACCATGCGCTCGCCGCAGATCTGCCGACCGAGCGGCTTGCCGTTGATTTCATCGGGCGTGCACGCGACATACCATGCGTTTTTCAGGAACATATGTCTCCTCCAGGGCGCTTCAATGCGCCTTTATTGATGGTGAGGGGCAGCTCGCCGTGCCGCCGTTTATATCGAGCCGCGAAACGCTAGCAATAACGTGGCATCAACGCGTATTGCGACGAATGAGGTTGCCGCCCATCAGCCTCGTCATCGCGCGCTGGTTGTCGAGCACACGCCGCAGGTTCTGATGGGCGATATGCGAGTGCTCGCGCATCAGCGCTTCGGCTCGTGCGCCTTCGCGGTTCTCGATCGCTTCGAGCACGGCGCGATGCTGGGCCTGCGCGACGATCAGCGTCTCTCGCGCGCGCGGGTCCAGCGACTGCACGACTACGAATGCACTCGCCGATGCGAACGGCAAGGTGGCGACTTTCTCGATCTGCCGCGCCACCACTTCGCTATCCGAAGCAATGGCGAGGAGGCGATGAAATCGGCCGTTCGCGTCGACGTAGCGGGAGAACGTCTCCTCGCTCAGTTCGCCCACGAGCAGCTCGTCGATTTCGTCGATGCAGTCGTGCAGTTCGCTGAACATCGAATGGGTGACGCCGCGTTCGGCGGCGAGGCGAGCGGCCAGGCCTTCGAGCGTGCCGCGCAGTTCGATCGAGTCGCGTATTTCGTTCTCCGAAAAAGAGCGCACTGCATAGCCGCCGCTCGGAATCGGCTCGAGCAACCCTTCCTCCTGAAGGCGCATGAGCGCCGCCCGCACCGGTGTGCGCGAAACGCCGAGACGCTGGACCAGGCCGAGCTCGGAGATGCGCTCGCCGGGCGACAACTCGCCGCCCAGTATAAGTTCGCGCAACCCGAGTTGGGCCTTGACGGTTTGCGAGGCGGCGGAGCCGGCGCGCGTGCTGGTGGGCGTGTCGTCGATGCTGTTCATGCGTCGCGAGGAGAAGTGAAGCGAATGGGGCGGGCGACCGGCAAAAGCCGCTGACCACGTCGTAACGTGTACAAATTGTATACATCTATTCACTCAATTCAACCAATCTGCCCAAAAATTACGGGTAAACGTTGAGAGGGAAGCTTCACAAGACTGGAAATTGTGTACAACGAGGGGTGGCGATTGCGCTGGCTCGTCGGAGACGAAGGCTGAAGGGCGTCGGATATGGCGGCCAGCGCTCGCGGGATGGCGCATAAGGTGTCCTGCGGAACGTATTGGAAACCCGGAACCGTCAGGTCTAGTACCAGCTAATACAGTGTCAGCAGGTTGAGATTGAATCGTGCAGTCACCCCCTCTGCATCGTTGTAGGCGGACAGAAGCGTCGATGCATCCTTGACCATAGCGACCCCGACAATGAGCTTTGCGCAATTGCCCAGGAGTTTCTTCGCCGTGCGCAGGAAGGCGATTGCCTCGCTCGGCTTGAAATTTCCGATTGTCGATCCCGGGAAGAACCCGATCAAGGGCGCCGGTTGATGCAATCCTGTGCCGGAAGAACGTCACGGCGATCTGGCAGTTCGCTGCAGGACTCGAGGCGGGACATCGACCGGCGATCCGGATGAGTCCGGCGGAGATCCTCGCCTACGCTGACGGCGCGGACCGGCTGCTGGCCGGACAGCGGGCATTTCGCCCGGCAGCGTTTTCGCTGTTCGAAACGTGGAGCGACGCACAGGCGTTTGCACGCAGTGCGTTTGGTCAGGACCTGCTGCCGGTTGTGCGGATCGTCGACGAACTGGGTACCGGCTATCTGCGGGCGCTGGCGCAGCGTTCGGCGGCCGAAGGCGCCGCCGACTATGTGATATCGACCGTCCACCGCGCCAAGGGCCTCGAATGGAAGCGGGTCAAGGTGGCCAATGATTTCCGCCTGCGCGGCGTCGACGGGAGCCCGATGCCGGATGACGATGAGCTCCGCCTGCTCTACGTGGCCATGACGCGGGCGCAGCATGTCCTCGATATCTCGGCGTTGCGCGACGAGCTGCTGCGGCTCATCAGTCTCAGGTGACAGAGCTGGCCAGTCTGGCAGGCGCTCAAACGGGAGTTTCTTGATTCCCGTTTGAGATTACTCTAGAATGGGAGTTATGATGTTCTCATCTGGGAGGATCACGTCATGGCCCTGAATCAACCGTCCGGCCGTCATGCGGCCGCACGCCCGGCCGCCACGCATGCCGGCAAGGCATTGGTCGGCTCCGGCCGGTCCGGCGCCCACCCTGACGATATCGAAACGTTCCTCGTCCAGTTTGACCCCCTCGAGCAGCGCCGGCAGATCCGCGAAGGCATGGAAGCGGCGATCATTGAGCGCGTTGCGAAGGACCTGTTGCACGTGCCGGTGCAGACGCTGCTCGCAAATCTCAATCTGCCGAGTTCGACGATCCTGCGCAAGATGGCGCGCCAGGAGCGCCTGTCGCCATCCGAGTCGGATCGCGTCGCGCGCGTGCTCTACGTGCGGCAGCTCGCGGTCGAGGTGTTCGAGGACCCGGCACTGGCCGCCGAATGGATGCAGCGATTGAATGCGGAGCTGGGCGGGCTCAGTCCGCTCGAAGTGCTCGACTCACAACCGGGCTACGACCGCGTGCGTGAGATTCTGCTGCGCGTCATCCACGGCGTGTCTGCATGAGGCTTTACCGCCTGGCGAAAGAACGGCGCGGCTATTACCGCGCCGATGACCTGAGCGGCAATGGTGCGGCGATCGCCGGCGGCCGCTGGAACCCGCGCGGCATGCGGGTGCTCTACACGTGCTGTCACGCGTCGACAGCGTTGCTGGAGGCGCTGGTGCACATGGCAGGCTTGCTGCCGGCCGGTGGCTATTTCCTGGTGACACTGGAGGTGCCGGACGCGGTCTACGACGCCGCGTTCGTCCCGGATCTGCCAGATGGCTGGGCAGACCTGACGCGCGAGCCTGCGGCGACAAGGGCGCTTGGCCGGCAATGGCTTGAGGCGGGCGAGCAGTTGGGGATGCGCGTACCGTCGGTCGTCTGTCCAAGTGATTTCAATCTGCTGCTGAACCCGATGCATCCGGAGATGGCCAGCGTCAAGGTCGTCAGTAGCGAGCCCTTTATGCTGGATCCGCGGCTGTTTGGTCAGGCGACGCAATGAGCCCGATGTCGATGACCGGCGCAACTACGAGACATCCGGGAGCAAACGTCAGAAGCTGAAAGTTCTTGCGGTCCGTTCTCATGCCCCGAAGCGCCTTGGAGACCGCGAAGCATAAGACGCACGATCACTCGAACAGGTGGCGCGCGCAAACCTTCCAGACTCACATCTTCATACTCGTCTGCTCATCCCGGTCAGTCCGAAGAAGTGCTGATCGCCGACGTTCTTGCGTGGTCCTAGCTGCTCGCGTGCCAATGCGGGATCCGGTGCGTGGTCCGGGTCTGTGTCCCACAAATCAATTTGATGCGGGTCGAACGTATGTTCGTCTGGATCCGCAGCTCGCTTGCGAGAGCGCGCCTCCTGCAGAGCAATGTCCACGCGTGGGAACACGTCTGCGGAGGACATGACATCCGGCGTGATGCGCACGAACCTGTTAGCGGTCATGTTTTTCTTAGTGATCCGTAGATTGCTTGTACACGGATTGCCAATCTTGCCCTGCGTAGAAGACTCCGAGGAACGATACCACCTGCGATGCTTCATCGACAACGTAGGCGAGAATGGTGTCACCTTGGTAATGCGTGATCCTGAGTCCCCGCATGACATCATCGTGGGGCACGCCGCGATTCGGAAACGTTCCAAAAGCATCGCATGCCGCATAGACCTCATCAATGTATCGTTCGATCGACAGCTCGGAGCGCCCGTGAAATGACATGTAGTCGGTGATGATTTCGAGTCGCTCATCAAATTCCTCAGCGAACTCGACTACATATTTGATCACGCAGTCGGTTCCTTCTTAGTCGCTTTGCGCAGGTTTCGTCGTGCAAGCAATCGCGCCTTCGACTGCTCACCGGTCAATGCGCTTTCCGGATTGGCCTTGAGATTCAAATACGCAGGTACGACCTGCTCCGTCAGCCATCGTTTGACAGCTTGATCGCGCTCTTTCAGAAGGCGCAGACCATCCCGGATTACCTCGCTATCGCTCGTATATTCACCCCCTGCAGTCCGCTCGCGAACAAAGTCCAGCAATTCAGACGGCAGCGAGATCGTCAGGCGTTCACTTGCCATGATTGTTCCCCAAATTCCAGAAGGTATGAAATTATCATACACTATCACACCAAGGGACGGGTTAGCATCGGGCGCTCTCCGTTGCGTGACGACGATAGTAACGCGCGGGAGCAGACGATCACGCGCGCTTTCAGCCCGGACGAGATCTCGTCGCAAACACCGCGCATACCTGATGATCAGCAGGATAGATGCCATCTCGAAGGCGCTGCGAGACAATTGATACACGCCGCGAACATCGACATTGACAGGTACGGCGAAGACGATGGACGAGTTGATACCTTGCGAAGTCCGTAATTTTGTGCGACGAAGCCCGCAACTAGCCCTTTCGGGGGGACTGTTTTTTGGCGGAATTTTGGGGCTTGCTTACAACGTCCCGGCGATAGCAGGCTCACTGTTCGGCGCGGGCGCGACGATGCTCGGCGCGTGGATAGTGCTATGGAACACCCAGCGGGCTAGCGCCGAGGAAAAGGCGCTCCGCGAGACCGAAGCGAAGCGATATCTGACTCCCGAGCTGAGCCGCGTGGTCACGCGATTGCTGTTTGTCCACCAAAGAGCACTCGCGAACATCGACTTTCTGCCTATCATGCCTGTTCTCTACCCAAGCGCTCCGCAGTTCCACAACCTACGTGGAGACGATGCCATTGCACTGGTAGAGCTTTATGATTCACTGCATGTTCTGGTAAGCACCGTCACCGACTGGCACGGACGAGAGTCCCAGCAAGCCATTAATATTTTCAACGTGATCCTGCATGCGGTCGAACAAAGCATGAAGCAAGCTCAAATCTGCGTTGAGCGTTTCGACTTCGATGACATATACCCGACCCAACATGCCGCTGTGGGGCCAATCTCCCAAAGGCTCGCGACGGCGCTGAAACAGAGCGATCAGGCGCGCGAAAACCACAATAAGCGCCTCGAAGCGGAAAAGAACAACGTTCAGAAGGCCCAGCGATAACACCAGCGCCTCAACGTCTGGAGAGACGGAATGGAAAGTGGAAGCGTGTCGGCCATCATATCGGCCGCGTCAGGCCTCAAAGGGGTGATACTGGGCGGGACGATCACAGCACTCAAGGAATGGCTGATCCACCGGTCGCATTCGAAGATGGCGTTAGCCAGTGCTGCGGAGCTTGGAACGTAGACAAAGTCGCGCTTGGTAAAGAGTCCTTTCTTCCTTGACGCTGAAGTGAGGGTTTTCGGGAGATACGCTGTGATCCCGGCCAGCTCGCATGCGCGGATATCCGGACCGCTGAAGTAGCCCCGATCAGCCAGTACCTTCAGCTTGGGCTTACCCATCGCCTTCTTCGCCGAAGCAGCGATTCTGCCGAGTTTGTCCGTGGTCACCGCAATCATTCGTCACGTCGTGTTCGACGATCAAATGATGCTTTGTATAGCAATTGAAGAAAGAGCCGGACAGGCAGTTGTCGCTTACCGACCCGGATTCTCGTTCCATGACCAGTGGTGGAAAAAGAACCGGAACGGTAGGCTACAACGTTCAGGTCGCCGTAGAGACACTCAATCATTGGCTTCTGTCCGTTCGTTGAGTCTTTTCGCAAGCTGGCTGGATTCGCCGGGTCAGGACTCGGTCAAGAGGCGCCCCGGGGTAATTGTCGGTGATCCAGGGAAAGACGTCGAATGACTGAAAGTGGCCGACGTTCAGTTTAGGCGATCCATGCGTTTTCACACGGCCTCGGCGGCCATAACCGCGGTCGCTGTCCAGTCTCCAAACGTGAGGAATCCTGATATGGAAGGCTTGCCCACCACGTCGTGACTGGTTCCCGGCCACCTTTGCCACGGCTTCGCCGCGGGGTCGGGAAGGGTCGCTTCGCGCGCCAGCGTGAAACGCAGGGAAAGGCTGCCGCGCCGTAGGCCACGGCAATGCCTGCTGCAAACATCAACACAGCGAAGCGATCTTGCAATGGGGGCAAGGGCCTTCGCCGCATCGCGCGGCGATTGCGTGGCCCGGTGGGAACGCTTCCTCGACAGAATCGCGCCTCCCGAGACGGACAGGCCGGGCTTTCATGCACTCGTCGTGCTCGGCGACAAGTAGTCCGTAGCCAACATCCGCCTTGCTGCGGCGGTCGATGCGAAGCGGCGCCGTGCGCAGGAGTTCGAGCGCCACGGCATAGAGCGCCTGTGGCTGGCCCTGCTCAAGCTCCAGTTCGACTGCGGCAACGCGCACGGATCCCGCAGGCGCGTCAACGGTACTGTCATCGAGCGCCACTTCAATTCTGTCTTCTGCCGACGAGCGCAACGCGATAGTTGACCGGTTGATCCGGGTGACGAAGGGGCAAGCCTGGCGGCAACGACGTCATCCCGAACGAGCCTGCCGCAATCCGTATCGGCGGGTAATGCGTCACGCAGGAGCGTCAGGTCTGGCGTGTCGCGATCAACCGGCATTTCGAACTCGTCCCGGTCGAACATTCCCGCTTGCGCCGGGCTGTCAAGCTTCAATGTCTGGATTCGCTCCTGACCGACGCCACGTATTCGCAACGACGCTCCGCACTGGTGAAATGCCAGTTCCGGCGTATCGAAGTAGGTGCTGGTCAGCAGCCTGGCTGGACTGGCGCGGGGCTTGCCATGCGCGAGCAGAGGCGCCCGGCGCAGTTTGGCAAGATACCCGGAGGCGATCCTCAGTTTGAGTTCCCGTTCCATGGTGCCTCCGTTCCCGTACTGCTTCCCAGACCTCCTGAAGGCAGCAAGTTTCAGTCCGGCCCATGGCGTCCGGTGCGGCGGAGTTGCCGTCTCGTGGATCGTTCATCAGCGGCTCTCCTCAGTCGTCCCGCGAAGTGATGTTGCTTCATCCTCCCCCAAAGAAAGCCCCGTGATGCGGTAAGCCAACTCGCCCGTGTCTTCAACTAATGACATGGTCCGCCCCGCCTCATCGGCTAGGTTACCCTGACGGAGCTCATTCGGAACCGGAGACCATCATGGACCACGCGACGCTCGTTGGAATCGATCTTGGCAAACATAGCTTTCACCTTCACGGTCAAGACCAAAACGGCAAGGCCGTGTTTCGCAAGAAGCTGGGGCGCAAGCAGCTGGTTGAATTCTTCGCGACTCACGCGGCCTGCACCGTCGTCATGGAAGCGTGCGCCGGCTCTCATCACATGGCTCGCAAGCTGGCCACATTTGGCCACGAGGTCAAACTGATTTCGCCTCAGTTCGTACGGCCTTTCGTCAAATCAAACAAGAACGACTTCGTCGATGCCGAGGCGATTTGCGAAGCCGCATCGCGACCGGCAATGCGGTTCGTGACGCCGAAGACCGAGTCGCAACAGACGCTTTCGATCCTGCATCGCGTGCGTGAATCGATGGTGCGGGATCGTACGAGGACGATTAACCAGATGCACGGCTTCCTGCTCGAGTTTGGCGTCAGCCTGCCAGTTGGCAGGACCGGCATAGTAAGACTACCAGAGCTTCTCACTCTGCATGCTTTGCCGCCGCGGCTGATTGCGGTTCTCGAACGGCTGCACGAGCACTTTAAGTACCTGCAGGAGCAGATAGGTGAGATCGATTGCGAGCTTGCCCGGCAACTCGCTGACGACGATACCGGGCAGCGACTCATGAGCATCCCCGGAATCGGACCGATCACCGCAAGCGTGCTTGCCGCAGAAATGGGCGACGGGAAACAATACGGATGCGGTCGCGACTTCGCGGCATCGGTTGGTCTTGTTCCACGCCAATACAGCACAGGTGGAAGGTCCAACCTGCTCGGGATCAGCCGGCGAGGCGACAAGCACCTCAGGTACCTGCTGGTGCTGTGCGCCCGAGCCTACATGCAGCGCCTAGAGAAGCAAACCGGTCGCCTGGCCGAATGGGTTCGCACGATGCTGACACGACGGCATTCCAATGTGGTGGCGTGCGCACTTGCCAACAAGCTGGCCCGAACCGCGTGGGCGATCGTTGCACGCCATACCACGTTCAATGCAGAGTTCTCGGGCCTCACAAGATAAAAGAACGCAGTTTTATTGTTATCAACAAAACACCCCACTGGTTTTGCGACGACTGAAACTTGATGACGTGAACGGCACACCGGCCTGACGAACAACCTGGAAAGTAAAGAGGCTTCTCAAAGCCGCTCAACTTTATAGGATCCTCAGGCGCGAATATCATCGTGGCGCGGGGAGCAGTCCCCACAACGACGCCGGATAGATTTAGGCAAGCCAACGCGATATCGATGTTCAGGGTTGCAAAAATGGGGCGGACCATAGATTTAGGCAAGCCAACGCGATATCGATGTTCAGGGTTGCAAAAATGGGGCGGACCATAGATTTACTTTCCGGGAATGCGAACTAAACTCGGATCTTGTTGACGAAGCGAAGTAAATCTGGAACGTTGCGGAGGAGTGATGGTGGCTCCGGTCGATCCTGCGCTACAGTTTGACTTTCACCCGATCGCCATTCAGCGCTCGAAGTGGACGCACCAGTTCCACGTTTGGAGCCCCAAGCTTGCCCGACGCCTTTCGCTTTATTCGCATGCGGCTGTCGACTTCTGGGCGATGATGGAGTCGTACGCTTCGGTTTTGACATTTTGCGAGTATCCGGGACACGTTATTGTCGACCGGAAACCCCGTATTGCGGACTTCGTGCTTCGCCGGAAAGACGTCACCGAGTTCGTTGTGGTGGAAACCACCCCCCTCGCCGCGATCGATGCCGACGCGCTTGAAATTCTTGATCCACTGCCCATCACGACCGTGAACGCCGATGTGCTTAAGCCGCACCGCGTGTGGATCGACAACTGGCTGCGCATGTTGCCGTATGTCACGAGCAACGGCCGGTTTATATCAAGCGACTTCCTTGACCGGATCGAACACGGCGTAACGTTGCCGAAGGCTCTGTACGCCATCGAGTACGACGCACTGCCAACCGATCCAGTCCTGACGCGAACCGCTGTCTTCGATCTGACTCGACGCGGTCGGCTTGTGAGCCCGGATCTGCGCACCGGCGAGCTGAACAGGCATACGCGTTTCAGGCAGGTTGTCGCGACAGAGGGCGGAAAGTGAAAGCGCCGGACTGCCTTACGCGTCGGGCTCTCGCCCCGGAGCTGCGTGATCTGCACATCTGGCCGACAGTCGATGCGTCTGCACTGCCCGAAGCGCGCCGGACGATTTTTCTTCGCCGTGAACACGCGATCCGTCAGTATCTGGAAAACCGCAGCCTGACACTGATCGAGAGTGCGACCGGCATCCGGCGCGCGCAACTGTACCGCCTGCTCGCCCGCTGCACCACGCTGCATGACGACGGGCGTATCCAGGGCTTCCGCGCGCTGGTACCTCACGTGCGCACGCGGGGCTATGTGCGGACCCGGCCCATGCAATCGCGCATCCCCGGCAATCGGGGCGGCGCGGCAGGCGCGATGGCGCAGTTGCTCGCGCGGCATGAGGTGCTGGTCGAGTTCCTGCAAAGGCAGATCCAGCTACACAAGGTGCACTTCGGCGCGCGTGGCGAACTGCGCGGCCTGCGTGCGACGCACCGGGAATTTCTCAACCGCTGTCGCGAGCTGAATCTGACAGGCAGGCATTATCCCTTCAATCAGGATCTTCAGGGCATCCGCAGCCTGGCTGCAGCCATCCGGCGCCTGGTGGCAAACCAGACATTCGCGCAGGCGGCGCGAGCCGCAGGCGCGCAGCGCATCCAGCCACTTCGCCCTCCACCGGATCAGATGTCGCGCCCGCCGGTCACGCGTCCGTTCGAAGCAGTCGAGTTCGACGGACACAAACTGGATATCCGCCTGCACATCCGGATGACGGATCCCATCGGACTCGAGAGGGATATCGAACTCGAGCGCGTGTGGCTGCTCGTTGTCCTCGATGTCTGTACACGGGCGGTGCTGGGCTGGCACCTCGCGCTGGCCACCGAATACAACCGGCACGACGTCATCCGGACCGTACAGAACGCACTGCAACCCCGCCGCAAGCGGACTACATTCTCGATCGCCGGTTTGCGTTACGAATCGCGCGCCGGGTTCATCAGTGAGGCCGTTCGCGACGCCGAATATGCGACGTGGGACTGGTTACGCTACGACAACGCGCGCAGCCACCTTGCCGGCGAGACACTCGCCACCGTATGCGACATGATCGGCAGCCACGTCGATGCCGGCCCCTACGCGGAGCCCAACGAGCGGCCGTACATCGAACGGTTCTTCGGCACCGTCGGCAGCACGCTGTCGCATCGGCTTCCCGGTACAACAGGCTCTAGCGCCCAGGATGTGCGGCGGGCCCTGTGCGATCCGGACGGAAACCGCAGCCTTCTCGTGAGCAGCGAAGAGCTTGCCGAATTACTCGACGTGAGCTTCGCGAACTACAACGGAACACCGCATGACGGCCTGGGCGGGCGTTCCCCCATTGAGATGATGCAGCATTTCGCACAGAAGCCTGGCGGGCTATGGCGAACACTTGCCGAACGCTATCGGCAAAACCTGATGCTGCTGCAGCCCGTTCATGAGGCCATTGTTCGCGGCAACCTGCGTCGCGGCGTGCGTCCCTATGTCAACCTTTACGGCGTCCGGTATTCCAGCGGCGTGCTCGGAGAAGCAGCCGGCCGGATCGGCAAGCCGTTGCGAATATACTTCGATCCCGAGGACATGCGTGTCGTGACGGCGTTTCTCGCCAGCGGTGAGGAAATCGGTCCGCTCAGGGCGGCCAGGCCTTGGGACCAGACACCTCACTCGTTGCGGCTTCGACAGGAAATCCTGAGGCTGAAGCGCCTGAAGGAAATCGACTACGGAGACCTCTCCGATCCCGTAGAGGCCTACCTCAAGTATCAGCGACGCAAATCCCGCGCGCAACGACGGCGAATGCCCCATCGCGTCGCCGAAGCTGCACGTGCCGTTGAGCAGCGCGACAGGCGTGACGAAATCGCGGCGGCACCAGCATCGACGGAATCGGACAATATCCCTGCCGTGAGCCTGCCCGAGCTCGGCAAGGGGCAGATTTTTCGTTGACCATGGCGACCGACTCATTACGGCCATCGCCGATCGATGAACATCCGGTTGTGCTGCGCAGATATCGCATCCCGACCCCATCGATCGCGCAATTCTATGCGTTGCTGGTACGCTGCCTGTCGTTGCGTACTGGAGCGATGGTCTACGCCCGCTCCCGGGTCGGCAAGACCTATGCGATCCTCTTTCTGGAATCACTGCTCGCTTCACAGCGCCCGGCCCTGCCGATCCTGCGCATGCGCTGCCAGCACAAGCGCATTGCGACCGAGACGGCTTTCTTCAGCGCGCTGCTGACCATGGCCCGGCACAAGGCGAGTTCCGGACGCGATCCGACACAGCTGCGGCACCGGCTCACGCAACGATTGCTGGAAATCGCCGATCAATCGCACAGCAGCGATATCCTCGTTTTCCTCGACGAAGCCCAGCATCTGGGCAGTTCGGAGTTCGAGTGGCTGCGCGACATTCACGACGAACTGGAACTCGAAGGCGTACGCCTTGTGACAATGCTCGTCGGCCAGCCCTCGCTGCGGGCCAGGAAGAGCATTTTCCAACGCGACGGAGAAGAACAGATTGTCGCCCGTTTCATGACGGAGGAACTTCCCTTTCACGGCGTGCGTTCCGCACACGAGTGTTCAGCCTGCCTGCAGGGATACGATCAGGGCGAATATCCCGAGAACTCCGGCTGGACGCATACGCGCTTCTTTTTCCCGCGTGCCTGGGGCGCCGGCATGCGCCTGGCCGCCGAAGGCGGTGCCGCATGGGAAGCGTTCGACGACGCCCACAAACGGGCTCAGCTGGTGGGGGAACTGGAGATACCGATGGAATTCTTCACACGCGCGGTCCAGCACATCCTCTATCAGTATGCACAGCGCGATTCCACCAGTTTCGCCTTTTCCAGGGCAATCTGGGACGAAGGCGTCGACGTGTCCGGCTATGTCCGCGCCAGAAAGTGATGATGCCCGGCCGGTGGCTGGAACGTTGCCGTGGCAGGAGCGCAATCCGATCTCCGTCGCTCACAGGACAACGTATACGACGCGTGCGGCATGGACCTGCGAGGTCGAGTCTGCATGGTCGCGGTTCGCAAAATTTCAGCTGCTCAACCGCCTGAGCTGGACACAACTCGGCGAGGCGCTGGCGATCCTGCCAGCCATCAATACGGGCGAGGGTATTGACCTCCGGGCGGCCGATGCGTTCCGGCTCACCGACCTGGCCGACACCCTGCATATCGGATTGCACGACATTGAACATTCGTTTTGCACTGCAAATCGCGGCGATTCACTGCTCGATGCGGCGAGCCCGTCGTTGCGATTCTGCCTGACCTGCGCTTCGACAGGCTTTCATGCAACGCTTTTTCAGTTCACAGCGTTCCGGCGCTGCCCCATTCACGGATGTGAGCTGTGTGAGGCCTGCACCAGTTGCGGACAACCGCTCGCTTACCGCCTCGGCGCGGGCCTCGTACGCCATCCGTACGCCTGCCCGTCCTGCGGCCGCTCGCTGCTCGCCGCTGCCTCGCTTCGCCACCTGCTCGCAAATGCCGGTACCGAGACGACCGGGCTGGATCGCCTGCGCGCATGGCACGACTACTTCTTCCGGTATTTACAGTTGCTCGGTCCAGGCAGGCGGCGTATCCGCGACGAGGCCGGACAGTATCTTCCCGGCGACGAAATCCAGGCGTGCTCGGATATTCCCCGTCGCCTAGCGTTTATCGGCGAACTGGAGCGACACCTTCGCAGTCCGCCAGAGTTGCCCAGCGTCGATCCCGTACCTGGCGCCAGTGCACGAAGCGGGGGCGGCTCTCGTCCGGCAGTGCGGCAGCCGTCCCGCTGTGCCTGGGCAGCCGATTGGCCACACGTCGACCACACATGCGTCACGCTGTGCGCCATTTATAGAAAGATCCGGAAAAATCGTGTGCGCCGTCTGGCGCGTTCAATCCGGCCCGTACAGCCAGAGGACGGCTCCGTTCGCCATTCGCCCGAATTCGGGTTGTTGCTGTGCGACGGCAATACCTCTGCCCGATCGATTGCCCTGCTGGGATGGCGCCTGACCTGGGAGCGGCGCTTCAGCATTCAGACACTCACGCGCTGCCAGGGAAATTATCCGCCTTTTGGATTGCTTGAATGGCTGGCCTTCATGCCCGCCCATTTGCCGCCCTCAGTCGCCCCGCAGGAGTGGCTGCATCGCCATTTCGTTCACGCTCTGGGTCAAACCTGGAACGCGTGGTGTGCAATCTCATCCGGGATGCAGGAAAACGGCTGCTACGTCCTCTCGCCGCTGCTTTTCCCAGCTCGCCTGCTCTGGCTGGATTTTCCCGACATGCATGTGCCGGAGGTTGCAGATCCCCGCACGCGTGTTGCCCTGCATAGAGAAACTGCAAACGACACCTGACATGATTTCGAATGCGGCGCGAGTCACGCTCATTGTTGCCTCAGTCACGCAGCCAATGACTGCATAGCGATGCTTCCAGAATGCGTCTCGACGACCGTCGGCGAAGGTGCGTCGCCAACTCGCGGTACCGGTAAATGCCGAAATGGCTGATCGTTGCGCTCGTGCTAGGATTTCCCTAACAGGGGAGGAAAAGCGATGACAGTACACGCTATAACTGCGGTTCGGATGGCCGGGAATTCGCAAAGGGTCACACACGTGCTTTGGGGCCAGGTGTCCATGAGTGGAGAACAATTTGAGGTCGCTCCGCACCCATCGCCTGTAATCGAAGTGGTGGATGCACTGGCTAAGGGCGACACCGTAGTAACAGTCTTTCCACTGGATGGACAGCGTGTCGCCGGCCCAGAGGTCCGACGCGTTATCGACGAGGCTGGACGCGAAGGCATTGAAATGGTGGTCGCTGATTCCGATGCGGGTCGAACGCTCGCGGACCTGCCACGGCTTGATCACGAATAGGGCGCTAACCGGGTCGGCTCCATCGGGCGCAGTACCCCCGCCCATGTGCTGACGCCAAGCACTTGCCTTGAGTGATTCGGTCCCCGTCGATGGGAATGGGTTACCTGTTCGGATACGTCCTTTGATGCCTATCGCGGCTCGGAATTTGCGCATCGAGGGACAGCCATAGGTAAATCTTCCCGCCGGGGGAAAGGAGTTAAGTCATGAACGACCGAACCATTTGCATAGGCGCCCAGGAATACAAGGTGATCGCTGTGTCGAGCGGTCTGGGGCGCTGGATTGCGCGCATCGTCCACACTGACCACGCGGCTTGCCCGGCCACCATGGAGGTTGCCGATATTCAAGGTGACTTCGGAACAGTTGAAGAGACCCTTGATTCCGGCGTCCGCCTTTGCAAGCACATGGCGAAGCGTTTCGCGGTGCAATAACTGCTCAAAGGCCCCACACGCTTGTCACAGATGAACACGCTTTACCTCCCGCGCAGTCAATGCGCTCGATCTCCACGATGATCAGAGCGTTGGCTCGCGCCCCGGTGTCGATGGCCTCCACCATAGCGCAGGCCACGGCCACAGAAAGATGTTGTGAGGCACTGAAAGGCTTGGAACGCGTAGCAGGCAGCGGCGAGTGCCATGTCGCCAGGAGAATTCTGATCGTCTTGCGTGGCCGCCCTCCACCTGCCGCGCTCGCTCGGCTAGCACATCGCGCTCTGCGTCGCTCATCCATATCGAAACCGTCGACATTTGTTACACGGTCGGCGGCTGTGGGCGCGAGGCGGCGCGCAAGGAGGTAATTCTCTTCAGTTGGGACGATGCAGCGCAGCCGGCGGGGCTTTTCTAGGTTGCGCCTGCCAAGCCAGCCCCCCGTACGCGGGGGCTGGCTTGCTGCCGGTGGGGGAGCGGTCATTGTGCTCGCTCAATGGTGGGCTTACAGCTGCCCCCGCCGAGCGCAGATCGCTTTGATACGCAGGATCGCGAACTCCTCTCTAGCGCCTGGCATATTTTGTAGAATGCACTCGTGGTACGCCCTCTCACGTGGCAACAGCATTTCACTGTTTCGATACAGTTGGTAGCATGACTGCTGTATATAGTTCGATGCAATAGAGCTGCGGGCATCGCGCAAACCGATCAGCATACAGTCGTCATAGGATGACGGACCGTCAGCTAACGCCGGATGCATAATTAGCAGGCCCAGCAGGCCGATCGCAGTCCGTAGGGTGCGCGTCCGTATGACATTCTTATGCATGGCATTCTTCTCTGTCTGTGTGAGTTTGCACGGCGTGGACCGCAGCGCCGCCTTGGCGGCAGTTTATCAAAGGGCGCAGATTCGGATTTAAGTCATGTTTCGTCGCGTGCATGCGATCGACACGCCGGACGTCCTGGACACCCTGACCAGCTTGTCGCGAGCGGCTTCGTACGTCGCTCGTCGCGTTTCTCGTCAATCACAATTGGTACCTGAGGTCCTTGGCTGCCCTCGATCACCAGAGTCAATGTGGCGGTGTCAGCGTGGACACCTACTTTCTGTTCGTCGATGGACGGTGTCTTTTATGGACCGCTTACGCTCATCCTTTGTACAGGTTTGCCGATAGTCTCTGACGTCAACTGCGCGACCGCACCTGTGGGTAAGTTCGCGGGAGTTTCCAAACCTGCACGCTCGTAAGGCTGCCTAGGTGTAGACTGAACTGGCTCGACGGGTGCTGCTCCCACCAGGAGGGACGCATAGCCATTGTTGCCATCCCGGGCGTGCGTCGGCACCTCATAAGGAGGTGGCAACTCGTCGAGCCATGCCTACACCGCGCTGCCAGACCACATCTTGCCCACAGCGTGAAGCGCAGTTCGAAGCGGTCCACACCAGCTGCGGCAGCAGGAAGCACCGGGAGCCGCGTAGAGCGGCGCCAGAATCGGAAGCAGCGCGCGCCAAGGGCACGTCTCGGATATGGGGCGTCCTTGTCAGCCCGGTGCGGGAAGTCGATTTCAGCACATGCATAGCATTATGCGGACGCTTGCATTTTGTGCTGCGCATGTTATTTGCGCATCGCCGTTCGTCATGCGAAAACCTTCCGGAGCCAGCCATGCAATTCATTGTTCGTTCTTGCCTGATCAGCACGAGCGCAAGCATCGATAACGGGAAAATTGTGGCCAATGCGAGAATCTTCGTTCCGGCGTCAGATGGTTCACTCGAAGACGATGTTCACGACCTCTGCCTCGATGAAAATTTCATCGATGAGAATGAGGCTCTGGCTTTTGCGCGCGAGCGTGCAGTGGGCTGGGTTGAAGAGCACTGTGTAAGCGAAATGTAGTCCGCGCATATCTGCCCGTGTCCGCAAGTTTCGCGTAGTCAACTTGATCGCAGGGCACAAGGGCTCACGTTCACACCGTTCGCGAGCTGTCGCGCGGCAGCGTCGCGGTAAACGTCGTGCCGTCGTTCTCCGATCTCACTTCCAGGGTACCACCGTGTGCCAGCGTAATCTGGCGAGCAATGAACAACCCCAGCCCCAACCCCGCACCGGCGCGGCGTGGTTCCGCGTCCAGCGGCGTGCGCGTCAGCGGATCGAAGATTGACTTCAATGCGGCGGCTGAAATCGGCTCACCCTCGTTGAAGACTGAGAGCTGCACCGCATCGTCAAGCCCGTGAGTGGTAACCGTGATAGGGCTTCCGGCTCGCCCGTGATCGATTGCGTTTTGCAGCAGATTCGTGAGCAATTGGCCGAGCCGAATGCCGTCCCAGTTGCCGGACAGATCACCGTCTGACAGCCAGCGCACGGTTTCGTTGGGGTGGAGCGCTTCGATTTCCGTGATCGCTTGCCGGCAGATATTTCCAACATTGGCCGGTTGGAGATGGACCGGCAGCATGCCGCCCAGGCGCGTACGTGTGAAATCCACAAGATCCTCGATGATGCGCTGCATCCGCGCGCCGCTGCGCTGCACGGTGGCGCTGACGCGCAGCACCTGCACGGGGATTTCTTCCGCCTGCAACAGATACTGTGCGGACATTGCGATCGCCCCGAGCGGGGTACGCAGGTCGTGCGCAAGGATGCCGACAAAAAGATCGCGTGTGCGCTCCACCTCGGATGAGTAACGGGACGCGGATTCGGCCAGCGCCTGGTCAACCGCCTCGTCAAAGCGCACCAGCTCGGCCAGAGCTTCCACCCCGCCACACGTCCCCGTGGCCAGCCAGTGTCGAACCACACTGGCACGCAACGCCCGGTATTCCGCAATCAATTCATTGAGCGAAAAACCTTGTTCGAACCGCTGCTCCGCATGCGCGCGCGCTTCGCGGATCATGGCCGGCGCATTGGCGGGGCGTTCGCCGTAGCTTTTCGCCGACTGTTCCGTGTCGCTTTGCGATGTGCGCATGTCCTGCGCGATGCACATGAACAGCCGCTGCGCCGAATCCCGGAGGTGCGCCGTCGATATTGTCGGTGCAGCGCCAAGTCGACGGGCCTGGTCCACCCAGTCAGCAAGGAGGAGGTCAATGTTCGCATCAATGAAATCGGCTAGGGGCATACGGCATCTCCCTGAAGCGGACCTTGGCTACAGCCCTCAGCGCGGGCTAAGCATCAGAGGGCAATTCCTTCGGGTACGAGAGCGCTACTATTTGCGTCGATAACGGCATCAATGAATCTAATGGTCTCACAAACGCGGGGGCTGCGGGCTGCTCGCGGTAGATGAGCCAAAGGGGCATAGGGTGCAACGGCCACGGCGCGGCTACCCGCCTCAATGCAGGTCACGCTGTATTCAACCAGCCAGTGGAGTACGGCACGCAGCGAACAGCTTCGACCAACGTTTGCATAGCATCGGCATTCTGTGAAGCGAGGAAGCACCGCGGGACGAACGGAAGCGCAACTAGACCGATAACTTTTCTTATCGGTCCAGCATCAAATCTGGACTAAACTGGAGGTCATGAAAACACGCGAAACCGAACCCACCGGGTTCCCCGACGACGCCGAACTGGCGGCGCTGCGCGCATGGTACGCTGGACTTGACGCACGCGCGGCTGTTGCACGGTATCTGGGCGACCGCAAGGCGCCGGGGATGTCTGCCCGCGGCATGCTCGGACGCATCCGGCGCGCACTGGTCGCGTTCGCGACGAGTCGTCACCGGGCCGACCTGGCAGAAACATTCGACGAGCGATCGACAGCGTCGGCAGATACCGTTGCGCACACGATCGAGACATTGCGCAACCTGCCGTCACCGGAGCCGTCCATCGCCGACGACGTCGACCAGTGGTTGCCACCGCGGGTGGTTGCCGCTTTGCGGACGCACGGGATCCGGACGCTCGCAGACCTGACCGTGCGGATTCCGCGCCGGCGGCGCTGGTGGACAGCGATCGCCGGACTCGGCACGGCAGGGGCAGGCCATGTCGAAGCATTTTTTGCGGCCCATCCGGCTTTGACTGAACGTGCCCGTGTGCTGGTTGCGGTAGCACCTTCCGGACCGGTCGTGCCATGGGAACAGCTGCGTCTGCCGCACGAGGTCGACGGCTCGCAAGGACTGTTTCGCGCACCACGGCACGTCTGTTTGCTCAAGGCATCGAACGACTACGAGGCGGTGCAATCGTGGTTGTCCCTGCACGAGTCCGCCGCCACCAAGCGCGCCTACCGGAAGGAGGCGGAACGCCTGATCCTGTGGGCAATCGTCGAGCGAGGCTGCGCGTTGTCGTCGCTGACCACTGACGACGCGATCGCCTACCGCGCGTTCCTGCGACGGCCGACGCCACGCGAACGCTGGGTCGGGCCGTCGCGGTCGCGACAAAGCGTGGAATGGCGACCGTTCAGCGGACCACTATCGACGCGCTCTGCCGCGTACGCACTCACCGTACTTGCAGCCCTGTTCCGCTGGCTGGTCGAGCAGCGCTACGTCCTCGCGAACCCGTTCGCCGGCGTCAAGGTGCGAGGAAGCGCGAAGGCGGGCCTCGACGTCACCCGCGGCTTTACTGAAGGCGAATGGCTGCTGCTCCGCACGATCGCCGATGGTCTTGAATGGTCTTACGGCTGGAGTGAGGCGGCCGGCCAGCGCCTTCGCTTCCTGCTGGATTTCGGGTATGCGACCGGCCTGCGGGCCAGTGAACTGACAGGTGCCACGCTCGGCGACATCCGCATCGACGAACAGGGTGATCACTGGCTGCACCTTGTCGGCAAGGGTGGCAAGACGGGCAAGGTCGCGCTCCCGACGCTGGCGCGTATGGCACTCGATCAGTATCTGGTGCAACGCCGGTTGCCGGTCACGCGCGAACGGTGGGATCCAGCAACGGTGATCATCGCCAGCCTCGCAGAGGATGGAACCGGGATTGAAACCACGCGGCTCGGACGCGTGCTGCGACGCTTCTTCGTGCTGGTCGCCGACGCGATTAAGGATGAGCGGCCTGCGACGGCGGAAAAGCTGCGCCGCGCGAGCCCGCACTGGATGCGCCACACGCACGCATCAATCGCGCTCGCGCGCGGGGCCGAACTGATCATGGTGCGCGACAACCTGAGGCATTCGTCAATATCGACGACATCGATTTACCTCCACGGCGACGAGGTCAAACGGGCAAGGCAGTTCGATCAGGCGTTTGGCGCCCCTGGACGCTAGAGACTCGGCTACATAAATCAGTGCCCACCAAGAGTCGCGAAAGATCTCAACTTTACTTCGCGAGTATCGCAACAATTTGATTTATATGGATAATAATTCCTATCCGATGCTGAAATTCCCCTAAATTCAGCGTAGGTTCAACTTTACTTCGCAAAACGGAACATCTTTACTTCGGCGGACGGCAGCCGGCAACCCGGCATATTGTTGTCGATGAAAAGATTGACGAAGCGGTGGCCGCCCAACTGCGCACCTGGCTGCTGCCTTACGTCGGACGCCTGTGGGAAGAGGGCGCGGCAGCGCACGCCGCGGGCGCGATTTCGCCGGATGTGCTCCTGAAACTCTGGGCGTTCTCGGAGCCTCGCATCGAAGCCGACTACATCCTCTTCGACGAGGCGCAGGACAGCGATGGTGTCATGCTCTCGGTGCTTGGCCGGCAGCGCCACGCGCAGATCATCTATGTGGGTGATCCTTACCAGCAAATCTACGAGTGGCGGGGCGCGATCAATGCGATGGCGCAGATCGACGCGCCCGAGTGCGCGCTTACGGAATCGTTCCGTTTTGGCGTCACGTTCGCGGCGCTCGCCAGCCGCCTGCTTGCACTGCTCGGTGAGCGCACGCCCATCCGGGGACAGGAAGCCATCGGCTCGATCATGGTGGAAGATCCCGCGCTGGCAGCGCCGGTCGACGCGATCCTGTGCCGGAAGAACGTCACGGCGATCTGGCAGTTCGCTGCAGGACTTGAGGCGGGACATCGACCGGCGATCCGGATGAGTCCGGCGGAGATCCTCGCCTACGCTGACGGCGCGGACCGGCTGCTGGCCGGACAGCGCGCGTTCCGCCCGGCGGCGTTTTCGCTGTTCGAAACGTGGAGCGACGCACAGGCGTTTGCACGCAGTGCGTTTGGTCAGGACCTGCTGCCGGTTGTGCGGATCGTCGACGAACTGGGTACCGGCTATCTGCGGGCGCTGGCGCAGCGCTCGGCGGTGGAAGGCGCCGCCGACTATGTGATCTCGACCGTCCACCGTGCCAAGGGCCTCGAATGGAAGCGGGTCAAGGTGGCCAGCGATTTCCGCCTGCGCGGTGCCGACGGCAGCCCAATGCCGGACGACGACGAGCTCCGCCTGCTCTACGTGGCCGTGACGCGGGCGCAGCATGTCCTCGATATCTCGGCGTTGCGCGACGAGTTGCTGCGGCTTTTCAGTCTCCGGCGCTAGCACCTGCTGGTGAAAGCGGCGTGGGCGGTGCCCGGCGATGTTTACACAGTGCCGTCCGGCAGATCAGGACGCAGTTCGGCCTCGATCTGATCGATGGTCGGCAGTCCAGTCTCTAGCGACGGTGGCACCTCGCGCATCAGTTGGTACTCAGCGACACCCATTGGCTTGGCCACGCCGCGCAGCGCATATTCCGCCACGAGCCGGTTCTTTTCCTTGCACAGCAGCAGCCCGATGGTCGGCTGGTCCTCAGGCGCCTTGACCTGTGCATCGATTGCGGACAGGTAGAAGTTCAGCTGGCCAGCATATTCGGGCTTGAACGGCGTCGTTTTCAGTTCGACGACGACATAGCAACGCAGCTTGAGATGGTAGAAAAGCAGATCGGCAAAAAACTCGTCACCGCCCACCTCCAGCCGGTACTGCCGCCCCACGAACGCGAAGCCGGCGCCCAGTTCGAGCAGGAAGCGGGTGATGTGCTGGGTGAGAGCGCGCTCGATGTCGCGCTCCTGGGCGTTCTCGGCCAGGCCGAGGAAGTCAAAGATATACGGATCCTTCAGCGCGTCGCGCGCGAGATCGGACTGCGGTGGCGGCAACCGGTCGGCGAAATTCGTAACGGCGTTGCCGGCACGCGCATGGGCGGCCGTCTCGATTTGCATGGTCAGCACGCTGCGCGACCAACCATGCTCGAGCGACTTTTCCGCATACCAGAGCCGTTGGGTCTCGTCGTTGAGCTTGTCCAGCAATGTCACGACGTGTGACCACGGTAATTGTGCAACGGGCTGTTGCACAAATTCCGGCTGCGGGAAGGCCTGTGCCAGCGCGCGCATGTACTTGAGGTTGCGCGGCGAAAATCCGCGCATGTCGGGAAAAGCTGCCTTGAGATCGCGCGCGAGCCGGTCGACAACGCCGGCGCCCCAGCCTTGTTGCTGCTGCCTGTCGAGAATATCGCGGCCGATCTGCCAGTACAGCGTGACCAGTTCGCGATTCGCGCTGGCCACGGCGCGCTGCCGCGCGCGCTCGACGCGCTGCTTGAGCTCGGCAAACCAGTGGCGATAGTCCTCAGCCCATGCGGGAGCGCTCATGTCCTTGGTCATGCGTTGGGTCGTGTGGGCGCTGGCGATTGCGCTCGAATGGGAAATTATCTGGACGGAGCCGGGAATCGACAAGCGGAACCGGCGTGGAAGCCTGGCGATTATAGCATCGCACCCCATCAAAAATGCGATAATTAAGATTATGTCAAGTAGTCTGGATTCCTAACGAGATATAGGCTATTGCCGAACATGGATGCCCCCGGTTGCCACAACTTGAACGCGCGGTGAAGGCGCCCTGACCGCCTTCGGCGTAGCCGCACCGGGCGCCGAACTCGTAACCGGCATCGCCTTCGCCGCCGTGCTCGAAGCCGTCGCGTGCTTCTGCTGGCTGCTCGCGCTGCGCCCGGTCACCAAAACTCGCGCCGTTACTGAAATCGCGGTAACTCCCGCCCAGCAAGGGAGTATCGTCGATGCAGTAACGACAGTCACGCCTGAGAGTAATGCCGCCGCGCCAGTCGCAGAGCCGGTCGCCGTGAAGTCCGCCCCGGTGCTTCGCCTGCCAGTAGTCGAGCAGGCCGACGACGTGACCCGAGTCACAAACGCCATTGCAGCAGGAACCCTGCGGGCGACGGTGACTGAGATCCGGAAATTCTTGGGTTGCTCGCAGTCACGCGCCGCAACAGTCCGCAAGCAGCTTGAACCCCAAACGATCGTGTGAGACGAGCATGAGCGCAGTTATCAGCCAGTGCGGCACCTACCGATACCTTCTCACGCGTCCGGCTCCGTCCGGTCCTGAATTCTCGCAGCCATGCGTTGGGACGGCCCTCTTTGTGATGCTGAACCCGAGCACGGCGGATGCGAACGTGGACGACCCGACTATCCGCCGCTGCAATTCGTTTGCGTACCGCTGGGGTTGCACTGGCATCTCCGTTGTCAATCTGTACGCACTGCGCTCGCCGAGCCCGGCCAATCTGTGGCGGCACGAAGACCCGGTCGGGCCGGAAAACGATGTGTGGCTGCGCACCGTAGCGCGCGAGCACGAGACGGTCGTCTTTGCTTGGGGAGCGAATTCCAGGCCCGAACGGGTGCGCGAGGTCTACGAGATCTTTCGCGGTGGCCCGCTTCGCCAGATCCGCTGTCTAGGCACGACAAAAGACGGCTCGCCGCGGCACCCGCTCTATGTGCGAGGCGATCAACCACTGATCGAGTGGGCGCCGCAAGCGGCCGCTGCCTGATCCCCACCACGTAACGGCAGAGACGCAAATGTCACGACTCTCTTTTCTCCGCCGGGATATGCGCCGCGAGAGCCGAGAAGCACAGTTGCGCAAAGTTGAGTTCACCGAGCAGTTGCAAAAGCAATTCGGTATCGCTCGAATCTCCACGAGCAATTGCATTCGACTGGTCTTCGAATTTGCCTCTCGCCACGACGAAAGCATCGTACGCGGCCTGCAGATCGTCTGCTTCCATGTTGCGCGCCTCCGAAGATTGCGGGAGCCAAGGAAGCATACCCAAATCCCTAAAACGCTGTCGCCAGGCGATCCGGTAACCGGCTGATAACGATGATACGACGGATACGAAACAATGGAACCTAAATCATTCGCAGTTGCGATCGCTCAGCTTATCCGTTTGATCCATTTGATTGATCCATCTCATAGCTTCCCTTTTCGCGATTTCCGCCATCTCATCGACGGCGCCGCGGAATCCAAGGTCCCCACTGGAAAACGGCAATGCTTCAATCGGAGCGTCATTTCTTCTGATGGTCCACTGAGCGCCAAAAACGCAACGCTCGACCTCAATCGGCGTGTAGTCGATCAGAAAACCCCTGTATTCGAGCGAGTAGCTCATTGGTTCTATTCCATGGAGTAATCGCGTCTGAAATGCAAATTTAGTCACGCGCCATGGAAATCGCAAACCCACACTGAGACGAGCGAGCACGGGGAAAACAATGGAGACGAAACAACTTGGCGACAAGCTCTTGAGCAATCTACGCGAACTCTCCAAAAGCGCCAATGGCTGGGGAGACATTCACATGAACAAATCGGCGGACAAGCACACGATTCTCGCCGCACTCGCCCCTTCCGATGCGGCGCAAGGGTTGCAAGGCTCGAAACTGGTCCCGACGAAGCCTATACGCGCAATGCTCGCGGCTGGCGTTGATGCCGCCGTGTCATGCACCAGCGCGAAGGGATGGTGCCCGCCACTGCGGGATGGAATGCTCGACGCCGCCCCAGTCGCCCCTGCTGCAGCTGCGAGTGCTGAGTGCTTCGATCTGCGCTTTCCCACGATGCTGCGCAAGATGTGGTCGGGCAGCGAGCAGGCATGGCTCGACGATCTGCCGCCTCTCTATGGGGTGCCGACGCATGTCCGGGATGGCAAAAATGGCAATGCGTCCCTCATTGAAGGTTCGGAAACCGCCGAGCAAACACAGTCTACACTCTCTGCAGATGGTGCTGCAGGGCGTGTGGCAACGCGTGCCGCACAGGATGGTATGCAATGAGACGCGACATGAACGTTGTTCACGCAATCGTGCATATGGCAGGTCAACAGCACGCAGCGGGGTGAACGTATGTTCGACGCGGGGCCGCCGCGCAGTCATTGCATCGCGAAGCGTTTCGCGATGTGCTCGCAAAGACGGATGCCAGAGTCAAGGGTCTCTTCAACCGTGCCGTATTCACCACGAACATCGGCAACGTCCATGGTGATCGGGTAAGCCGAGTGGTCAGTATGGACGATGCGCGCAATCCAGCGCCCCAAGCCGCTCGACACAGCAGTCACCTTGTATTCCTGCGTGCCTATGTAAACGGTTCGCTCATTCATGGCATCTCCTTCTCCGCCGCATGGAAGATTTACGGATAGATGTCGTTCGACTCGCAAATTCCGAGCCGCGGTAATAAGCAAAAGATGTATCCGAACAGGTAACCGAACTCCCATAGAAAACGATGAGCGACTACCTGCTTCATCGAGCAGGTGGCGGGCGTATTCGAAGATCAGCATGTCGTCGCTGTCGGCGCGCGTCTCGCCCTCTTCGCGCTCCTTCCAGGTCTTCGCTGCGTTCAGGAACTGTGCGCGGTAGCCATTTCGTCTGAGACCAGATTGATTTCGCGATTCGCATCGTCAGACCATAAGGCTTCGCGCTGCTCTTTGCCCGCCGCGAGAGATCACGCGTTTTCCCGGGCGAGTCCTGAGGCGCTAGTCGCACTGGCCCATTCGCACGCGGCAATGTTGTGCCCGCTCTTCCTGAGACCGTTGCCATACATTTGGTGCAGGGACCATCGTGTCGCCTATGACGCTGCTGCTCCTGGCGCACTGCGGTCGGCAGTCATTCGTGATGCGTTTGGCGGCGTAGCCGCGGCAATGATTCTGTCTATCGCGTCTAGCAGTTCACTGAGGACCAGTGGTTTGGCGACAACCTCGTCAACCTTGCCAGTGAAACTCAGCGCGTCCTGCGGCCACACCAGCGCGATGATGTGTGGTCTTTTGATGCCGACATTAAAGCCCTCGACCAGCAACGCGGAGGCGCCGCGAGAAAATAGTGAAACGTCGAGCACGATCAGTTGGGACGGTTCAAGCCAGGCTTCATGCCAGGTGTCAAAGCCGCGTGCCTTCGACCGCCCGTAACCCTTTACCCCGAGCAGAACGGCTAAAGAGTCCCGGACCCACTTGTCGTGGCTGACAATCACAGTTGGACCGGCGCCCGGCGGTAACTTCGGTACTGGATGCGCTGCTGACGCACGTAACTGGCACTCACGGCGCAGCCATTCCAGCCGGGACAGGTAATAACGGTCGTGCGCCCTCGCGAGCCCAGCGAGGGACGTTGTTGGGTCATGCTCCAGGCGCTGCAGGTCCTGAGTTGCCTTGTTCAGTTCAGCGACCGCAGTGTCGAATGCGAGCGTGTCTTCTGGCTTCAGCACGGGGATTCGCAGATGAAACGTTGAATGACTCTCAATTGCAGCGGCACAAATCGTGCTCGCGACTTCGTACCTGTGCAGCATAGGCCCGGTGGGCGAAGATCGCCATGCGATTTGATGCTTTGATGATCCGCCAACAATCCGGGCTATCCAGCGACGGGCCGTGCTTTCTTCATATGATCCGAGAGAAGGGATCCGATGTTTTAGCCGCCTGATGCCCGACGCAGCCGCCCATAGATGGCAATTAACCCAGTTTCGGTGCCTTAAAACCGCCACTTCTCGACGGCCGCCCCTGCCGCATAGTGGTCAGACGCGGAAGTTCATGGGCACCGAATCGGATCGACCGGTTGAATGCGCCACTCTCACCGACCTTTCGCCCGGCTCCGAACCCGAAGACCGCGCTCAGGTGCCGAGGAGATTTTCTCGGCACCGTTGATGCCGTGTAGTGGTCAACCCTAGGCGATTTTGGCGCGAAAAGCAAAACGGCTCGAACTGGCGCGATTAAGAATAGCCGCTCCGTTCAACGTCGGAGGCGCGCGTTAGCCTTCGCGACAGAGTCGCGAAAACTGCCGCCGCCCTCGCAGCCCCTAAGCAACGCCTAAGCGCGCTCGAAGTACTATCGCGCAGTAAGGCTACCATGCACCGAAGAAATGAATCTGTTGATCTTTATTGGCCTGTCCACGTTCTCGCTCTCCGTTGTGGCGTTCCTCGGCGTGGCGCTGATGGGCACGCCACCATGAGACGATCAACGAGGCTCTTCATTGTCAGAGCCGGGTCGTGCTTCTCTCGCAAATCGAGCCGTCGGCCACGTCTTCACTCCTTGAATCGATTGAGTTTCTACTTTAATTAGGATTGCATTAATTAATAAAAGTGCGATCATTTGATTTATGTAAAATAATATTAGGAATACTAATTTTATGTATCACCACGTTCGTCTGCACGGGACCATCCTTCGTCTGTGCGGATCGCTTCGTTGCTCGGAATGGACTAGAGGCTATCGTATTCCGCGCACGATCGCCGACGATGTTGGAATCGACTCAACGTAAGATCATGAGGCACACGACGAACTGCGGTTCGGCGGTGTCGGGCCAAGCCGAATAAGCGCCTATCTCGTCATCTGACAGTTTGCGCGGCTTACAAAGAGCTTTGACGCGTTCTAGTGCGCGCGGGTAGACAGCAACCAACTGATTTTGCACGATTTTTATCTGGGGGCAGAAGGTGAACCCATGGCTGGCTTGGGTGCGTCTGGCCGGAGATTTGTACGGAAATCAAAGTCACCCCAAGAAGCCCGCGGATCTGGTTGGCAAGTGCTGTGCGTGGCTTGACCAGGCCGGCGCGTGCGCGATGCAGCGACAGCACTATCAGTTGCGCCTGCGTCTTGAGCGGTACAAAGCGCATGTTCGGTTGTGTTATCGCCTCGCAGATTGCTTCGGCGTCGGCCGCGTCGGTCTTGTTGCTCTTTACGTAAGGCCGGACGAACTGCGGGGCGATCAGCCGAACGTGTGTCCGAGCTTGGTGAGCTCGCGGCCCCAGTAGTGCGACGAGGTGCACGCTTCCATGCCGATTACACACGGTTCTAGCGTGGCAATCCGAAGTACATCCGCGCGTCTTACGTACAACGATTTCGCCTTGCGAATTCACTGCGTGAACCTGCATCACGCTCTTGGCCAGATCCAGTCCAACAGTCACTATATTCATGATGAACGCTCCTTTGCCGTGGACGTCACGACTTCTCCACTTTGGCATAAACCCCTCGCTGGGTAGCGGGAGTCGTCCATCACATCAGAGCCGTCCAGACAGCGATTGCCGTATATGTGAAAATATCGACCGTTCGGGCAACCACACAGCCCGCCCCAAAAAACCAGGCACATTCGACGCCAAAAGGAGACAGGATGGATAGCGTCGAAAACGCGCGTGTGTTCCTTGCGGTTGCGGAAGTCGGCAGTTTCGCGGGCGCGGCATTGCGGCTAAACCTCGCGCCATCGGTCGTGACCAAGCGCGTCAGCGCGCTCGAAAAGGAACTCGGCCTGCTGCTGTTCCAGCGCACGACGCGCAGTCTGCATCTGACGGCAAGTGGGCGCGACACCGTCGTGCGGGCTCGCGACTTCCTCGCCGCGTACGAGCGGATGATGTGCAGCCCTGACGACGACGGCTCGCATCTGACCGGCCGCCTGCGCATCAAGGCACCTTCGTCTTTCACGAATCATTTTCTCGGCACGATATTCAACGACTTCTTCCGCGAACATCCGAAGGTCGACGTCGAGCTGCAGCTGACAAACCGGCCAGTCGACCCCGTGGTCGAGGGTTTCGATTTCGTCATCTCTGGCCTGCCCGTGTCCTATGACGGCGTCGAGGAATTTCCGCTTTGCCCGTTCAAGCGCCTCGTCTACGCGTCGCCAGCGTATCTGGGCCGCCATGGCAATCCCGCGCACCCGTCCGAACTCGCCTCGCATCGCTGCCTGCGCTATTCGTACCTGACTCCATCCGGTACTTGGAGCTTCGTTGAGCCGGAGTCGGGCGGGCTTATCGACGTGGCCGTTAACGGGGCGTTCTCGACGAACGACATCGACGCCATGCATCGCGCCGCCGTGGACGGGCTTGGCATTGCAGTGCTCCCGCGCTATCGCTCGCGCTCCAGCGTGCAGGCGGGCGATCTCGTGCAGATCCTCGCAGGCTTTGCGCTGCCGGACTTCTGGATCAAGGTGCTGCGCCCCGCGGGCCACAGTAATCCAAAGGTGTTTCGCGCCCTGCTCGACCATCTGACACGCGGGCTCGGCGAACTGCTCGAAGACGACGCCTACCTGTAACCACGCCGCCTCGCTACGCGGACCCGTGGCGCGATCCTTTCCGAAAAGCGTGTTCTGAAGTTCCCGATTGCTGCTGTTTCCCGCGTGCGGTTTCGCGGACCATCTCGCCCACGGACGCGTTCGATCGAATCGGCGACGCGCCGCATCACAAGACGGGCGCGCGCCGCGCGACCCAGCAAGCGAGGAGACAGTTTTGAGAAAATGGGTGGCCTATGTGCCGTTGGCCTTGTGCGCGACGGCGAATGCGCAGAGCAGCGTGACCTTGTACGGCGCAGTAGACAGCGCACTCACGTGGTCCAGCAATCAGGGTGGCAAGACCGCGTGGCAGACCTACAGTGGCGGCCGTGCGGGCGACAAATGGGGGCTGCGCGGCGTCGAAGACCTCGGCGACAATCTGAAGGCGATCTTCGTGCTTGAATCAGGTTTCAGCATCGAAACTGGTGCGGCGCAGCCCGCGAACACGCTGTTCGGGCGTCAGGCCTATGTCGGCTTGAGCGGCAACTCGGGCAACGTCTGGCTCGGCCGCCAGTACTCGATGACGAACGACTACTTCGTGCCGCTCAGTACGAGCGCGATCGTCGCGGGCGGGCTGGGCGCGCCGCTCGGCGACATAGACGGCTCGTGGAACTACAACAAGATCAGCAACGTGATCAAGTACGAGACGCCCGTCTGGCATGGCTTCAACGGTAGCGCAATGCTCAGCCTCGGCGGTACGCCCGGCGACTTTTCACAGAATCGCGTGTATGGCTTCGGTGGGCAGTATTCGAACGCGGGCCTGACGCTCGCGGCCGCATACATGAACATGCGCAACCCGGCGACTTCAATCTACGGAGCGAGCGCGGCGCCGGTTGCGGGCGCGACGTTCGCGAATCCGGTCACGAACCCGATCTTCGCGAACTATGTGACGGCGGTGAGCCAGCAGGTCGCGGGCGGCGGTGCGCGCTATGTTTGGGGGCGTTCGCAGATCGCGTTCCTGTACGACAACATCCGCTTCCTCGACATCGTGCGTACTAAGTCGAACCCGTCCGCGCCGCCAAACGCCGCGTTCAACGACTACCAGCTCACGTACTCGTTCAACCTCACGCCCGCGTGGATGCTGGGCACCGCGTTTCAGTACAGCGTCGCGCCGGGCAGTCGCTATCGCACCGCGTCGCTGGGCGGCGCGTACTCCCTGTCGAAGTCGACCTACCTCTACGGCATCGGCATTTGGCAGCACGCGAGCGGCATCGATTCGACCGGTCACGAAGCGGTTGCGAACCTGTTCGGCCTGTCGCCGTCAAGCGGCGCGAACCAGAGTGCGGTGCGCTTCGGCCTGCGCCACATGTTCTGAGCGGACGCAAAACAACAAGGAGACTTCTCGTGACACGATCCCACCAGGCGGACGCCGCGCGTCAGACCGACGTGCAGTCGTTCATCGACGAGCGGCCCGTGAGCCGCTGCCAGACGCTCGTGATCGTCCTGTGCTTCCTGACCGTCGCGATCGACGGCATCGACATCGGGCTCGCCGCGTATATCGCCCCTTCGGTGCGCGCCGAATGGGGCCTCACCGTGACCCAGCTCGCGCCGATCTTTCTTTCCGGCCTGGTCGGCATGATGTCGGGGTCGCTGATCTTCGGTCCGCTGGCCGATCGCTACGGCCGCCGCCCGGTGATGCTCGCCTCCGTCGCGTGCTTTGGAGTCGCGACACTGGCAAGCCTTTTCGCCACCAATGTCGCAGAGCTCTCTGCGCTGCGCGTACTTGCGGGCGTGGGCATTGGCGGCGCGACGCCGACCGCCGTCACGCTCACGGCCGAATTCGTGCCCGCGCGCCAGCGGCTCACGCTGATCACGGTGATGCTGTGCGGCAACTCACTCGGCTCGGCGTTTGGCGGCGTCATGGCCTCGCAGGTCATTCCGCGCTTCGGCTGGCACGCGATGCTCGCGATCGGCGGCGGCGTGCCGCTTCTGCTGCTCGCAGTGCTCTGGCTGTTGCTGCCCGAATCGATGCGCTATCTCGCGCTGCGCCGTCCCGAGCGCGAATCGGCACTGTTCACTCTCGGCAAGCGCGTCGCGGGCGGTACGCTCAAGGCGGGCACACGCTTCGTCGCGCTCGAAGCACAGCCTGGTCGCGCGGCAGTTAGCCAGTTGCTTGCCCAGCCTTACCGGCGCGGCACACTGCTCTTATGGGCGACCTTCTTCATGGGCCTTTCTGTGCTGTTCCTCATGGCAAGCTGGTTGCCGACAATCATCACGCATTCCGGTGGCTCAATGCAGGCAGCCGCGCTCACCACCTCGCTTTGGTCGGTCGGCGGCACGACGGGCGGGCTGCTCATCGGGCGCATCATGGACGGCAGCCAGCCGAACCGCGTGCTCGGCATCGCGTATCTGTGTGCTTGCGTGGCCATCTGCATCGTCGGTCAGGCTTATGCGACGCCGCTCGTCGCCGCGCCGTTCGTGTTCGTCGCGGGCATGTGCATCAGCGGCACGCAGGTTGGCGTCAATGGCCTCGCTGCGATGCTCTACCCGACCGCGATGCGTGCAACGGGCGTGGCCTGGGCTACCGGCATCGGCCGCTTCGGGTCGATGCTCGGCTCCGCCGTGGGCGGCTACCTGCTCTCGTCGGGGCTCGGCTACGGCGTCCTGTTCTCGATCGTCGCCTTGCCTGCCGTGGTCGCCGCCGCCTGCATGTTCGCGATGCCACGGCGCGAGGCGCCCCCAGCGCCAGCACCCGCGATCTGACGATATTTCAATAAACGGAGTTCAACCCATGGCCCTTACCGGCTCCGCGTTTCTCGCGCTCTGGAATGACGTCGACACCGACGTCGAAGCGGACTACGAGCGCTGGCACACGAGCGAGCACGTGCCGGAACGAGTTGGTATTCCCGGCTTTCTCGCCGGACGCCGCTATCGCTCCGGCTCGCCCGGCCAGCCGCGCTATTTCACGCTTTACGAGGTGGCGGACGTGACAGTGTTCGATTCGGTCGCATATCGCGACGTCATCGACCGGCCAACGCCGTGGTCGGCAGCGATGCGCCCGAGGCTACGCAATGTAGTGCGTGCGACCTGCGAAACGGCTGCATCGACGGGTAATGCGGCGGGTGAAAAGGAGAAGCCCCCCGTCGCGCTCGCCTGCGCGCGCTTCTCGTGCAGCCAGGACGCACAACCGCACTCCGATTCGCTGCTCGCCGCGTGCGCGGCACTGCAAGGCGTGCGCGGCGTCCATCTCGGTGCGGCTCGCAGCTCGGTGCCGTCAGCGTTCAAGCAGTGGTCGAAGACCGCCAACCCTACTCACGTATTGCTGATCGAAGGCGACGCCGAGGCCGCGCTGTGTAGCGCGCACGCTGCCATCGCAGTCGCAATCGACGCGCACGGACACGCCCGCGAGCCCGCAACGATCAACACGTACACGCTCACGTTCCGCATCGGTCACGAACAGGTCGATGCATCGCTGCTGCGCGCACCAGTGCACGATTGCGCGCCCGTCGCTTCCCTTCCCTTCGACCCCACATCAGGACATACATGATGCAAGCTTTGCAGAAAACCACCGCCGCGTTCGGGCTCGAGCTGCGCGAAGTGCCCGTGCCGCACGCGCCTGCCAACGGCGAAGTGATCGTAGAAGTCGCGGCGGCCGGCATTTGCGGCAGCGATGTGCATATCTACGATTGGTCGGGCGGCTACGACTTTCTGAAATCGGCCTTCCCGGTGACAATCGGCCATGAATTCTCGGGCCGCGTGCTCGAGGTTGGGCACGGCGTCGATATGCTCCGCATGGGTCAGCCGGTAGTCGTGATTCCGTCGGTCGAATGCGGTGTTTGTGAAGCGTGTCGCGCCGGGCGCATGGACGCGTGTCGCGACCGCCGCGGCATCGGCATGCTGCGCGACGGCGGCTTTGCCCGCACGGTTCGCGTACCCGCCGCGAATTGTCTGACGCTGCCGGAGGGCATCGATCTCGGAGTCGCAGCGCTCGGCGAACCGCTCTCGATTGCGATGAGCGCAGTGAAGACAGCTGAGGTCGCGGCCGGCGACCGGGTGCTGGTAATGGGGCCGGGCACGATTGGGCAAGGTATAGCGCTGCTCTCGAGCGTGCGTGGCGCGAACGTCGTCGTCGTGGGCTACGATGACGAGGACCGGCTCAAGACGGTTCGCGCGCTCGGTATCGAGCAGACTTTTGATCTGCGCATGCACGACCTCGCGGAGGTGAAGGCGCTCACCGACATCAACGAGTTTGATATTGTGATAGAGGCGACTGGCGTGCCAGCTACGGTGCAGACCGGACTTGATTGCCTGCGGCCTTCGGGCGTGTTCGTCATCTGCGGAATCCACGGCAATCCCGTGAGCTTTGATGCAGCGAAGCTCGTGCGCAACCGCCACCAGATTCGCGGAACCTATCGCGCGACACGCGCGACGTGGTCCGAAGTGCGCGATTTTGTGGTGGGTCATGAGGCACGGCTCGCACCGATGGTCACACATCGCCTACCGCTCGCCAATGCGATCGAGGGGTTTGAAATGGCGCGGCGGAAGATCGGGTCGAAGATCCTGCTGATGCCTTAAGCCAGCGCTCGGCCGCCGGAAGCATGACAGGCCGTGAGATAGCATAAGTGCGCAATCGACCACGTGGCTTGCGCAAGATTATCGGAGCGTACACTGCTGCTCAAACGCGAAGGCTAGCGGGTGAGCCGCAATCGCTTTTATCGGCTTTACGTTGAAGAACACCTTCAACTACGCTCAAAGCTGCCCAAACGAGGCAAGATGGTGCTGTCGCGCCGAGAGCGTTGCGCGCCGACCCGACCTAACGAGGTCTGGAGAGTGGACTTTCTGGCGGACCAGTTGGCCGATGACACGCGCCTGCGAGCCCTCACAGTCGTGGACGTCTTCAGCCGAGAAGCATTTGCCACTGGAGCGGGAAAGCGCCTGCGTGCGGATGACGTCCCGCCGGTGCTGAATCGTCTGGTGGCCGAGCGCCGGGCACCGTGATTCCTACTTGCCGATAACGGCAGGGGTGCCCTTGATTTTCGTGCAGATTTCCGGTTAGGCACACCTATGACTAGCGCGCGTCTGGCTTGTGGCCCTGTATAATTTTTCTTTTAAAACAAACGCCTGCTGACTACCTCCTGCGAGTTCCGAATTGCGTGGCTGGCGGTAGCAGTTGTCCAGCGGTTTGATCCGCGCGCCGTGATGAAAGACCGAAACTGCAGACGAAGTTTGCATTATCGATGTAGTGTTTTGGACTTCAGCTCAGGCCCGCGACTTGCGGTCGAAGCATGTAGATCACTTTTTCCTCCCTGCATTACTGTCAGCGCGAGATGCGCGACTAGCGAGACCTGCCTCACATATTCCTGTGGCAGGAGGAAAAGATAGCCTTCTCAGAACTTTTGCGTTGATTCATATCCATCTCTCCTGTAGTTGTCCCCCGACGCCAGTTTGCATGACCGCTCTATTCAACCGTTCGGTTCCCGCGTGCACGTGGCCAACGCAGCACGCGGTGACGGACCGTCAAAGTCGGCTATGACCTGTGAGGCCAGCTAGCCGATCCAGCTGCCTGATGCTACGACCTCGTGAACGGCGTGCTCCGGAAGGCAGGCTGGCACGTTCACTGAGATTCACCGCCTCCGCGGCGAGCGGGGGCTCCTTCTGTCGACCACGGAACGCCCATCTCCTTGTTCAGATCAGTCGCGCTGACCGCGGCTTTTCAACTGATCAAGCAAGACTGCTGCAAGCAGGATCGAGCCACGCACGAGGTATTGGTAGAACGCGTCGATATTCAGCAGGTTCATGACATTTTCCACGGTCCCCATGATCAGCACGCCAATCACCACCCCCGAGATCGTAGCGCGGCCCCCCAACAGCGAAACGCCGCCTAACACGCACGCCGAGATGACGTTGAGTTCGAAGCCCTCAGCCGCGTTAGGCTGCCCCGACGTGATTCGCGAGGCCAGAATCACGCCTGCGAGTGCAGCTACTGCGCCTTGGATCAGGAATATCCATACGCGCGTGCGCTCCACCTTGATACCGGCGAGCCTGGACGCTTCCGGATTTCCACCGATGGCAAGCGTGTTGCGGCCATAGACGGTCTGGTTAAGCATTACGCCAAACACAATGAAGCAGATGAGTGTCACCCATATCGGCAACTGCGCGCCGAAGAACGAAAGCGTGCCCATTGCGACGAACGCATCCGACGAAACTCCCACTGCTTGCCCGTGCGAGACGATGAAACCCAGTCCGCGCACGATTTCCATCGTGGCGAGCGTGGTAATCAAGGCGTTGATACGCAAATACGCGATCACAGCGCCGTTCACGAAGCCGATCACAGCGCCCGCAGCCACCGCCGCGACGATTGCGATAAACGTGTTGTTTGTCGCATTGAGCACCATTGCGCATAGCACACCGGCGAACGCCACTGTCGATCCCACTGAAAGGTCGAAATCGCGCGAAGCGAGACAGAACATCATCGTGCAGGCCACCATCCCGATCTGAGAGACGGAAAGTGCCAGACCAAGCATGTTCTCGATCGAGAAGAAGTGATCGACGGTCAGCGACATCACGATAAACATAGCAGCGAATATTACGATGAGGCTGTACTCGGTGACCTGCTGCCACCACTTCTGTTTGTCGCTAGTGCTGGGAATCAGTGCTTCTGCTGCTGCACGCGTTACAGCTTGCGTGGCGTGAGCGGCTTCTGCCGCAAGTTTATCTCGTTGCATTTCGTTATCTCCGATCCATCATGCCGCGCGGTTCTGCGCGCCTTGTGGCAGTGCGAGCGCCAGCACCGCATGTTCGTTCGCCGCAATTCGCGGCAACTCCCCAGAAATCTGGCCGTTTCGCATGATCACGACGCGATCCGAAACACCCAGAACCTCTGGAAGTTCCGACGAAACCATCACGATTGCGCACCCGCGCTCTGCGAGCGCGTAGATCACGTTATAGATTTCGTGCTTCGCTCCAACGTCGATACCACGCGTAGGTTCGTCCAGAATTACGACCTTGATGTCGGGTTCGGCAAGCCAGCGAGAGAGAATTGCCTTTTGCTGGTTGCCACCCGAAAGAAAGCGGATCTTCTGTCGACGGTTCGGCGTCTTGATCTTTAGGAGCTTGATGAAACGGTCGGCCGTTTCGGCTTCCTTCCTGCGATCGAGGAACATGCCCGCACGCAGGAAATGGCGACGGCAACTGATGTTGATGTTCTCCGAGACGGTCGCCATCGCGACGATGCCCTGTTCCTTGCGGTCTTCGGGACACAACACGATGCCGTGACGGATCGCGTCGCTCGGACTCTTCACGCGAATGGCCTTGCCATCCAGATCCATCTCGCCGGCGCGCCGCTTGTGCGTACCGTAGATGAGCTGCATGAGCTCGCTGCGCCCCGCGCCCACTAGCCCGAAGAAGCCGACGATCTCGCCCGCCTTTACCTCGAAACTCGCAGCTCCGTTGAGTGGATGTCCTTCGATTCCGCGCACGGCGAAGCGCACGCGGCCACGTTCGCGCGGCGAATAGTTGTAGATGTCGCTGATCTCACGACCCACCATTTCCGTCACGAGCGTATCGCGAGCCACATCTTGGAGATTCTCGTGTGAAGCGATCTTGCGGCCATCCCGAAAGATTGTGCAGGCGTCACACAGCTCATAGATCTCGTCCATGCGGTGCGAGATATAGATGAGTGCCCGATTGTCGGCGCGTAGTTCGCGTACGAGCTTGAAAAGCACCTCCGTTTCGCGATGTGAGAGCGAGCTGGTAGGTTCGTCGAGCGCGATCACGCGCGCGTCTCGCAGCAGCGCCTTACAGATTTCTACCATCTGGCGTTGTGCGATCGAGAGCTTTCGCAGTTTCGCTGCCGGGTCCAGGTCCACACCCATTGCTGAAAGACGCTCCCGCACGAACTTACGCGCCTCTCCTCGTCTGACCCATCCGATAGAATTGGGCAATGCGCCCAGCAGCAGATTTTCCGCGACCGTGAGGTCAGGCACGTATTGGAGTTCCTGATGAATCACAGCAACGCCAGCGTCAATGGACGCTCCGGCATCCGCGAACTTCACTTCGCTACCGTTCATCAGTATGCGGCCGGAATCCGGTTGATATTCTCCGCCGAGAATCTTCAATAGTGTCGACTTGCCGGCACCGTTCTCGCCCATCAAGCCATGCACTTCACCGCCCCGCACGTCAAACGATACGCGATCTAATGCGCGCACGCCGGGGAACGTCTTTCCGATATTGTCAAAACGTAACGTCGCCGACATTTCGGTTTCCTCTCATTCGAACCGCCCGGCGATTGACGCATACCATGCATGTGCGCCAACGACGCCGGGAGCGGAATACTTCAAAAACCACCTCACAAACCGGTTAGTTCGAGGTAAGTCCCATTTGCTGACGCACCAGACTGACGCTGTCGCGCGTAGCCAGCATGCCGGTCGTGAGCGTAACCTTCGGCGGTTCCTTGCCTTGCGTGATCCACGTGTACATCAGATCTGAGGTTTCTTCGCCGTGACGCTTCGGGCTGGTGATGACCGTACCGTAGAAGCCCGTCGGCGTCGGCTTCTTAAACTCGTTCAGCGCTGAGTCAGAGCCGCCAATGCCGATGCCGATCATGTTGTCGGCCTTGAAGCCGCGGCCCTCGGCTGCGCGCACTGCCCCAAGCACGGCTTCGTCATTCAGGCCGTAGGCGATCCAGTGCTTGAATTGCGGACTCTTCGTGAGTGCGATGTTGGCAGCATTGAAGGCGCTTTCGGCGTCCGTTTTGGATTGAGGCGCCTGAATGATGTTACCCCTCGGAAAGCCATCGGCCGTAAGTGCGTCGGTTGCTCCCGCGGTACGATCATGCGCGGTCGGCAACTGCTCGTAGGTAACGTCTATCGCGCCAACATCTTTCATGTCCCAGCCACGCCGCTTGATTTCAGCGGCGATACCATCTCCTGCCTGCTTTCCGATGTTGTAGGCAGAGATGCCCATATAAGGTACCGACTCAATCGGCTTGCCTGCCCCGTCGACGAGGCGGTCGTCTACCGTCATCATTTTGAGGTGGTCGGCTTTGGCCTTAGCGACGATACCCGGCCCGAGCTTTACATCGGGCGTGCAAATCACGAAGCCTTGAGCCTGTTGAGCCGCGAGATTGTCAATTGCACTCATCATCTTCTCTCCAGAGGGCGCCGCGATCTTCACGAGCGTGAAGCCATTCTTCTTGGCGGCCATCTCTGCGAACTTCCACTCGTCCTGGAACCAAGGCTCCTCAGGCTGTTTTACGAGAAAGCCGATCTTGACCGGCTCGGCTGCCTTTGCGAAGGGTGCTTGAGCGATCATGATGGTTGCGGCTGCGGTCACCAAGGCAATAATGCCCTTGCGTTGTGTATTCACGAGAATCTCCTGTAATTCCTTCAATGTAATGTAAATGCGCTCAACGATTGCGAATCCCCTGCGTACATATAGGTGCACGGTGAAGCTTCGTCGACGAGAATTCACGCGCGAAATGTCGAGGTGTGAACACCGCCGCCAGTGCCGCAGGCGTTTCAGGTTTCCGATAAACCCGTTCGTCACACATCGCACGGTCAGTCGTGGTACAAGGCAGTGCGACCTCCGTCGATCGTGATGCAGCTTGCGTTGATAAAAGGCGCTTCGTCTGATGCGAGGAACACCGCAGTCATCGCGACTTCTTCTGGCTGCCCGACACGCTTCATCGGCGGAATATCGAGCGTTGCCTTGCGAGCCGCTTCCGCATCGGGCTGAGAGTTCCAACAGTCGCGCGTGAGCTGCGTTTCGATGTAGCCCGGCGCGATCGCATTCACGCGTACGTTCTTCGCTGCGTACTCGATCGCAAGCGCGCGTGTAAGTCCTATTACACCGTGCTTTGCGACCGGGTACGGAAAGCAGCCGGGAATTATCTGGAACGAGTGGGTCGAGCCAATATTAATAATGCTACCGGCACCGCGCTCCACCATCCCTGGCAGCACGGCACGGCAGCCGTTCCAGACGCCGTCGAGGTCCACGGCGAAGCAACGGCGCCAGTCTTCCTCGGTCATCGAAAGTGGGTCCGCGAAGACGTTGATACCGGCGTTGTTAACAAGCACGTCCACCTGGCCGAACGCGCGCTCGGCCGCTTCTACGGCACGGCGCACAGATGCGGCTAGCGTGACGTCCGTCTGCACTGCGAGTGTCTGGATCTCCGCATAGTCATTCGCGATTTCGCGTGCCGTAGCCTCCGCGCTCGCGCCGTCGAGCTCCGCAAGTACGATTGATGCGCCCTCGCCAGCGAACGCGCGTGCAATTGCCGCGCCAATGCCGCGGCCAGCACCTGTCACTAGCGCAACCTTGTTTTTTAGGCGACTCATGCATCGACTCCCTGCATCTCGTTACCACGATGCGTTGCACGCAGCCCAGTGACGAAAGCAAGTGCGTTCGCCCGTGTAGCGGCCGGGTCCTGACCGCGGCAGTACAGCGCAGAGCCGAGCCCGAAGCCGCTGGCCCCGGCGAGCAGTAGCGTTCCCATGTTGTCGGGCTTGACGCCGCCGACAGGTAGGAGCGGGATATATGAGGGAATCACAGCTCTCCACGCTCTCGTTACTTCGGCACCGAGCTGCTCCGCCGGGAACATCTTGAGCGCGTCTGGCCCGTTCCTTAACGCGTCGAACGCCTCGGTCAGCGTTGCCACTCCTGGTACACAGACGAGTCCTTGAAGCTTTGCCGCAACGATGACATGGGGGTCGGCATGGGGCATAACGATCAAATTACCTCCAGCAGCTTCTACTTCACAGACATGTTGAACCGTAAGCACGGTTCCGGCGCCTATCAACGCGTCAGCTGGGAGCGTGTTCCGAAGCGCACAAATGCTCTCTAGTGCCGCAGGGGAGTTCAGTGGCACCTCGATTATTCGAAATCCGGCGTCGTAGATTGCTCTGCCATGCGCGACGACCTCGGCGGGTCGCACGTCGCGGAGGATCGCGACCAGCTGGCACGATGAAAATGCAGTCGTAAAAGCCGCACTCGGTTCATACGGTGCACGTAAATTCTGTTCCATTCGCATGTTACTTGTCCTCTCGATTTCAGCCGTCCTAACACACCGTTCAGCCCGCAACACTGTTCACCAGCCCGCTGCACGATGCTATGCGCCACAGGCCACGCGCTGTCGCCGGCCGCACTACCTGTGTGCCAGTGCATCCAAACTGCGCAAGCGCGAGCCGGTACCGCTCACACAACTCTTCCGCGCCGATCAGTTTGGGCGCTGTGGATGCCAATGAGACTCCGCTGCTTGCGAGAACGCTCTCAAGTCCAGCGAGTTCATGGCCATTGACGACTCCGGAGAGATAGTCTGGTTGTTCCTCCGCTGTGAGTCGCTCCGTCAATGCAAGTGTTCGAGCGCTGAATGCCGTTGCGAGTAACCCTCCTCTCCCGTTGTCGCGAGCCGAGGTCACGCCACGCAGGAAAGCTGCGGTGTCGGGTGTTGCTGGCGACCGCATGGTTCGGCCGAGGATAGTGTGCGATGCTAGCGCAGCGTAGAATTCGCCGGTCATGAAAGTATGAAATCGGACGATACGGCGCGCTTAGACGACAGCCCACTTTGCGTGTGTGCCAGGCAGTCCGAATAGCCCGCAAGAATTCTCCGAGTTGACTTCCTCCAGTGCTCCAAAGATCTGCGTTTCCTCGCCGCGCATCACGTTCAGCAGCATTCCTGCTTCCAAGACTCCCGGCACCACCGATACGACCGCTCCGCAGCCAGCCCGAACCTCCATGATTCCGGCTGCGATCGCGTCTTCGTCCGCTGGGGTTTCCACATACGGGACCTGCACCCAACCTTGTGCGCTTCCGACCATGCCCGCGGCCAATACTGGCACGCGAGGCTGCATTTCCAGCCATCCATCGCAGATTTCTTCAAACGCCGAATCAAAGCCACCGTTTTCGGCGCTGACCGACAAATTCATAATGCCAGCATGGGTCGTTCGCGCTTCCAGTACATTGCCCGCACTATCGAAGAGAAATGCGCGCAACGAAGTTGTGCCCCAGTCGAGCCCGATCAGGGCCGCCTGACGACTAACACTCATGTCCAGACTGTGTTGTTCCATTCGATATTCCGGCATTTTTTCCATTCATGGTCGTCAGTCACCAGCGGATTCAGTATGCAACCCCGCAGATGCAGGGTGCAAGTGGCATCCTGCCTGCCTCCGCGCGCGGTACCACTACATCATCGACGGAATGCAGTGTTGATCGGTTCCCTTAATTCATTAGCAGTACGAATGTGATCATAGGGTTTGTCTTTCTCTCCCGGACCAAACTTAGTTCTGCCCCGGCGTGGATCAGTTGACCCGCTGCACAAAACGAACCGGCATCCTAACGGCGGGGCTAGAAAGAGTGGTTGATCGCGGCATAAATCCCGGATTGACTGCCGCCCGGCAGCGGATTGTCGTTATATGGGCCGCCAGGGCCCGGAGCGTCTGGCATGAGGCCAAAGTTGGCGGTCTTGCTGTTGCGGATCGTCGCGGCCTGAAGTTCAAGCATGGTTCGCTTCGAGAGACTATACGTACCGCCGACCGAAAAGATCGTCGCATTACCTGCGCCATTATTGCCGTTCACGTGATAGACAGCGCCGATCACAGTCGCTGCAGGGGAGGCCTGCCAGGTGACTCCCCCCCACTCATGGTCGAGTGACGTGGGCGTTCCCATTGCGGCTGCGGTGACATTCGAAGTACGGATCGCCTGGAAAGTACCTTGAAATTTTAGCTCTCCGACCAGAACGTTCACTCCGGCAGTGTATTCACGAGAATATGAGAAGACGTTGTCGAAGAGCCCATTTTGCGGATTGCGGACCTCGTCATAGATCATCCTCGCCACAACATGAGCGGACGAATAGGTGACCTGCAATCCGGCTTGCCGCCCCTGGTCGGTCGTGCCGTTTCCATTCCAGTTCGTCGCGTTCGACAGTGCGTACTGCCCGTATAGATCGAACCCGGCAAGCTGCGGTGATTGATACGCAACGGTGTTGCTCGAACCAGGCCAGTTTCTTCCACGAACGAGTGATGCAGATCCCCAGATGGCTTGCCCAAATGGGTCGAGGCTCCAGACGCCGTTCGAGATGAAGAGTTGGCGACCCAGGACGAGCGTACCGTAGGAATCGTTCGACAGTCCGACTGTCGCCCAGCGACTAAACAGGCCGGCAGACCCGTTCATCGCATTGAAACCACCCTCGAGGTGAAAGAGAGCCTTGTTGCCTCCGCCAAGGTCCTCCGTACCCCAAAAGCCAAGAAGGCTGGTCTGCATGTACCCACTTTCGGCGCTAAACCGATGCGTCGAGCCACCCTCTCCATTGGAAACTCCGTTTATGTACGCCAAGCCATCGTCAAGCCGTCCGTACAAGGTCACGTTGCTTTGTGCATGGGCAAACACAGGCGCGGCGATCAGTGCAATAAGTGCGATTCGCTTCATGATTAGTATTGCGAAATAAGCGGTCACCACTTCCCATAGCAAGATGTTTCGAAGTGACTGACCAATCTGTGTCGGAAACACCGTCGTAAGTGCGACGCCCGGCTCGCAAGCATGCCGTCAGATGCAGCCGGGTTCGCACCTCGCCGTTGCGCTGATGATCGTGCCGGCAATGGGCGGACTTCATCCGCCCTGCCGGTCGTCAGTATCCCGATGTTGTAAGTTCGAACTCGGGAATCAGCTTCACATCCTTCAATACTGCCGTTTGCCCGCCATCAGACGTTTTCGGGCGGTACTTTTCGTCAATGTAGACCTTGGCGTCGTCTCGCAGCGGCAGCACGGTGAGCGTCAGCGGTGCGGACATAGCGGACGGAAGCTGCTTCAGGCCCACATTCCACGGCAGCCCATCGTAGAAGTCGTCGTCAATGAACGATGTCCCCGCGAAGAGGCGGCCGACGTCACCGACGTAGGAGATTGAAAGATACGCGTTGCTAAGGCCTGCCAGCGCATTCTTCGGCAGTTCAATTTTCCACGCCGCTGCCTTGCCGAACGTCTCTGGATAGGGCTCAATGGCTGCGTTCGCGGGGCCGCCAGTCGCTACCGGCGGCACTGCGCCGGCCTGCCGCACCTGTTCAACATTCACGTGCAGATCCGGATGCGGCACAGCCGAGGAGTACCACTGAAAACGTGGATTGTCATCCGGGCCTGCTGCAGTCTTCTCGACGGCAGCGCTTGCGGTGACCTGGTGCGTGGGCGCCGGGAACACACCGAAGTGGAAGCCCGATGGCGAGGTTGTCCTCAGTACAAGCTTTCCAGCCCTCACAAACGGCTGCCCGTCCGCGAGCACGAGTTGACGATGCCCGCCCACATTGACGACAGTGAGTTTCTCGGCCTGCTCCTCCGACAGCATCAAAATCCGTACCGCTGCCCCCGTGTTCGATTTAACCTGGATCAACGCACCGGGATGCAAGACCACGCGCGCTGGATCCGAAACGTCCGACGCATTGACGTTGTCACCCGCGTCAGCGACCGTTGTCCCGGGCGCAAAGGAGAACTCGGCAGGGATGGCCTTGATTTCGTGGAAGACGAAAACCGGACCGTCGCCGGTATCAACCTTCGTCACCGGCTGTGCTGTCGCATACCGAAGCGCCACGCCATGAAGGTTCATCTCGACTGGCCAAATAAAATATGCACCCGTCGGGATGGTGATCGGCTGAGATGGCACCATGACCGTCTCATTTGCGAGCTTGACTGCGAAACGTACGTCCTTTTGAGGCGCCATCTCGAACTGGCGCACATAGTTATTGACGAATAGGAAAGCACTCCTGCCGTTCGAGCGAAGCGAGTATCTCGGCGACTTCAGGTCGGTGACCGATTGGGGTCGAACGTCAGGCGCGTCCACTTTCATCGGCGCGAGATCTTGTCCCCACTGATCAAGGAAGGCATGCACCGGACGAATTTTACCCAGAACCGCATGGGGCTCTCCGTTCGCGCCAAACGGAGCCTGGAAATCGTAATTGATCGTCGGTAGGTCATTGTAGCCACCGGATGCGGTGGATTCCTGCAGGTGGAGCTGACCCGGCGGATTGTGCCCACCGTGATACATGTAATAGCCGTATAGGTTCACGCCTGAACCGAGTTGCACGGGTAGCATGGAGCCAATGTCGTCAGGCGCGACGACGGGACGTCGGCGATACATTTCAGGCAAGCCGCCAGCGAACTCGGCGCCGAAGAACGGCGTGTGCGCCACAACCTTGTCTGCATCGCCGCTATATTTGTTCTCCGTCTGTGCGCCCAGATTGCCGCCCACCCGGCTCGTGAAGCGGAACACGTAGGTCTCCGCCGGGGGATGCACCTTGTCATCGATCCCCCACGGCTCGTCCGGATATCCGCCAAACACAGGAGTGACTTCGTGGTGCGGGAATACCGTGTTGTCCCATCCGGTCACGGTATAGAGCGGAACATCAAGCCCGGCCGCCAGAGCCAGCTTTTTGAGTTCGGATATGTGATCTGCTCCCTGAAGCGGGCCGGTCAGGTTGTACTCGTTTTCTAGCTGAATACCGATGACCGGTCCACCGTCTTTCCAGAGCTGGCCTTGAAGCTGCTTTCCGATCTGGTTGTAGTAGCGCTTCACATAGCCGATGTAAACCGCGTCATTGGATCGCGTGGGCATCTGGTTGACGATCCATTCAGGACTACCGCCATAGCGGACCTCTCCGTGTGTCCAAGGACCAACCCGAACGAACGCGTACATGCCATGCTTTGCACACAGCTCGACAAATTTCTTCAGGTCCTTGCCGCCAGTCCATTCGAACTGCCCATTTTGTGGCTCTTGATGATTCCAGATCACGTACGTGGCCACAACGTTTATGCCGGACGCCTTCATTTTCGCAAGTTCGGTGTCCCATTGATCCGGGGGCACGCGCGAAAAGTGGATCTCACCCATCACGGGGAGCCAGGGCTTCCCGTCCTTAACCAAATACTGGTTGTTGATCGTGAGCGTTTGGCCGTCAGGCGCCTTTGACGTCCCCATCCTCAACCATCCTGTCTCTGGAGCCGCAGGAGACGCCGAACCGTCGACAGCCAAGTCTTCCGCCTTCGCTGTCATTGAGCCACCTGCGAATGCACTCGCAAGCACCCAAACGCCGATCGCAATGGGTCGCCGCGTCCAAAGCGAGCCGTTCTGCTTTTCCATCTCGTCTCCGTGTTCAAATAATTAGTTATACGAATTTTATGGCCTGCTCGTTTTCGGATGTGAGCCCGCGAGTGTAGGCCGTACTCGTTGGTGTTCTCACCCGCCTCAAGGCCCTGGAGGAGCGCCTGTAGCCGGTCTTCAACGCGAGCATCAGGCAGGAAGGAGATTAGTCCAATTATTTCTGGCCGGTCAAGAATCTGGGAGGGTGGTCCGATAAATGGGATTTCGTTAATATATGTCGCAAAATCAATATGTTAGAAAACTCACTCGCATCTTGTGTGAAGCTTTGTACGGAGAAACACGAATATATATCCGATTATTTATAAATATGGCCCCATTATTTCACTCTGCTACCGCTGGCAAATCGCGGCATCTTGAATGCATAATTGCGGCCACCGGGCAAGTAAGCAAGAGAGGTTTTAGTGACACCGAGCGATCCGATCACGCTGCAGCAGAAGCCACGGGTGCACAACCAGGTGGTGAAGGGCCTAGCGTTGGGAATCCTGAGCGGCAGATTTCAACCACAAACCACGCTACCAACGGAGGTAGTCCTTTGTGCCGAATTCAATGTCAGCCGCGGTGCACTGCGGGAAGCCGTGCGTGTCCTGAGCGGCAAAGGACTTGTGTCGTCTCGTCCACGCGTGGGGACAGTGGTGCGCTCGCGCGAAGACTGGCACCTACTCGATCCTGACCTCCTGACCTGGTCCATGGAGCTTGCGCCAGACGCAAGCTTCGTCCTGAGCCTTGTTGAGGCACGACAGGCGATCGAGCCAGCTGCAGCTCGGCTCGCTGCACTGCGCGCCACGCAAGAGGAGGTGTCGCATATGGTTTCATTATTCGGTGAAATGGAGAAAGCAAAGGAGGCACGAGACTTCGAGCGATTCAACCTTGTCGATGCGGAATTTCACACAACCCTTCTCACTGCGAGCCACAATGTTGTTTTTCGCCACCTTTCAACGACGATAAGCGCGGCGCTTGCGTACAGCTTCAGACTGTCGATAGCGCACTCGCATGATCCGGGTGCGGCACTCGTAGAACACGGCGTCGTCATTGAGCGCATTCGCCTGCGTGATGCGGATGGTGCTCAAGCAGCCATGCATCAACTGCTCAACATCGCAGCGATCGACTTGGGCATTGTCAGACACGCAAAGACGGGTGACCCTATAGCTTGACATCTGCGGCACGGCTGCGCCGGGACGCGGCACGTCATGGGGCCATGCCGGGGGGGGGATTTACACCCACTGGAAAAGCGCCGCCTTTGCACGGCGCACGCCATTTGCCTGCCATTCTTGAATTGCCGTGCGTCCACCAGCGTACAACTGCGGCCGATGCGGTAAGTTTGGCCACTCCGCATGCGGCCATGCAAGGCAGGGCTTGGGGATCGTGACCGGCGTGTTCTGCGATCTGCCTTTCAAGCCACGCGATTTGCTCATCCAGCGCCTGACATTGCACCCAGCCATGCATCAATGCCTGACGCGCTGGTCCCGTCAGCCCGTTGTCGCCATCCTCAATACGATCGACGAGGTGCTTGCATAATGCATCAATGCCTTGCGGGAGGAATACGCCGAACTCGACAAGCAGCCCGCGCAACCGATTGACCAGCGCAGTGCGTTCCTCCACGAATCCGGTGCGCATGCGGTGCAGCACCAACATGCTTTGCTGGGCGGGTGACTTCACCGGGACGACGCGCATGGACGGGCGACTTGCGGCTTCGCAGATCGCATCGGCGTCAAGGGGCGTTGTCTTACATGAGCTCCGCCCGTGCGGTACGGGGCGACAAACTGGGGTGGAATCAGGCGCACATCATGTCCGAGAGTGTGGAGTTTGCGTGCGCAGTAATGCGCGGCGCCGCATGCCTCCATTGCGGCGAGACACGGTTCAAGATTCGCAAACCAGTTAACGAATCGATCACGCGCAAGCCTTTTGGACGACTTCATGACCGGCACCGTCGACTGCGTGGATCTGTATCACATTCTTCGCCAGATCAATCCCAAACCGAGCAATCATGGTCCATGACTTCCCCTTCGCGGAAGGTTGCGTAGCTCCGGCCATCGTGACGCTAGGCGGTACCATCTCCGTAATCGGGGAGGTCCCTACCAATTCGGATCATGACTGCGACTGGGGGCGAGAATCATGCCGGGCCTGGCTGGACAAAGCCCCGATCATCGAGCGGGTAAGGAGACGGCATCGCTGCCGCCCCCTCCCCAAAGAACCGCCCACGCGACTTTCGCCGCAAACGGCTCAGGCATCGCCGAAGTATCGCCAGGGCGATACCGGTCGTGCCGATTTCAGCAAGACCTTCGCCGGCGGTATGTCGTCGGTTCATCCCATCGCTGGGACCAGGGCGCTGAACTGCCCAAAGGCAGTCTCTTCCAAGCTTCCCTGCATCGAACCTCAGATACTGGCCAGCGCCAGCCACACCTCGCGGAAGTCTGCACTCTTTCGAGTCGGGCAAATCTTGAACCCCTATCCGTGCCATTACAGCCCGGCATTCGCTTTCTCCGCGTTCTCTTACCCACTCCTCAAACAGCTTGCCTTGCGGCGCCCCTGCCACGTATTCAATACGCCGAACCCGTGGCGGAGGATTGGGCTTATCACGTTCCCGTCCTTGCCGACTCGAATACTCCCGAGCCTGTCCGTTTAGCGTCCGTCTCTTCCCCGGCAGCGCTTGTGATGACGTGCCTACTTCGCCCATGGAGGCAACCGGCTGCATACCTTTTTGCTGGGCCTGTCAGCCGCTTTGGCCCATCTTATCTTCACGAGGTTTATCAACGGTTCACTTATGTTACGCATGCGGAACTTGCCTGGCACCTCACACCGCACGGCGGCTGGCAGAGTCGTTTCCTTCCCCGTCACCGGGGTGGAACGTCATTCGAGAGGCGCGTTGTTTCCAGAGCTTCACACTCGGCGGTTACCCGCCGCGCATGTCCGGATAGACAACTTCTGGTCATACAGCAGGTCACGGCACCGTTTCCGTCTTGCAACAACCGCGGCGCGTGACAAGGCAACGGACGAGCTTCGCCGTCTTACTACGATGCTGCTTTACGTACAGCTGACGGCGACACGTGTCGCACAGGTGGGAAGATAGTAAGGGGGCAGAAATAATCGTCTTCCTTATCGACGGATGCGTTTGCCTGCGCAGGGTTTTCACCTGGGGATCGATGAGGAGGCTTTCCTTGACAGGGGGCCGATTGCCCCACTAGGATACGACTATGTAGTACGTGTACGTATTTAATCTCTTCCTCTGTGGCAAGGATGCTCATCCCGCGAACGAGACCCTCTCGCGAGGTGGTAGGCAGTGGACGCCACAGCACTGCTTACCACCTCGCCGTATTCGAGAGGAGATTTGACGTGGATAGCTTCGCATCGGCGGCCCTAAATCCGAGTAAATGCAGCCAGAGCCCAGACTTGCGGCGATGATCCCGCTTGAGCATTCCCGTGGCACTTACATCGCAGTCTCGGGCTGTCGGGACACCTGATTCTTGGGTGTAAATATTCGTGGTTTCTAGCAAAACGCACTTCATCACATGGCCCCTCATATGACCGGACAGGACGCACCCATCGATCTTGCCGCTTATTTTCATCGCATCGGATTTACCGACGCCGAAGCGAAACCCTCGCTTGACACCCTACGTGCACTGCATGCTCTGCATCCTCAGGCAATTCCCTTCGAAAACCTTGATGTATTGCTCGGCCGACCGGTGCGCCTCGATCTCGCGTCTCTCCAGCAAAAGCTGGTTGCGGAACAGCGCGGCGGCTTTTGCTTTGAACACAATACGCTGTTTGGTAGCGTGCTTGAAGCGCTGGGTTTTCGCGTCGGTAGCTACGCGGCTCGCGTTCTGTGGAATCATGACATGTCGCTAGGCATGCCGCCGCGCACACATATGATTCTTCTCGTCGATGTCGACGAGCAACGCTATTTGACTGATGTCGGCTTCGGCGGTTTGACGCTGTCCGCGCCGCTTTTACTCCAGACGAACCTTGAGCAGACGACCCCCCACGGTGCGTTCCAAGTCCGCGACGCCGCCGTTGAATCCGACACCCAGTTTGTCGGATTGCCTGGCTTCGTTCTTGAAACCCAAATCAAAGGCGATTGGAAGCCGGTGTATCGTTTTGATCTCGACCCACAGTTTGAAGCCGACTATGCGGTTGCGAACCACTTTATGTCGACGCACCCCCATTCGCTCTTCATGCAGCATCTAGTTGCTGGGCGTGTTACGCCTGGCAAGCGCTTGGGCCTCTTAAATCATACGTTGAGCATCCACGATGAGCGGCAAGGCACGCACAAGCGACATCTCGCGAATGTGGAGGAGCTGCGCTGCGTGCTCACCAACGAGTTCAAAATTCGATTGCCGGATGCGCTTGCCGAACTTGAGGCCGCAATCGTGAAGCTACCTGACTAGTCGTCGCCTCGCCTCCGCCAAGTGCTCAGGTGCGACTGACATCGATTGTCATTTGGGAGACCGATTACCCGTCGAAAGCTCGACGATGCGGAATGCCGAGGGTTGACCCTCGACCGCCCAGCGGCGTCGCGGATCTCAAAAGCGAATATTCCTGTGCCGCCTGGGCGTCGCACTAGCTGGTCAGACGGGCTGCAAGCTTCCAGCGGAAGCTGGTCGGGACGGCAAACGGCACGCAGTTTGGAGCCGCGCCGCTGCTCTACAGGCGCCAAGAATCCCAAAAAAACATCCGTACTATTTCCCTGAATTTGTGCTTTATTTGGACCCGTCCATGACTCAAATGACGCAGCGTGGCAGACTAAAGGTCGCCGCAAACCTCGAACAGTTCATCGAAAAGGAAGCACTACCTGGAACCGGCGTTGATAGCTCCGACTTCTGGGTCGGTTTCGATGCCATCGTGCACGATCTCGCGCCAAAGAACCGGGCGCTGCTCGCGGAACGGGAGCGAGTGCAGAAGGAACTCGACAAATGGCATCGCGACAATCCGGGCCCGATACGCGACATGCGTGCGTACCGCCACTTCCTCGAAAGCATCGGGTATCTTGTGCCCGTTCCCGAGAGCGTGAAGGTGACCACTGAAGACGTCGACCGCGAGATCGCCGAACAGGCGGGTCCGCAACTGGTCGTGCCGCTATCGAACCAGCGTTACGCGCTGAACGCGGCGAATGCGCGTTGGGGCAGCCTTTACGACGCGCTTTACGGCACGGATGCAATCGACGAGCCCGGACGCGCGGAGCGCACTGAGAAATTCAACCCCGTGCGTGGAGCCCGTGTAATTGCGTTTGCACGCACGTTCCTCGATGCCGCCGCGCCGCTCGAGAACGCTTCGCACAAGCAAACGTGCGGCTATCGTGTAGAGAACGGCAAGCTCGTCGCTGTACTAAAAAGTGGCACTACCGCACTTGAAGACCCTTCGCAGTTTGTTGGCTACCAGGGCGAAGCAAATGCTCCGTCCGCCCTGCTGCTCAAGCACAGCGGCCTGCACTTCGAGATTCAGATCGACGCGAATGATGCAATCGGCAGGAACGACCCGGCGCATGTCAAGGATGTGCTGATGGAAGCAGCCGTCAGCACGATCATTGATTGCGAAGACTCGGTTGCCGCCGTCGACGCGGAAGACAAGGTGCACCTCTATCGTAACTGGCTAGGTCTGATGCTCGGCACGCTGACGGAAGAAGTCAGGAAAGGCGGCAAGACGTTCACGCGACGCCTGAATGCGGACCGTGAGTATCAAGGTGCGAATGGCCAGCCGGTGAAGTTGCACGGCCGATCGCTGCTGTTCGTGCGCAATGTCGGCCATCTGATGACGATCCCGTCCGTGCTCGATCGTGATGGCCACGAAATTCCGGAAGGCATTCTCGACGCCGTCGTCACGACGCTGTGCGCGCTTCACGACCGCAAGAGCCAGCTCAATTCGCGCACCGGCTCGATCTATATCGTAAAACCTAAAATGCATGGTCCCGCCGAAGTCGCGTTTGCGAGCGAGCTGTTCTCACGCGTCGAAGATCTGCTCCACCTCGCGCACAATACGATCAAGATGGGCATTATGGATGAAGAGCGCCGGACAAGCGTGAACCTCGCTGCCTGTATCCACGAGGCCTCAGAGCGCATCGCGTTCATCAACACGGGCTTCCTCGATCGTACCGGCGACGAGATGCACAGTTCCATGGAAGCGGGTCCGATGATGCGCAAGGGCGATATGAAGTCGAGCAAGTGGATCTCTTCATACGAGCGCAGTAATGTGCTCGTCGGTCTCTCTGCGGGCCTGCGCGGCCGGGCACAGATCGGCAAGGGGATGTGGGCCATGCCAGACCTGATGAGGGCCATGCTCGAACAGAAGATTGCTCATCCGAAAGCCGGCGCAAACACAGCGTGGGTGCCCTCGCCTACAGCCGCGACCCTGCACGCACTGCACTATCACCAGGTTGACGTGCAAGCTGTTCAGAAAGACCTTGAACGCACAGACCTCTTGAGCGTCCGCGATGAACTTCTTGATGGGCTGCTAACGATTCCCGTCGTCGAACGCGCGCAATGGAGCGACGAAGAGATCCGCAGCGAAGTCGAGAACAATGCGCAGGGCATCCTCGGCTATGTAGTACGCTGGATCGATCAGGGCGTCGGCTGCTCGAAGGTGCCGGACATCCATAACGTCGGCTTGATGGAAGACCGCGCGACACTGCGTATTTCGAGCCAGCATATCGCGAACTGGCTACGCCATGGCGTAATCACGCCGGAGTTTGTCAAAGAAACTTTGCAGCGTATGGCAAAGGTCGTCGACCAACAAAACGCAAACGACCCGAGCTACCTGCCGATGGCGCCGAACTTTGACAGTTCGACCGCATTCAAGGCAGCTTCCGCGCTGATATTCAAAGGCAGCACGCAGCCAAGCGGCTATACGGAGCCATTGCTCCACGCGTACCGATTGGAACTGAAGTCTGCGCGTCACTAGTGAGTTCAAAGCGGAGTCGGGCTCGCCACGGACCCGCAACCAGGCAACAAGTAGCTCGCATTGGGTGTCTCCACGGTCGACCAGTCGCAAGGGTCGTGCCTTTCGCGCCGCGTCACCGCGGCGCATTTTTTTCTGATCGCCTTGCAGGCGGCTCGCCCAGCCTTCGTTGATTGGCTCGGATGGCCCCAGCGCTGTTTTCTCATGTAGCCGCCCACTGGCGAGGACCACTGATTCGACGCCAAGGCCGCTTTGGTTAGCTTAAAGGCGTTAGCACTGGAGAACGAAATCGCGCAAATGGCGATTCCTGCCGCCGGGCGTCTGCCAAGCCGCAGGTAGCCCGACTCAGCACAGGAACCCCGCGCCGCGTTCGCGAGGTTACCTCGACGCCAATCGACTAATGCCCACCGCACCTCCGGGAATCAAGCGACAAGAAATTGTCAGATTCCTCAGAAAACGGTTCAACCGGGTTGCTGTCCCGTTCAAACGGAAATATCGCTGCTTAGTGGATTGATGCTCTCCGATACGTGGTTAAACTTACCTTCGCCAATCCATTGAGCCGCTTTCGCTTCCACGGTAGAAAGCGGCTCGTCGGAAAAAGCGAGACCATTGGCATGCATGAAGGTGACGTTCTTGAGTCCCATGACGCCTAGCACCGTGGACAGATACGGGCGAAAGAAGTCGGGCTGGCGGGGCGGCTCGTGAAACATGGCGCCCCCAGAAGTGACAGCGACGAACGTCGGACGGTCACGCAACAAGCCAACCTTGCCAGCCTCGGTAGCGACAAAAGTAACGTCCCGACGAACCACATGGTCAATCCAAGCCTTGAGCACGGCAGGCACGGTAAAGTTGTGCACCGGCGTCGATATCCAGAGTACGTCCGCTTTGTCCAGTTCTTCAATCAGCTCATCAGAAAGAGCAAGCGCTTCACCGAAGCGCGCCTTCGCGTCTGCTGCCGGAAGAAGCAGCGACTCAGCATACTCTGCGGTAATTGCCGGCAATGGCTCAATACCAAGGTTTCGCCGAGTGACCTGGACTTCGCCCGCCGTGAGATTAGCCAGGGCAGGCAACAAATGCTGGGTGAAATGTCGGCTCGTCGACTTGTCGTTCCGGGGACTGCAATCGAGGAGAAGCAATTTTACGCCGTTCATAATAGATCCATACTGAGGTGAAGACCGCGTCTAAGCAGCCGAGAACGAAAACCGACGCTTGCGCGGCAAGCGTTTGGGCCCGTGTCGTATCCAGTAACCTCTGGCTTCACTTCCTCGCCCGGCCAGGCCCTTCCTCCGAGCCGCTCGCCTTGCCCGAGGTGGCGTGACCAGATCATCCGTCATAGATGAACCGGGAGCGGATGTGGTTAAGCGCAGATACTCAGCCGAGGCGTCCGAGTGTCCGTCCCCGCGCACTAGGGTCGACTCAGCGGCGCCGCACGATGGACTCGGTCGACACTTAAGTGTGAGAGCATTTCACGAAACAGCACATGCCTCGGCAAGTACCAGTTCTCCGTTGGTTCGAGCCAGCTATCGGCGACGCGTTCGCCGTTCGTGTTCATCTGCCCGTCTACGAGCTAGCGGGCTGTAACACTACTTCATCCTTAGTTCTCTCGCCAACAGCCCAGTGCGCACCAGGCACTTGAGTCGCATAGACGCGAATGCTTTCGAGCGGCGCGTCGAGAGTTTCGCTGATAGTGCGCGCGACCGCCTTGACGCATGCCTTGACGGCTTCGTCGCTGCGGCCTTCTACGAGTGAAATGTGGACGATCGGCATAAAAAGTCCGTTACTGGTCTTACAGCGCAGCCAATCCGCACCGCGTTAAGTTGGATGTTGCCTAAAACTTCGAGATGCCGTCCAATACTCATTTCTTGCCACCCCGATACCGAATCGGTATCAAGGAGATTGACGTCAATGGACCTGAAACAGATGCGCTATTTTCTTGCTGTCGCGGAAGAGCAGAATTTCGGCCGCGCAGCGCAGCGTCTTTACATGGCCCAACCCCCGCTCACGCGTCATATCAAGATGCTGGAAGAAGAACTGGGGACGCTACTTTTCACTCGAACCCCCAAAGGTGCAGAGTTGACTGAAGCGGGTCGCACCTTGCTGGCGGAGGTTCCAAACATTTTGGCGCTCACGAAACGCGCGATCGAGCAGACGCAACTCGCTGGACAAGGCCTGCTCGGCCGCCTCGACGTGGGCATTTTCACTTCCAGCGTGCTCCAAGCGATTCCGCAACTTTTGGCCACATTTCATTCGGAGCGGCCTGGCGTGAAGATTGGTCTGCACAATCTTTCGAAGGCAGAACAAATTGAAGCGCTGCGCGAGCGGCGCATCAACATCGGGTTCAACCGGCTCGTCCCTGAAGTCGACGACATCGTCGTGGAAACCGTGCAGGAGGAGCCCTTCATCGTTGCGTTGCACGAGGATCATGTGCTGTGTCGCAAGGAAATCGTGCGGTTGCGAGACCTCGATAGTGAGCCGATGATCCTTTACCCAAACGCGCCACTTTACGGACTCGCGCACGAAGTGTCCCAAGCCTTCTCCGACGAGGGGGTCGCGCTTGTCATCGAGCAGGAGGTCGAAGACGTCATCACAGCTCTTGGCTTGGCGGCGAGCCGCTTCGGAATTTGCATCACGACCGCGTCTGCAGGGAACCTCAAGCTACCGGGGCTCGTCTATCGACCGCTGAGTTCACGCTGCCTTCGCCACATCGAGCTAAACTGCCTCTACCGCAAGGGCGATACGACGCCGATTCTGCTTGCATTCCTCGACGTCGTACGTCGGTTTCGCAAACGTTCTGCAATACGCGCACGGTGAGTCGTTGTGCCACCTGCCATCCACTACGCCGCAATCGTTCTCTCGAGCGTGTCCCGCTCCATTTCCATCGACTAACGTGACGTGGAAGAGCCCCCACTTGGACCGTAGCGGAGACCCATGAGTAATGAAACCCTTACCGTAGAACGAGCTCATACACCAGCGTTAATCGGCATATCAGCCCTATATGAACGCGTCCCGTTTGCAGCAGTTCTCGGGTGTTTTGATAGACAGGATGGGCTGCGTCTCTATATCCGGGCTTGGTGCACCCGATGCTGCCGCTGTGGCCCCCTATGAAATTCGCTGACCCGCCCCTCATTCTCCACGCGAGCTCGAAGCTCTTGCTGATATGCAGGTTGTCGGGTAAGCGCGTGCTGTTGCCAGCACGCGCTCCCCTAAGAACCGGACAGGCAAGTCGCCTCGCATCCGGCTCAAGCCATGCTTCAGCACCAGGGGCTGGCACCGGGCAGCCTGACAGA
>NZ_JAYMSC010000013.1:0-237306 GCF_038900775.1 Paraburkholderia sp. JHI869
CACCAGCCGTTCGTACCCGCGAGCGCCGCGCCCGCATTCATCGGCACCACGAGATTGATCTCGCCGTACGGATGAAAATGCAGTCCGGCGCGAAAACTGCCTTCCGGGTTGTGCTGGGTGTTATCCGTGCTGTCCAGCAGCACCGCCGTCGCACTGAAGAAGAACGTTTGAGCGCTGGGCGCGAAGACAGTTGAGCGACGGTAACTCGGACCGGCGACCTCGATGTCGGCCGCCCAGCCTTCCTTTACGCCCAGCGTAATCAGACGCGCGAGGTCCTTGTACACCGCGCTTTCAACACCGTATTTCGTGTTTAGCCATTGCTCGACCTCAATGCCCGTGGTCATGTCCTTGACCTCTTGCAGAAAAGGGATGAGACGGGCGATCAGTTCGTCTTTGCCAGTGGCGTGTTGGGTTTGCGACATAGTTGACATGGCACTTGTGGGCGTTGGAAATGGAATGCTCGCGATGCGTGCGGCGCGAGCACGCGGTAAAGGCCGCGTGCAAGCATTTTTCATCACGCCGTCCGCTCGATCCATCATCAAACGACCGGATTTCTTATCGCATCGTCCATATTTTTCATGGCAGCAGGTCATCGTCGTCGAATGAGCGTTGTAACACCGGGTCGCGAAACGCACGGTAGACCACGAATGCCATCCACAACGCCAGCACGCCGAAGCTCCACCACCGCAGGAATATGCCCCATCCCCAAATGAGTGTGCCAAACGCCGAAAGCGTCAGTCCACGCCTCGCCGCCAACACTTCGCTCAACGCGTGATGAGGCTGGATTCCAGCGTCCTCGCTTCTGCGGGCGACCACCAGATCCGTCACGGTGTGCTCGAGATAGCGGCGCGACGCCAGCAAAAGACCCGTGATGGTGATGACCGATCCGGACCGCTCGAACAGGTCCCACCGCGCTGAAGCCTGCGCGAGGTAGGCGCACACGATCGCCGGAGAAACCGCCAGCGCAATCATGGCGATGCTGCGAAAAATATAGCCCCACGGCGTCCGCAAAGCTTCCGCGCACAGGCGATCCACTGTGCTGCTATAGGGCTCTTTACTCACGATACGCTCTCCCCGGCCGGTTCGCGGGCCTCGATCGGCAGGCCGCCTTCGGCGATCTTTTCCTGTTCCGCGAGGGGCAAAATGAGCGCATCGCGATCGCACTGCGGCACAGAACCCGGCAAGCGATGCACGTCGTGTGTGACGAACCCCTGCTCGCGGCTCGGCACGTCGAACCACTCGCGATGCGAAAACGAATCGCGAATATCTTCGAGACCGCTTTCCCAATGCTCCTGCATCGTATCGATGCTGAATTCGTAGTCCTTATAGTGCCCTTCATAAGGCTTGTTCTTGTAAATGAGGTGCACCACGTTGATCGCGCTGCCGTCGGCTGCCTCTTCGGCGAGACGAAACAGCGGATCGGCGCTGCGCAGTTCAGCAGGAATGTGCGCGAGCAACTCCTTGATAAAGCGGGCGTGCTTCTGGCGATCCGCCAGCATGCTCGTCACCGCGCGCGTGCGGCTCGAATACTGAATGTCCTTGGCGCGTGCCGAGATGTCGAAGAAGTCCCCCGGCGCATTGCCGCGCGCGCTCCAGAGATCGACCTGAAACACCAGCGCGTTCTTGTGGTCCGCATCGCGCAGCACCTCGGTCAACGGCGTGTTCGACACGAGGCCGCCGTCCCAGTAATATTCGCCGTCGATCTCGACTGCAGGAAACCCTGGCGGCAGCGCCCCCGACGCCATGAAATGCTCGGGCTTCAGACGCATTTTCGTGTTGTCGAAGTACACCAGGTTGCCGCTCCGCACGTTCACCGCGCCCACCGAAACACGAACGTCGCCGTCGTTGATCCGGTCGAAATCGGCGAATTCCAGCAACGTCTGCTTCAACGCGGCCGTATCGTAGTAGCTGATCGCATTGGGGTGTTGTTTCCCGAAACCCGCCACCGGCAACGGCACGCGCGGCGAGAAAAAGCCCGGCTGGCCCTCGGTCAGGGCGCGCCCGGCCGCCCACACGCTGGCCCACTTGCGCGGGAAGTCGTGCATGCCGAACAGGGGCGGCATCCATGCGCCCAGACCACCGATCCAGTCGCGCGGATGGCAAATGCGGGTCCAGAAACCCTGCAAGGCCGCCACGCGGTTTTCCGGCGCATTGCCTGCGATGATGGCGGTATTCAGAGCGCCAATCGAAATGCCGGAGACCGTATCCGGATGCACGCCCATCTCGGCGAGACCTTCGTACACACCGGCCTGGTATGACCCGAGCGCGCCACCGCCCTGAAGCACGAGAGCGACTTCGTCGTAGTTCGGAAGCACAAACGCGGCTTTGTTGTTCAAAGACATGTTGCTTACCTCTGCGCAAATCCGCGCAACCTTATTCGTTGGCTGCGAGCTTGATGGCTTCGCTTTGAGCCAGATAGTCGAACGCAACCTCGCCGATATCCAGCGTGAGATTGGCGATCAGGTGCCGCGCGCCGACAACCCGCTTCACCGGCAAATCGGCCACGGGCGCCAACGCATGCGGATGAAACTCGAGCGCAGCCGGCCCCGTCCACGCCCCGAGCACGCTCACGTCGCGCAGGTAGAAACGCACGAGCTCGCAGACGCGCGCCGAGCCGTCGACGTGCGGAATCACCTTCAGCAGATAATTCGGCGTTTCCGCAAGCTTCTTGCGTTCGGCTTCGATATCGAGCGGCACATGCTTGTAGCCCATCGTGCCGGTGGCAACGCGTTGTGTGCCGTAGTCGAGCGTGCCGAGAAGCGTGTCATTGCCATCGATGCTCAAGGTCGGTTTCGCCAGCTTCTTCGGAAAACCCCAGAGTTCCCGGCCACCGGCTATCGGGCCTTCGTCGTCGAGGTACATCGAATGCGTGTAGTTGCCAAGGCGACCTTCCTGGTCGCGCACCGTAATGACCTGACCGGTTTCGGTGTAGTCGCCAAAGCCCGACGAATCCGGCATGCGAATAAATTCGTAGTGCACATGATTGTTTTCCGCACGCAATGGCTCCGGCACGACGGCTCGCAGCGCATCGAAATCGGTCTCGTAGGTGACGATGAAATATTCCCGGTTGATGAAGCGGTACGGCGGCCGGGGATAGGCGGGGTTATGGACCGGCATCGCAAAGGCGTCTTTGCGAATCGAAGCCAGATTCAGGCGGTTCATGACGTTCTCTCTTCGAGATCGAGTTGCATTGCAGCAGATGCTACTCACTCGCGAATGACGAGAGAATCCGTCGATATCAGGAATCTATCTTCCAGTTATCGGGAAGATATTGTGATGTGGGTCCAGGCCCGGCGGCGTTAATACCTTGCTTTCGTGCTTCCGAGCGATACCGGCCGGGACTCAGGCCAAACATCTTTTTGAAAGTCGAGCTGAACGTGGTTTCGGACGTATAGCCAACGGCGGCAGCGATGCGCGAGAGACTGTCATTGCCCGTCTTCAGTGTGAACAAGGGGCGGCAGGAAATTGAGCAGCAAGCTGCTCATGTCGTCGTCGAATTCGAACTGTCCTCCGACGCTGATCGTGCGCATGTCGCCAGGTCCATAGCGCACGATCCCATCTGCATCCAGGTAACTGGCAAATACCTGCGCCCCATCTTGCAGCGCGACGCCCGGATCGCTGGCAAAGCAGTAAGGCGAGCCATTCGTGAGGAGACAGAAGTCCCCTTCCTCCATTTTCACGGGCGCGGTAAGGCCTTCGATCCATACCCATCGCGCACCCTTGATCACGCCGCCGAATTTGACGTGCCGATACGCGGGAAATCGCAGCGCCCAGGGACCCGCGGCCTCAAAGCGCGCCGAAAGCACGCTTTTGACCTTCAGCAGGGAGAGCACATCGGAAAGCGGGTCCATTGCGGCGCTTACGTTCCGCACTCCGTAATCGCGCTGTACACGAGCGTGCGCAACTGCCGGCGAATCGGGTACGCAGTCGAGGGCAAGAGCTGGGTGAGAAACAGCACGATCATGTCCTCGCGCGGATCGACCCAGAAGAAGGTGCTGGCCGCGCCGCCCCAGAAGAAGTCGCCCGCATTGCCCGGAATCAGCGTGGATTCAGGCGTGATCGTCGTGGCGAAGCCGAGCCCGAAGCCAACGCCTTCGTAAGCGGCTTCGCTGAACATCGAGCGCGAGAGGCGCGGCAGGTCGACGCCACCCGGCAGATGGTTGGCGGTCATCAGTTCGATAGTCTTCGGTCCCAGGAGCCGCACGCCGTCCAACTCGCCGCCCTGCAGCAGCATGCGTGAGAACCGCATATAGTCCGCCGCCGTGGAAACGAGGCCGCCGCCGCCCGAAACAAACGAAGGCGGCTCGCGATAAGCGCTGGTGTGGGGATCGTCCTGCAGCGTCGGTCCTTTTTCGGAGACGACATTCGAGCCGAGCGCACCGATGGCATAGCAGGCGCAGAAGCGCGACAGCTTCTCCTGCGGCACGTAAAAGGCCGTATCGACCATACCGAGCGGGTCGAAGATCCGCGATTTCAGAAAGTCCTCGAAGGCCATGCCGCTGACCTTGCCCACGAGATAACCGAGCACGTCCGTGGATACCGAATAGTTCCACGCTTCGCCGGGCGAAAATTCCAGCGGCAGCGTGGCGAGCTTCTCGATCATTTCGTCGAGCGTGCCCGCGGTCGCAAGCGCACCCACATTGATCTTGCGATAGGCCGCATCGACATTGGTGTTCTGGTGAAACCCGTACGTCAAGCCAGAGGTATGCCGCAAAAGGTCGACCACGCGCATCGGGCGCGCGCACGCACGCGTCTGGAAACTCTCCATGAAGCCGCCCGCGTACACGCCGAGCTTTTCCCATGCGGGGATGTACTTGCTGACGGGATCGTCGAGCGCGATCTTGCACTCCTCGACCAGCATCATGATCGCTACCGAAGTCACGGGCTTGGTCATCGAGTAGATGCGGAAGATCGAGTCCTCGGCCATGGGCGTCTGCCGTTCGCGGTCGGCGAGACCCAGCACCGAGTTCAGCGCGAGTTCGCCACGCCGCCACACCTGGGTAACGGTGCCGGCGAGCGTGCCGGTGGCGACGTAGTTCTCGTCGAGAAAACGTTCGATCCGCGCGAGCCGATCACACGACATGCCTTGCTTTTCCAGACCTTCCCTACCCATGACGCCTCCTTTAATGGATTGACCGAGCGTATTCGGAACTGATGGATTGCACGCAATGCGCGCCACAGTATCGGTCATTCGGCGCGAAATTGCGTTGCCGCATTGCGTTGTATCAGGTGGCGTTGTCCAGCGCGACGCCATACGTCGGGTGCTCACCGCGCATGCAACGCGCATCGACACAACGCGCCGTTGAATTTCGTTTTTTTGGCGTCTCGATACGGAATATCTGTGGGGTACACTACCGGGCTACAAAATACAGAATTACAGCGGGGGTGGCTGCCATGGGCGAGACGGAAACACATTCCTGGCCCGGGAAAGCGTTGTTTCGCGCATTTCCGAAGGACCCTGAGAAAGAGCAGGCCGTATTGCGCATCACGCTCGGTTCCGTCGTGCTTCTCGCCTACCTCGTTGCCTGCTCGATCTATCGCTCGACCCACGTCTACGCGGCGCTACTCGCGATCACCGCTTATGTGGCGTTCGGCGTCATCACGTATGTGGCGGTGACCGTTGCGCCGGCACGCTCGCTCGTGCGCCTCGCGCTGTTCACGTGCGCCGATCAGGCGATCGTCACCGCTGCGCTGGCCGTGGGCGGCACGGCTGCGCTGCCGCTCCTGTGGGTGGCGTTCTGGTTTCTGGTCGGCGCGGGCTGCCGTTATGGGCAGCGCATGCTGGGCCTTTCCTGTGTCGTCGCGCTCGTCGGCATCATGGGCCTGATGCACTGGCAACCCTGGTGGCGCGCCAACATCACGGCCGCCCTCGGCATTGCGCTCAGCATCGTCGCGACGTCGGTCTATCTGGCCGTGCTCGTGCACCGGCTGGAGCGCCAGGCGTCCACCGATCCGCTCACTGGCCTCTACAACCGCGTGCGCCTCGAGCAGGCCATTGGGCGCACGCTCTTTACACGCGTCGGCGAAGTCGAGCGCACCGCCATGCTCCTCGTCGATCTCGATGGCTTCAAGGAAGTGAACGACTCGTTCGGGCACGCGGTGGGCGACGAACTGCTGCGCAGCTTCGCCGACGCGCTGGTGCGCCGCATGCGGCGCGGCGATACGCTCGCACGCCTCGGTGGCGACGAATTCGTCGTGCTGGCGCGTCACGTCTACGACAAGAACGACGCACTCACCGTTGCCAACAGCATCCACGCGATTCTCGCCAACATGCGCACTGTGGGTGGATTTCCGGTGACCGTGTCGTGCAGCATCGGCGTATGCCTGCTCACGGAAGGCAGCGGCAGCCGCTCGCTCGATGCGCGAACCTTGATGCGCGCCGTGGACAGCGCCATGTACCGGGCCAAGTCGCGCGGCATGGGGAAGACGGAGTTCGTCGATACGATCGGCGTGACGCCCAGCATGGTCTGACCCCGTTTGCTTGCGCACGTTCGCTAAATTGCCGCTGTGCGCGACGCACATACCCGGATTGTTCTCACGGGGGAAACAGTGAATTCGTTTCTTAGGTATTTACCCTAGTCCCCGACCCTCCTACACTGCCTTCACTGCTGCAAACAACCCTGTAGGCAGCTCAAAAAGAAAGCAAATCTGGAGGTTACTGTCATGAAATCGCTCATCCAAGCCGTCGTTATTGCTGCCGCCTTTGCCGCTCCGGTTGCCGCGTTCGCCCAGTCGAACCAGCCCGTGACCCGCGAGCAAGTCCGCGCAGACATGGTTCAAGTCGAAAAGGCCGGCTTCAATCCGGCACGTTCGAACCCCAATGAATATCCGGCGAACATTCAGGCTGCCGAAGCTCGCGTCGCTGCGCAGAACAGCGCAGTGGGCGGCGTGAAGAGCGGTTCGTCGCAAGCCGGTCAAGCAGCGCAGTAAGAAGCCGCGCTTTGTAGTTGTTGCCTGGTTGTTGCCTTCTGGCCCGTCATCGTAATTGCGATGACGGGCCAGTCGCATTTCTGGCGCTCGCAGCCCACGGCTTACGCATGGATGCGCAAAACCACCTCCCCCTCACCCGCGGGCAACTGCACCACCACACCCGATTCCCCGGCGTGCGTTTTCAACCCGCCGGCGTCGCGCAGTTCGGGCCATTGCCGCAGCGTGAGCGGCAACGCTCCCTTCACGCCGTCGTATCGCACGTTCAGCGTATCGCCGTGCCGCGTCACGCACACATGCGTCACGCGCGCGCCGCCCTCGTCGCGCAGCGTCGCCGCCGCACTCGCGCCATCGGCCAGCTCGAACAGATGCAGTTCGCTGCGCGACGCGTAGTCGTAATCGGGACGCTGGTCCTCGGTCCCGATCGCGAGCAGCGTATTCGGCCGCACGTAGACCGGCAGGCTCAAAAAACCGTGTCGCTCGCGCAGCCACCGGCCGCCCTCGACCTGCTTGCCCGTGAACAGATGCGTCCAGCGCCCCGAAGGCAGCCAGAAGTCCACGTCGCCCACGGCGTTGAAAACCGGCGCCACCAGCAGCGATTCGCCGAGCAGATACTGACGGTCCAGATGCTCGCAGGCCGGGTCGCCGGGAAACTCCAGCAGCATGGCGCGCAGCATCGGCGTACCGCGATCGACGGCCTCCCGCGCGGCGTCGAACAGGTACGGCATGAGACGCGACTTCCATTCGGTGAAATGGCGCACCACGTCCACGGCTTCATCGTCGAACAGCCATGGAACGCGATACGACTTGCTGCCGTGCAGGCGGCTGTGGCTCGACAGCAGCCCGAACGCGCACCAGCGCTTGTAAACGTCGGCGGGCGCGGTGTGCTCGAATCCGCCGATGTCGTGGCTCCAGAAGCCGAAGCCGCTCAAGCCCAGCGACAGGCCGCCACGCAGCGTCTCGGCCATCGACTCATAGGTCGCGCTGCAGTCGCCGCCCCAATGCACGGGCAACTGCTGGCTGCCTACGGTGCCGGAGCGCGCAAACACCACCGCCTCGCCCTCGCCGCGCACCTCGCGTAGCACGTTGAACACCACTTTGTTGTAGAGGTAGCTGTAGTAGTTGTGCATTTTTTGCGGATCGGAGCCGTCGTGGTAGACCACGTCGGTGGGAATGCGCTCGCCGAAATCCGTCTTGAAGCAGTCCACGCCCATTTCCAGCAAACGCCGCAAATGGCCCGCATACCACTGCGCCGCAGCGGGGTTCGTAAAGTCGACGATGCCCTGGCCCGGCTGCCAGCGGTCCCACTGCCACACGTCGCCATTGGGCTTGCGCAGCAAATAGCCTTTCGCCATGCCTTCGGCAAACAACGGCGACGGCTGCGCGACATACGGATTGATCCACACGCAGATCTTCAGCCCGCGCGCCTTGAGGCGTGCGAGCATGCCCTGCGGATCGGGAAAAGTCTCGCGGTTCCACTCGAAATCGCACCAGTGGAAGGCCTTCATCCAGAAGCAGTCGAAGTGGAACACGTGCAGCGGAATGCCACGCTCGGCCATGCCGTCGATGAAGTGATTCACCGTGGCTTCGTCGTAATTCGTGGTGAACGACGTGGTAAGCCACAGGCCGAATGACCACGCGGGCGGCAGCGCAGGCCGACCGGTGAGCTGCGTGAAGCGCTCCAGCACCGCTTTGGGCGTGGGGCCGTCGATCACGTAGTATTCGAGCCGCTCGCCCGCCACGCTGAACTGCACCTTCGCGACCTTCTCGCTGGCCACTTCGAACGATACGTTCTCCGGATGATTCACCAGCACGCCGTAACCGCGATTGGTCAGATAGAACGGCACGTTCTTGTACGCCTGCTCAGTGCCGGTGCCGCCGTCGCGGTTCCAGCTCTCGACCACCTGGCCGTTCTTCACGAAGGCGGTAAAGCGCTCGCCGAGTCCATAAACGTTCTCGCCCACGCCCAGATCGAGCCGCTCAAACATGAACGCGGCACCCTGCTGGTTGGCGTCTTGAACCTGGCCGCTCGCGCGAAAGGCGCTGCCGGTGATGCGCTCGCCGTCGCGCAGGAAGTCCACCGACCAGTCGCCCGACTTCACGATGCGCACAGTAAGCGAGCCGCTGGTGAGGCTCGCCTCTTCTTCGGTGTTGTGCGTGACGACTTCCGTCGCTTCGCGGTTGAGCGCGAAATGCGGACCACGGTCGCGCACACCGGCAAAATGCTCGACGCGCACGCCAATCACGCCGCTTTGCGGCGAAAAGAAGCGCCACGTAAAGAGGCCCGTGTCGAGCTGCCGCTCGCGGTTCGATACGTCGCGCGGCGCCACGTGCACGAGCAGTTCGTCGCCGACGATCTCCACGCTGTGCGGCGACGCTGAGTACGAGACGTTCAGACCGTCCCGGATCAACCAGTTGCCATCGCTGATTTTCATTTAGATGTACTCATAGCTTATTGAACAGCCAATCCAGATTCACCTGCGGTTCTTCTACAGCGCTCGCTCCGTCTTCCTGTCGAACACGTGAATGTGCTCGCTCGCAATATCGAGCCCGATCGCCTCGCCGCTGCGCATGACGCACACGCCGGCTTGCGCAATCATCACGGGCGTTGCGACACCATCGAGTTTCACCGCGATGAAGTTCATGGAGCCGGTGGTCTCCACGGTGTCGATCTCGCCGCGCAATCCCTGTGCTTCGCGGTGCAACCGCAAATGCTCGGGCCGCAGCCCAATCCAGACCTCGGCGCCCGCTGGCAGCGTGCGGCCCAGGTCGAGCGTTTGCACGCTCGCGCCTTGCGCACCGCCGAACTGCGCGCTGCGCCCGTCCGGGCCGATCACGGCTTCAATGAAGTTCATCGAAGGCGAGCCGATGAAACCCGCGACAAAGCGGTTGGCAGGCTGGTGATACAACGTGAGCGGCGCGCCCTGCTGCTCGACTTCGCCCGCGCGCATCACGACCACGTGATCGGCCATCGTCATCGCCTCGATCTGGTCGTGCGTGACATACACCGAAGTCGCGGAAAGACGCTGGTGCAGCTTGCGGATTTCCGTGCGCATATGCACGCGCAGCGCCGCGTCGAGGTTCGAGAGCGGTTCGTCGAACAGAAACACCTTCGGATTCCGTACGATTGCCCGTCCCATTGCCACACGCTGGCGCTGGCCGCCTGAAAGCTGGCGCGGCATGCGCGCGAGCAGATGGTCGAGGCCCAGCGTGCGCGCCACGCCGTCGATGCTTTCGCGAATGACCTTGGGTGCGGCTCGACGCAGCCGCAGCGAGTACGACATGTTCTTTTCGATGTTCATGTGCGGGTAGAGCGCGTAGCTCTGGAACACCATCGCCACGTCGCGCTTGCGCGGCGGCACGTCGTTCACAACCTGGCCGTCGATGCGCAGCGTGCCTCCCGTGATCGGCTCGAGTCCGGCGATGGTGCGCAGCAAGGTGGACTTGCCGCAGCCCGAAGGCCCGACCAGCGCGACGAAACACCCTTCGGGAACGCTGATATCGATGTCCTTCAAAACCTGCACGGCTCCGTAGCTCTTGCTCAGGCGCTCGATCTGTATGCGATCCACAGCGATTCTCCGTATGCGTTACTTGAGCGCGCCGGCGGTGAGCCCGGCGACGATCTTGCGTTGCAGCAGCATGAACGCCACGAGGATAGGCGTGACGAAAATGGCCGAGTAGGTCATGATGCCGATCCAGTCGACCTTGGTCGCGCCGACGAAGGCCGAGAGGCCCACCGTGGCGGTCTGGTACTGGTCGTCGAGAATCAGCGAGCGGGCGTACACGTACTCGCCGAACGATTGCAGGAACACGAGGATCGCCGAGACGAGAATGCCGTTCACCGCAAGCGGCAAAATCACGCCGAAGAACGCGCGCGCAGGCGTGGCGCCATCTACGAGCGCCGCGTCGCGCAGTTCCCGCGGCACCTGCACGAAGCTCGGGCGGCACAGCACGATATAGAACGGCAGCGTCTTGGTGATCTGCGCGAGCACGACGGCAAGACGCGGCGAATCGAGCAGGCCGAGACTCTTGAACGCCGTGAAGATCGGCGTGACCATGAGGCTCGACGGGAGCGCCTGCAGCACCAGCACCGCGAAGATCGCGAAACTGGTCCAGCGGTTCTGCACGAACGCGAGTGCGTACGCGGCGCCGGTGCCGACGAACACGGTCACCGCCACGGTGCCGCATGCGGTCACGAACGAGTTCCACAGGAAGTTGCCCATGCCGCTGCTGCTGAACACCTGCCACAGGTGCGATTGCAAATGCTGCGGCCAAAAGGTGGGCGGATACTGGAACATCTCGCTCGCGCTCTTGAACGCGGTGATGTACATCCAGTACAGCGGGAACAGATAAACCGCCGTGACGCATAGCGCGATGACGAACAGCACGTAGCGCTTCATCCCAGCCTCCGCCGGGAGGAGCGCAGCATGAGTTGGGGTCGTTTCATCTCAGACCATCCTTTCGTTGCGCGTGGAGCGCACGTAGATCACCGAGACGATCAGCACGAGCACCAGCATGACCGTGGCGACCGCCGAGCCCGCCGACACCTCGAAGGTCTGCAGCGAAAGCTGCCACGACCAGTACTGCGCGACCAAAGAAGAGTTGGCGGGGCCGCCCTGCGTGAGCGCGGCGATCAGGTCGAACTGCTGCATCGTGAGGATCGCGCCCAATGCGATCACGGCGCCGAGCGTGGCCTTCATCATCGGCAGTGTGATGCCGACGAACCGTTGCAGGGCATTCGCGCCATCGAGTTCGGCCGCTTCGTAGAGGTCGGCCGGAATGGCCGCGAGCCCCACCGAAAGCAGCAGCATGTTGAACGGCACGCCAAGCCACACGTTCGCGGCGATCACCGCATAGAGCGACCAGTGTGGATCGGAGAGCCAGAAGATCTTCTCTTGCAGGATGTGCGTTTGCATCAGCACATGATTGAGCACGCCGTAATCGCCCGCGAAAATCAGCTTCCAGATCACGCCGACCACGAGCCCCGGCATGATCCAGCCAGCGAGAAAGAGACCGCGCATGAGGCTCGCGAACGGAAAGTCCTGCGCGAACAGCAGTGCCAGCAGAAAGCCGATCACCACCTGAAAGACGAGCGAAAGCCCCACGAACAGCACCGTGTTCACGATCACCTGGTGCATCTCGGGACGGCTGAACACATCGCGGTAGTTCGCGAGCCCAACGAACGGCCGCAACAACGTGGCAGGCGCCATCAAATCGACCTGCTGAAACGACAGCACGATGTTGTAGATGAGCGGCAGACCCGCAAACACGAGCAGATACAGCAGCGCGAACACCGCCAGCGATATTTCGAAGGCATGGGCGCGCGGAAAGCGGCGCAGGAGACCCGCAGCCGGGTCGCGCGGAGCACGGCGCAAAAGTGTGTTCATGGCGTTCATCGCTCAAAAGCGGGGCGGCGCCCGAAGAAGCGACGTTCCTCGGGCGGCAACCTCAATGCCATACTTCGGAATGCTTACTTGACTGCTGCCTGAACCGTCTGCGCGTCGGCTGACATGGCCTGTTGCGGCGTGGCCTGGTGTGTCAGCACGGACTGGATCGCGTCGGAAATCGACTTCGAGATTTTCGGCCAGTTCGGGTTCGGACCGCGCGGGCGCGCGTACTGCATCTGCTCGTTGAACACCTTGTACGCCTGCGGCCACTTCGGGTCGGGCGTCACGGTGTCCTTCGAAGGCGGCAGCATGCCGAATTCGTTCCAGTCGCGGCCGCGCTGCGCATACATGTACTCGAGGAACTGGAAGGCCACATCCGGGTTCTTCGCGCCGCGCAGGATCCCGTGATTCTGCTCGCCAAGCGCCGAGGCGCGCGGGCCGCCCGCCTTCTCGACCGGCAGGAGCGCCACGCCCCACTTGAACTTCGCACCCTTCTCCACGGCGCCCAGTTCCCACGGACCGTCGATGTCCATCGCGGCATTGCCGTTGATGAACGTGGCCGCCGCCTCCGACTGGCTATGCGTGAGCGTGTCCGGCGAGGCCACCTTGCTGTCCAGCAGCTTCTGCCAGAACGCCGCCGCGCGCACCGCGCCTGGGTCGCTCATACGGTCCCAGTCCGCGCCCGCGGCCTGCACGAACGGCAGGAACTGGAACACGCCCTCTTCCGTGTTGATGGCCGAAAACGCGAGGCCGTACACGCCTTTCTTCGCGTCGGTGAGTTTTTGCGCGTCCGTATAGAGCTCGTCCCAGGTCTGCGGCGCGTGTTCAGGATCGAGCCCGGCTGCCTTGAACATGTCCTTGTTGTAGTACAGCGCGAGCGTATTCGTGCCGCGCGGAATCGCATACACCTTGCCGTTCCAGGTGGCGTTTTTCAGCGGGCCGGGGAAGATCTGCTTCGCGTCGATGACCTTCGACTTCGCGAGATACGGGCCAAGATCGAGCAGCGCATTCTTCGAGGCGAACATCGCCGTGTTCGGGTTGTCGATCGGCACGACGTCCGGCATGTTGCCGGACATCACAGCGCGCATGGTTTCGTCGTTGAGCGCCGCGAAACCCACCTTGCGAATCTGCACATGAACGTCGGGATGCAGTTTCCCGAATTCCTGCGCCATTTTCGCGGTGTAGTCGTCGGGCTCGTCCACGGCCCAGACCGAAAGCGTCGCGGCGTGCAGCGACGCACAGGAAAGCGAGAATGCCAGACCAATGGCCGCGGATGCGGCAAGTAGCTTCTTCATGCTGTCTCCGTTTTTGCGCGTTGGAAATCGCGCTTTGTTTCAGGCTCTTTTCTGTGGCGGTGCGGGAGCCGTCTCGTTCGGTTCGCAACCGCCAGCGTGGGTCACGTCCACTTTGCGCCGCTGCAACCGCGTTTTCCGGAAACGTTTCCGGAAACAGCCAAATAGTTGCTTCAGACGGAGGTGCTGTCAAGCCGGCTGCGAAAATCGCAATGTCGATTCGCGGAAACCGCAATGCCGATCGCGGCAGGTGCGGGCTCGCTCACCTTTAGCGTTGCAAGGCCTCGGTCGTCACCGCGTCGTCGTCGCGCTCGCGCAAAGTCAGCGGCCACAGCAGCGGCTCGCGCGCGGCGCGGTAGGTATCGCCAATATCCGGGAACTGCGCGAGCAGGGCCTGCGCGAGGCGCTGCCCCAGACCATAGGCGTCGAGCGTGAAGCCGGAAAGGCGGGGCGCAAGGTATTCCGACACCTCGCCCGCCAGCACGCCGCCCGAAATCGCCAGATCGCGGCCCGGCGCCCTGCCCGTTTCGTGCAGCTTGCGGTACGCGCCGATCGCCATGCAGTCGCTCTGGAACATGAGCGCGTCGGGCGGCACGTCCAGGTTGAGCAGCGCCTCGGTCGCGAGATAGCCGCCCCGCTCGGAGAGTTCGTTGCGCTGCACGAACCCCTCGTACACGGCTAGCCCGTGCTTCTTCATCGCCTTCTTCCAGGCGCGCTGGTAGATATGCGCCTGCATCGCGTCGCCGCCGGGAATGGCGAGCGCAATACGCCGATGCCCTTGCGCCACGAGCCGCTCGACGCCCTCCGTGACAGCCGCCTCGAAGTCCAGATCGACCCATGCGTGTTCGCCGCCCGACTCGCTGCGGCCGAGCGCCACGAACGGGAAATGGCGGCTCGCGACGTAATCGAGCCGTTCGTCGTGCCGCCGCGTGCCCGCGAGAATCACGCCGTCCACATGGCGGCGCTCGACAATGCGCCGCAGCCGCGCGAACTCGTCGTCCCACGACTCGCTCGAGTACATGACGAGATCCATGCCGTGGCGCGACAGCACCGACTGGAGACCGTCCGCCAGCTTCATGAAAATGCCGAGTGTGTAGGTCTCTTCTTCGCGCCGCACCGGCAGCATCAGCCCGACGATGTCGAGCCGTCCCCGGCGCAGGCTCGCTGCCGACTTGCTGGGCGCATAGCCATGCTCGAGCGCGGCGGCGCGCACGCGCTCGCGCGTTTCGGCGCTCACCTCGTCGCTGTCGTTCAAGGCGCGCGACACGGTCGAAACGGACAGCTTCAGTACTTTGGCGAGTTCGCGAATACCCATGCGCTGGTTCAATGATGTTGGAAACGGTCCGGGCCCGCGGCGCCGGCACGGTGCAAAACATCATAACCGTAAGTCAGCGAAGGACCGAAGAAGCCGAAAGAGAAGCCGAAAAAACATAAAAGCCAGCGGACGATTTTCACGTCCGCTGGCTTTGCGCTACAGCCTGAAACTACGCGGCTAGTACTACGCGGCTAGTGCGTGGAGAACACCGATATGCCGCCAGTCGGGAATGCAGACGAACCCGGCTGGAACGGCACGTAGACCTCGCCCATCGTGCTGTCGATGCCGACCGAATGCGCGCCCGTTCCCACTGCCACGGTAAAGATGAGCTTGCGCGTCGCGCCGTCGATCACACCCATGGTCGGCGTAAAGCCCGACGCCGCCGCGGTGCCGCTCGTGACGTAGTGCCGCGCGGGCAGGAAGTAGCGGTTCGACGCGGGATCGTAAGCCACCTGGTCCACGCCGCCAAACGGGATCGACGCGAGTTGCGTGCCCGTATTGCGATCGAGGATCAGCGTGATGAGCGGATCGCCCGCGGAAGGATCGCAGCCAATCAACACGTCGCTGTTGGGACCGAGCGCGATGCCCGCGGGCCCGCATTTGCCGAGCGGGAAGGACTTGCTGACCGCGGGCGTGCCTGACGTGACCGAACTGGCGGTAATCACGTCGAGTTCGCCGTCTGGGTTGGCGGTGGTTCCGTCGTTGTTGATGAGGAAACTCTTCGAGGCCGAATCGTACACACAGGCTTCGAGACCCGAGGAGCCATTGAAGACCAGCTTGTTCACGACTGCCTGCGTCGTGGTGGAAATGAAGGTCACGTAGGGGGGCGTGTCGCCGGGGCTCGCGAACATGATGAGATGGTCGTCGGGATCGTAGCAACCTTCATCGACGCGCGAACCGGACGTGCTGATCGGGATCGTCTTGACCGTTTTCATTGCAGCCGTATCGACCACTTTCACGTTGTCGACGTCGCCCACATACAGCGTATTCGTCCCCGTCACGCCAACGATGCCATCCGGCCCGGACGCGTCGGTGTTTGCGCCCACACCGGTGAAGTTGCCGGGAATCTGCGCAATCAGCGCATTCGATTTGGTATCGACAACATCGACGGCCTTGTTGTTGCGATCGGCCAGATAGTACCTGCCCGCTTCCACATAGCTGATGTCGAAGCTGAACGCGGGGCTCGTTGTATTGGGCACGGAAACGTTCGCGAGCAGTTTGGGCGTGGACGGCGCAGCCGCCGCTGAAGCCGGATTCGAACTCGAACTGTCTCCTCCGCCGCATCCGGCAACGGCCACTGTTGCCATGAGTAGAAAGGCCAATAACGGTTTATTCATCAGTCGGCTCCTTTGAGCAGCAGAACAGGTGGGTCAACGCGCGAATGCCTCACGGAATCTGCTGGAGCGCTTCGATGACTTGTCATCGCACTGCGGCTCACGTCATCCATGTCCTTGAAGCGGCCGAATGGCAGGGCTTCGATCTGGACGTAAGAATGCGGAAGGAACGGTAATAATGCACAACAAAGAAATTGATCGTTTCCATACGAAATTACCTATGAATGTATGGATGCAGAAAATTAACGATCAATAAATACATCGCACCTAGTAAGTTTCAATTCGCGCTTTAATTTTGAGAATGAAACTCAGAATCGATCCAGTCGAAGAAATAGTCGGCGTCTGCTGCGACGCGGCATGCGCTGCATGGCGAGGCAGTGAGGGAGCCGGCGCGCGAATCCCTGCTTGACGTTGAGGATTTGATGCGCCGGCACATCGACGCGCGGAGACCGCCGCATGCGTGCGACGCGAAGCGCGAACGGCGCGCACATGTAAGGCGCGGTTGTGAATTCGAAAGCGATATTGGCGGCTAGTCGAATGAAATGCCGCCAGAAATGAAAGAGAGGCCAGGGAAAAGCCTGACCTCTCGTTTATTCGCAACGAATATAGGCGAGGACGAATCAGAAAAAATTCGCCGATTTAGCCACGCTCAAAGCGGCACATCCTCGATCAAGCGCGCTTTCAGCGCGCGTATGCGCTGATCGACGAAATAACCTCCGCCTTCCATATAACGAAGGTAAAGACGTTCGCACAGCGTGCATTTCCATACACCGCAACGGTTATACGGAAAGTACCGGGGCGCGATCGGTGCGTTCTCCGACCAGTAGCCCGTCTCGCCCGGCAGATATTCGGCGAAGGTCGGCTCGGCTTCGTCTGCGCACACGAGCGTGCCGATCTGTTCCAGTTGCCTTTCGTCGAGCGAAAGCGGCTGCGATTGCCAGCCATCGAGCGGCGTTTTCGTACAGGTGCACGGCGGCGCGTCGGTGTGCTCCGCGCGTTCGGCGAGTTCGCGCAGCGCGGCAGCGTCAAGGTATCGGGTCATGGAGCAAGAATGGATCTGCGGTTGAGCGAGGGAGCACAGGCTCCCGGGCTCATCTTAACGCCTGAAGCCACGGTGCTTCATCAAGCCCCGCTTCGCATGCGCTCGATATGCGGCACGACCCAGGCACGGTCGAAGCGCCCTTCGGCAATTGCCTGCAAGGCGGCGGCCTCTTTTTCGCCCTGCCTGCGCGCACCGGCAATGACGGTCTCCACGTCTTCGGGGGCGATGGCTAGCAAGCCGTCCTCGTCGCCCACGATGATGTCGCCGGGATTCACGACCATCCTGCCGATGGTCACAGGCACGTTGATCTCGCCCGGCCCGTTCTTGTAGGGCCCGCGATGCGTCACGCCGCGCGCATACACGGGAAAGTCGCGCGCGCGTAGCGCGCCGACGTCGCGGATCGCGCCGTCGATCACCAGTCCCTGCACGCCGAGGCTTTCGGCGTAGCTCGACATGATGTCGCCCATCAACGCCTGGGTCACTTCGCCTGCGCCGTCGATCACGAGCACGTCTCCCGGCCGGCAGAAGTCGAACGCGCGATGAATGGCGAGATTGTCGCCGGGCCGCGTACGCACCGTCACAGCCGTGCCCGCCATCGGCCTGGGCTTGTGGAACGGCTGCAGACCGAGCATGCCGCTCGAGCGGGCCATGTTGTCGCTAAGCAGCGCCACGGCAATCTCGCGCAACGCGGCAAGCGTCGCCACGCTAGCCTGCGGGGCGGATGCGTTTTCACGCCAACCGATCTGACTCATTTCGTGATCCCTTCCAATGCGGTTTGTCGTTCGATCTGCGCGGAGAGGCGGCTGTATACCGCGCGCGCATTCCCTTCGTAAATGCGTTGCCGATCGGCGTCGCTGAGCCATTCGATCGCGTCGATATAGCGGCGCGTGTCGTCGTAGTAGTGCCCGGTTTCGGGGTCGATGCCCTGCACCGCGCCGATCGTCTCCGAGGCGAACAGGATGTTCTCCACCGGAATCACCTTGGCGAGCAACTCGGAGCCCGGCTGGTGGTAAACGCAGGTATCGAAGAACACATTCTTGAGGAGATAGTCCTTCAGCAACGGCCGCTTCATGTCCTGCGCCAGCCCGCGATAGCGCCCCCAGTGATAGGGCACCGCGCCGCCGCCATGCGGGATGATGAAGCGTAGCGTCGGGAAGTCCGCGAAAAGATCGCCTTGCAGCAGCTGCATGAATACCGAGGTGTCGCCGTTGATGTAGTGAGCGCCCGTCGCATGAAAGTTAGGATTGCAGGACGATGAAACGTGAATCATTGCGGGCACGTCGAGTTCCACCATCGCTTCGTAAAGCGGATACCACGAGCGGTCCGTGACCGGCAGCCCCGACCAGTGCCCGCCCGAGGGATCCGGGTTGAGGTTGCAGCCCACGAACCCCAGTTCCTCCACGCAGCGCCGCAATTCGGGAATGCAGTTCTCCGGCGCCACGCCCGGGGCCTGAGGCAACTGGCAAACGCCCACGAAATGCTGCGGGAAAAGCGAGCACACGCGATGCACGAGATCGTTGCACTCGCCGGTCCAGAGCGCATTGGCGTCCGCGCCCGCCTGGTGGTGCCCCATGCCCGCGGCGCGCGGCGAGAAAATCGTCAGGTCTGTGCCGCGCTCGCGCTGAATGCGGCGCTGGCCGTTTTCGATGCTCTCGCGAATCTCGTCGTCGGTAATCGACGGGCGCGGCGGAACCGGCGTGCCGTCCTTGAGCGCGGAAATCTGCCTGGCGCGCCAGGCTTCGTGCTGGGGCGGCGAGGTCGTGTAGTGACCGTGGCAATCAATGATCATGTAGCAATTCCATCAGGTGTACGGACGATTGAAATCAGCTTTCCGTCGCTTCGTCGCGGCCAACGAGCGTCGCGCGGGAAGCGCCGTTCTCGGCAGGCTTTACGCGCATCACGATGGCAATGAGCGTGGCGACCACGAGGAAAGCGGCAATGGTGAGCAGCGCGAGCTTGAAATTGCCGGTGGCATGACGCACGAGACCGATGCTCCACGGCCCCACCACGCCGCCGAACTGCGCGATCGTGTTGATGAGCGCGATCGTCGCAGCGCCCGCTGCGCCGGTTCTGAACGAAGCGGCAAGACTCCAGAACAGCGGGTTGCCCGCGTAGATGAAGAGGCCCGTCACGCAAAGCAGCGCGTAAGCCAGCAGCGGATTCGGCGCATACGCGCTACCCGCAATCGCGAGCGCGCTCATACCGTAGACAAATGCCAGGTGGTACTTGCGGTCGCCCGTGCGGTCCGAGCTGCGGCTCACGAGGTACGTGCCCAGCACGCCCAGCAGCGGCGGCGCGGCGGAGAGGAAGCCCACTTCGATGTTGTTGAGGTGGCCCAGGCTTTTCACGATCTGCGGAAGCCACAGGAAGAGCCCGTAAATGCCGACCAGCGCACAGCCGAACAGGCACGCGAGACTCCATACGCGAATGTCGCTGGCCACCTTGAGCAGCGGGAAATGCCGATGACCGCCAAGCGCCTCGCGCTCCGTGGCGAGCGTGGATTCGAGCCATTGCTTCTCTTCCGAGGAAAGCCAGTCGGCGTCCGCGGGTCGCTCAGTCATGATGCGCAGCGTGACGAGGCCGAGCAGCATGGCGGGCACGCCTTCGAGAATGAACATCCACTGCCAGCCATGCATGCCGAGCACGCCGTTTGCGTAGGTCATGAGCGTGGTCGAGAGCGGGCCGCCCAGCACAGCCGAGAACGACCCCGCGATGATGTAGCCGCCCACGGCGCGGGCGCGGTAGCGCTCCGGAAACCAGTAGGTCAGATACACCGCAATGCCGGGCAAAAAGCCCGCTTCCATCACGCCCAGCAAAAAGCGCAGCACGTAGAAGCTCGATGCGTTGAACACGAAAGCCGTTGCGGCCGCAACAGCGCCCCACGTGAGCAGAATGCGCGCGATCCAGCGGCGCGCGCCGAAGCGGTGCAACAGCAGATTGCTCGGCACTTCCAGCAGCATGTAGCCGACAAAGAAAATGCTGCCCGCGAAGCCGAACACGGCCGGGTCGAAACCCATGTCCGAGTTCATGTCGAGCGCGGCGAAACCGATATTGATACGGTCCAGATAATTGAAAAACATCATGCAGAAAAGCAGCGGCACAAGCCGCTTGTAAACTTTTCGCATGGTTGCTGCTTCGTCGAAGTGACTCATGCTGTCTCCGCCTCATGGCGACGGGCGGTGCCGTCGCTGCATATTTATCGGCCCGCAGCCATCGTCGCTGCCGGCGGCGCCTCACGAGACGAGGCGCCTAAGTTTCGATAATAAGAAGCGCAGAGCGTCGAGTCCAAGACGCGATACTTATGCTTCTATAAGCGCGTGCTTATAGTGTGCTGGCAAGCGGCGGCGGCAGGCATTCGAGAAACGCGCGCAGATGCGGCGAGGCGTCGTCGCTGCGGAAGGTGGCGGCCAGCACGGTGCGCTGCGCGGCTCCGGGGCCTTCGATGTGGCGCGCCACCACATCGGCACGGCCATGCCGCGCCACCGACTCGCCCACCACGGTCACGCCCAGTCCCGCAGCCACGAGCGCGATGGCGGTCTGGATCTCGTAGGCCTGGTGCGCGACGAAGGGCGTCACGCCTGCGTCGCGGTAGAGCGCCTGCACCGTGCGCTTGAACTGCGCGTTCTGATGCTTCGGATACAGGATCAAAGGCGTATCGGCAAGTTCGTCGATGCGCACTTTCTTTTGTTTGGCGAGCGGATGATCCGACGCCATCAACACCACGAGCCGCTCGCGCAGCAACGGCAAGGTCGTATAGCCGGGCACGGCGAGCGGCTGCCGCCCGATGCCAATGTGAATGCGCATGTCGCGCAAGGCGTCGGTCTGCTCGTCGGTCAGCATTTCGAACAGCTTGAGTTCGACCTGCGGATAAGCCTGATGAAACGCCTTGAGCGCGGGGGGCAGCACGCTGTACATCGACGAGCGCGTGAAGCCAATACTGAGCCAGCCGCGCCGGCCAACGCCGATCTCCAGCGCGCCGTGCGTCACCTCGGCGAGCGAGCCGAGAATCTGCCGCGCTTCGGTCGCCAGGTACTGACCCGCCTCCGTGAGGCGCAGCGGGCGGCGCGTGCGATCGATCAGCTGCGTGCCCACGCGGTCCTCGAGAGCGCGTATCTGCTGGCTCAGCGCCGGCTGCGCAATGTGCAGACGCTCCGCGGCGCGGCTGAAGTTCAGTTCCTCGGCGAGCGTCACGAAACACTGCAGGCCCCGAAGCTCATTCATCTCATCTTCTCCGTATCGATTTGCCCTGCATCGTAATACAGCGATTACCCAGGGGACGAGGCAGGAACGGCATGCCGATACGACCGGTGTGAAAATGCGCGACTTGCCGCTGCTCAGAACGAAGTCGCGCAATACATTCAAGGATCAGAGAATCCGCCGCTTGTTTCACTCGTGCTTTTTAGGCGGCAGAGGCTGGTCGAGGCCGGGCTCGACCGGCGTGGGCACCGCGTCGCCTAGCGGTCTGGAGATATCGTTGTGCGGCGCGCGATCTGACTCGTCAGCGCCCTTGCCCGCCTCCTCCCTTGGCAAATCATGTCTTTTTGGCGGCAACGGCTGATCGAGCCCCGGCTCGGCGGGTGCGGGCACAGCGTCCCCAATTGGCTTGGGCAGATCCGTGCCGCGCGGTTCCGGTGCATCGTCGGGCTGTTCGGACTTGTCGGACTGGTTGCTCATCGTTTCGACCTCCCTTGCGATGGATATCGCATGGTCCAACGAAGTCACGCAGGGAACGTGCCAGAGCGGGTCGCAAAAGCGCGTGTGCCAACTTCAGTAGAATGAGGGACACTCCACGGCTGAGTCCGTCTTTCATCCAAAACGATGCTGACCGTTGCGCTTTTCGTCTTCCCTGGCGTCCAGGCACTCGACGTGTTCGGGCCCACCGACGTTTTCTCGGAGGCCAATCGCCTGCTTGCGCCCGAGGCGCAATACCAGATCGAACTGATCGCCACGGAGCGCGACACCGTGCGCTGCTCAAGCGGCGTGCGCATCGGCGCGGACCGGTTCTTCGGCGAGGCAAGCGGCCATTACGATTTGCTGCTCGTGGCGGGCGGCCCGTCGCTCGTGGACCAGCCGCTTCCCGACGCTGCGCATGCGTGGCTGCGCGAAGCCAGCGCGCGCGCCCGGCGCTTCGGGTCCATCTGCAACGGCGCGCTGACGCTGGGGCGCGCAGGCTTGCTCGACGAGCGCACCGTCACGACACACTGGAACGACGCCGCCGCGCTCGCCGCGATGTGCCCCAGTGCGAACGTCGAATTCGACCGCATCTTCATTCAGGACGACAATCTCTATACCTCGGCGGGCGTGACGGCGGGAATCGATCTTTCGCTGTACCTGCTGGCTCAGGATCACGGCCCCGAAATCGCGTTGCACGTGGCGAGACGGCTGGTGGTGTTCGTGCAGCGCGCGGGCGGCCAGTCGCAGTTCAGCCCGTATCTCACGCCCTATGCCGAGGCGTCGTCGCCCATCGCCCAGGTGCAGCAGTACGTGCTCGGGCATCTGAACGAAGATCTGGGCGTCGAAATACTCGCCTCCGTTGCGAAGATGAGCAAGCGAAACTTCGCGAGAATCTTCGTGCGTGATACCAACGTGACGCCCGCCGAATTCGTTGAGAGCGCACGCATCGATGCCGCGCGCGTGATGCTCGAAGACAGCACGGCGCCGTTGAAAACGGTGGCGTTTCGATGCGGCATGCGCGACGCCGACCATCTGCGCGTGGCGTTCAAGCGCAAGCTGGGCATCACGCCGCAGCAATATCGCGCGCATTTCGGCGCTGTGACTGCGAAGACCAGACACCGCGCGAACACGGCTTCGTAACAGCGCCTTCGCCTACGCCCCCGCGCGTACCTCGCGCCGCACCGCCTGCGGCGGCACGCCGAAGCCGCGTACGAACGCCTCGCGCATGTGCCGCCGGTCGCGAAAACCGGTCTCGCGCGCAATGACGTCGAGCGGATGCGTACTCTGCTCGATCATGAGCCGCGCCGCCTCGAGGCGCAGGCCCTCGACGGCGCGCGCAGGCGATTGACCCGTTTCCGCCGTGAACACGCGGCTGAACTGGCGCGGGCTCAGATGCACGGCCTCTGCGAGTTGTTCCACCGTGAGCGCACTGCTCAGGTTGCGGCGCGCATAGTCGAGCGCGTTTTGAATGCGATCGGACTTCGGCGCGAGCGCGAGCATTTCCGAATGCTGCGACTGGCCGCCCGAACGCCGTTGATGCATGACGAGCTTGTGCGCGACCGAGCGCGCCGCTTCCGCACCGAGGTCCCGCTCGACCATGGCGAGCGCGAGATCGAGCCCCGCTGTCATGCCCGCCGAAGTCCAGATGGGTCCGTCGACGATATAGATGCGGTCGTCTTCCACGCGCACCTCGGGAAAGCGCTGCTGCAACTCGCGCGCGTAGTACCAGTGCATGGTGGCGCGGCGGCCGTCGAGCAGGCCCGCCTCGGCCAGCACGAAACCGCCCGTGCAGATGCCCGCCACCCGGCGCGCACGGCCGCCCGCGCGGCGCAGAAACGCCAGCACGGCGGGCTCCGCGGCCTCGATAAGCGGATCGTTCACGCCCGCCACGATCCAGGTGTCCACGCGGCTGCGTGCGGGCGCTGGCGTGCGCTGCGTGTCCACGCTCATGCCGAGCGACGAACGCACCGCGCCGCCCTCCACCGAATAGTTCTCGATCGCGTAGAACGGCGAGCCCGCCACCATGTTCGCGTATTCGAAAACGCTTTGGGTCGCGAGGGCCATCACCTGGAATCCGTCGCTCAGCAGGTAGCCGATGCGGTGCATGTCCTACTCCCGTCACTCTATGTCCTAAAACACGACCATATACGTCATTTGCGCCACGGTCAATCGCAGCCAGAATGCACTCACAGCAGCGCCTCATGCACGTTATCCAACCACCCGCGCCGCTACGCAAAGGAGCGTAATCATGACCCAGCAAACTCATCGCGGCACCGCGCTCGTCACGGGCGCATCGTCCGGCATCGGCGCCGTGTACGCCGCGGAACTCGCACGCCGTGGCTACGACCTCGTGCTCGTCGCGCGCAATCGCGCTCGGCTCGCGGCGCTAGCCGAGCGCATCACGAGCGAAACCCGGCGCGACGTGGAAGTGCTCGCCGCCGACCTCAACGACCGTCACGATCTCGCCGCCGTGGAAGCGCGCCTGCGCGACGACGCGAGCCTCACGCTGCTCGTGAACAACGCGGGCATCGGCACGCACACGCCGCTCGTGGAGAGCGACGTCGATTACATGACGCGCATGATCGAATTGAACGTCACCGCGCTCACGCGGCTCACGTATGCAGCCGTGCCGGGGTTCGTCGCGCGCGGCAATGGCGCGATCATCAACATCGCGTCGATCGTGAGCATTGCGCCCGAGATTCTCAACGGGGTTTATGGCGGCACCAAGGCATTCGTGCTCGCGTTCAGCCACTCGCTGCATCACGAACTGGCGGCCAAGGGCATCCGCGTGCAGGCGGTGCTGCCGGGCGCCACGGCTACGGAGTTCTGGGAGACGGGCGGCCTGCCGCTCGAACATCTCGACAGCGCCATCGTCATGTCCGCGCAGGACATGGTGAACGCGGCCCTCACCGGCTTCGAGCGTGGCGAGACCGTGACGATTCCTTCGCTGCACGACGTCGAGCAATGGAATGCGTTCGAGAACGCGCGCCGCGCGATGTCCACGACGTTGTCGAGCAACACGCCCGCGCCGCGCTATCGCGTTGCGCAGTGACGCTCTCGTTCGATCCGATTGGTCAGGTGAAGCGGGGCGCGGCTCACGCTTCCCGCTTGCTGCGCCCGTAAAGCAGCAGCATCGCCGCAATCACCACGCCGTAGATGATCTGCCGCCCCGCCTCCGGCATCTGCGCGACCGAGAGGATCGACTGCAGCAGCGTGATGAGGATCGCGCCGGCCACGGTGCCGAGGTACGAGCCGCGGCCGCCCAGAATGGACGTGCCGCCCAGCACCACCGCTGCGATCGCGGGCAGCAGGTAAGCGTCGCCCATCGACTGCGCCGCCTTCGACGCATACCCCGCGAGCAGCACGCCGCCGAACGCCGCGAACGCGCTGCACACGGCGAACGCGGCCACGGTCACGCGCCGCGTATCGATGCCGGAGAGATACGCGGCGCGCTCGGTGTTGCCGATCGCGTACAGCGTGCGGCCGAAGGTGGTGCGCGCGAGCAGGAACATCGTCGCGGCGCCGATCACCACCCACAGCGCGACGGCATTGGGCACGCCCGGCACGAGCCAGCCCGCGGCGAGCCATCGCATGACGTACGGCGCGGAATCCTGCGGCGACGATCCGCCCGTATACACGATCATGATGCCCTGCGCGACCGCGTTGGTCGCGAGCGTCGCGATCATCGAAGGAATGCGCAGCAGCGCGACGAGAATGCCGTTGACGATGCCGATCAGCACGCCGCAGCCAATGCCAACGGGAATCGCGAGAATCTGCCCGAGTTGGCCGTGGCCCGCCACGGCGCACGCCATCATCGCGCCGACGGTGATTGTCCACGGCAGCGAGAGGTCGATGTGGCCGAGCAGGATCACCATCATCAGCCCGGTCGCGATGATGCCGAGAAACGCCCCGACCTTCAGTTGCAGCAGGATGTACTCCGGCGACGTGAAGTTGCGCGAAAACATGCCGCCGACGAGCAGCAGCGCAATGATGCAACCGAACGCGATCACGATCGGTTTGTCGATCCTGCGCGAGAGCCTCGACACGAAGGTGGTCCGCGTGCTTGCAGAAACGCCGCTCATTGGAACCACTCCAGACGGTTGCGCACGCTGAACAGCCCGCATGCGCCAATCGCGACAGCAAGCAGAAGAATCACGCCCTGGAACAGCGGCTGCCAGAGCGCGTCGACGTTGAACACGAACAAGAGGTCGCCGATCGAGCGGAACGCGAACGCGCCGAAGATCGCGCCGATCGCACTGCCCTTGCCCCCGAGCAGCGACACGCCGCCGATCACGACGGCGGCAATCGAAAAGAGCGTGTACGAGTTGGCGCTGCCGAGGCTCGCTTCGCCGGTATCCGTGAAGAAGGTCAGAAAGAGGCCGCCTATCGCGGCAAGCAGGCCCGCCAGCGTATAGCTCGCGAACTTCGCCCGGCGGATCGGCATGCCGGAGAGAAAGGCCGCGGGCTCGGACGAACCGGTCGCATACGCCGCGCGCCCCACCGCCGAGCGTTTGAAAGGAATCCAGACGATCGCGACCGCTGCGATCAGTATCAGGAGGCTCGCAGGCAGGACGCCAGCGACCTTGCCGGTCAGCGCGTCAGCGAGATCTTCGTTGATCGTTCCGCCGGGTACGGGGCGCAGCAGCAGCGCGATTCCGTAGTACACAGCGCCCGTTGCGATCGTCGTCACGATCGGCTGCAGACGGCCGAAAATGATGATCACGCCGTTGAGCGCGCCGCACAGCGCGCCCGCTACGAGCACGCCCACGATGCCGAGCGCACTGTGCAGCGCGTCGCCGGTGACGATCCACGAGCCGATGCAATTCGTCAGCACGAGCATCATGCCGATAGAAAGATCGATGCCCGCCGTGAGCACGACTAGCGCCTGGCCCATCGACACCAGCGCGAGCAGCACCGCCTTGTTCGCCGCGGTCTGAAACACGTTCGCCGACAAACTCGACGGATAGTTGAAGAGATAAATCGCGAACATCAACACGAACAGGGCAAACGCGAACGCCGTGCCGCGATTTTCCGCATACCAGTAACGCAGCCCGCTCATGGCGCGACTCCCGTGGAAGGCGAAGCCTGTGCAACTTGTCCGATTTGTCCAACCGGCAGGTCCAGTGCGCTGGCGATCAAGTTCTGCTCGGTGATCGCCGGCCCGACGAGTTCCTTCTTGATCTTGCCTTCGTACAGCACGAGCACGCGGTCGCAGCAGCCGATCAGTTCGTCGTAGTCGGTCGAATAGAACAGGATCGCGGCGCCTTCGTCGGCGAGGCGTCTGAGCAATTGATAGAGCTCCTGCTTGGTGCCCACGTCGATGCCGCGCGTCGGGTCGCTGAGAAGGAGGATTCTCGGCTTGCGGATCAGCCACTTCGCGATCACCACCTTCTGCTGGTTGCCGCCCGACAGCGAACCCACTGGCGCGTCCACGCCGTGCGACTTGATCGCGAGAAGCTCCATCATTCGGTCTACGAACGACTGCTGCCGATCGCGATCGATCACGCCCGCGGTGGACATGCGATCGAGCGCGGCGAACGAGAGATTCTCGCGCACCGACATCGGCAGCATCAGGCCTTCGGTCTTGCGGTCCTCCGGTATCAGCGCCATGCCGATTCCCTTCGCGCGCGCGGCAACGGGGCTGCCGATCGACACGGCCTTGCCGTCGATCTCGATCTTGCCCGCGCAACCGCGCAGCACGCCGAAGAGCGCGAGCAGCAGTTCGCGCTGCCCTTGTCCGTCGAGGCCGCCCAGCCCGAGAATTTCGCCGGGCTTCAACGAAAAGCTGATGCCGCGCAGCGTGTCGCTCCACGCGAGATCGTGACAGGAGAGGATCGGTGGGCTCGCGCGTTTATCCGCGGGTTTGTCTGGAAATACATGCTGGTACTTCCGGCCGATCATCATTTCGATGACCTCATTATCCGAGCGCGCACCCGCCTCGAAGCTCATCACGTGACGGCCATTACGATAGACCGTGCATTCGTCCGCGAGCGCCTTCACCTCGTGCATGCGGTGCGAAATGAAAAGGATAGCCAGCCCCTCTTCGCGCAAGCGCTTGAGCACTTCGATCACGCGCGCCACGTCGGCGGCGGTGAGCGCGGACGTGGCTTCGTCGAGGATCAGAATGCGCGGTGCGTGCGCCAACCCCTTGGCCAGTTCGACCATCTGCTGTCGCGACAGCGGCAGGTCGCGCACTTTCGCGAGCGGATTGATGTCGGCCGCACCAGCACGCGCGAGCGCCTCCTCGGCCTGGCGGCGCTGGGCCCGGCGGTCGATCATGCCGAAGCGGCGCGGCGGGTTCGAAGCGAAGATGTTGTCGGCCACACTCAGGTCGGGGATCAGCGACAGTTCCTGATACACGCACACGATGCCAGCCGCGTTCGCCTCGGCGGGCGAGGCGAACGCCACTTCGCGGCCATCGAGATGCATCACGCCCTCGTCCGGATGCACGACGCCGGACATCACCTTCAGCAGCGTGGACTTGCCCGCGCCGTTTTCACCCAGGATCGCGTGAATGCGGCCCTTTCGCACCGCGAGTTCCGCGTGATCCAGCGCGACGGCGCCGCCGTAGCTTTTCGAAACGCCAGACATCTGAAAGAACGGCTGCTCTGCACCCTGTTGCATGCTTCGCCTCTCGTCACGTCACGCGGCAATCACGCGGTCACTGGTTGCCCTGGCTCTGCTTCATGATTGCCTGAGCGGAGAAGTTGATGCCGCAAGTGGGAAACGAGTTGCCCACGAAGAAGTTGTCCGACTCGTTCGGGAAATAGTTGACGCCCGCCTTCAGCATCGAATCGTCGGTGACGTCCAGCGGCAGCTTGATTGCCACGGGAATGGTCTGTCCATCGAGCGCCGCGAGCGCCGTCTTGATCGCCACGGCCACCTGCGCGGGACCGGTGCCCGCCGACGTGCACTTCAGACCTTGGGCTCCGTACTGCGCGCAGAACTTGCGAAAGCCGTTCTCCGTCTCGCCGCCGAACGGTACGAACGGGTGTTTCGCATCGATCATCGCGCGCACGACACCCGTGTCGCCGCCCTGCGCGGAAATACCGTCGAAATGGCCCTGCACGGCAATCGCGTCGGCGGTGGCCTTTTGCGCGACGGCGTCGTCCCACTTGCCATAGACCTGCACGACATTCCACTTCTTGCCGCTCTCGTCGAGCGTTTTCGTGAAGCCATTGTGGCGATCGGTGTCGACGGAGGTGCCCGCCACGCCGCGCACTTCGAGCACCTTGCCGCCGTTCGCCAGATGGCTCGCGAGCCACTTGGCCCACAGCACGCCAAGGCCGTACTGGTCGACGTCCACGTTGATCGCGTCTTCGCTGTCGAGCGTATTGTCGAACGCGACCAGCACGACGCCCGCTTTCTTCGCGCGGCGGATCGCGGGGCCGAACGAGGAGGGATTCTGCGCATCCACGATGATCGCGTCGTAGCCGGCGTCGATGAAGTTGTTGACGGCCGAGATCTGCGCCGGCACGTCCTCGCCCGTCGAGACGACCTTGAACTCCTTGAGCTTGGCGGCGACGGCCGGTTGCGCCGTATAGGCCTTTGCCGTCTTGATCATCTGGATGCGCCAGGTGTTGGCGATATAGCCGTTCACGAGCGCGACGCGATACGGCCCGCTCTTCTTCGGATACTTGATGAATTTCGTGTCGGTCTTCCACGGGACCATGCACGTGGGGTCGCTGGACGGGCCGGAAACGATCGATGCCTGCGCGAAAGCCGCACCTGCGCACAGCGCCATTGCCGCGGTCGCCGCCGCTCGAAGCACCTGGATTCCTGAACGCATGTTGTCTCCTTTTTGTCGGATAGAACTTACTGATAGCCGGCGCAACGGGCTGGTCGGGAATGGCCGACACCGTGTGCGTGAGGCAGGGAATCTTGCTGGATGTGCTGCAGCGGAACTGGGCCGGACGCGCCGAACCAGCGGAATGACCGCTTCAAAGGCGTCCCCTCGAAGCAAAACGACGGGCATGCGTGAACGCCTCCCCGTCTGACAGTACTGGCATACCAATCCGCGCGCGATAGTGGTTTACCAGTGCATCGGGCGAATGGCCCGATCGGGCCGAAACCCGCATCGGCACTATGCTTGATAACGAATGACGGCCCTCTGGCAGGCGGAGTCGGGCCGCGCAGCAACTGGTGTACCATTCTGCCGAACTTCAGCCGCCGCCCGGCGGCTTCGACGCCTTCGAGAATCCCGCATGGCCGATCTTTCGCACACGCCAACCGGTCGCGCCGCCGATGCGGACGCGGCCGACCGCTCCTACGTCGGCCTCGCGAAACAGATCTACGACCTGATCGCGGCGGGCGACTTCGGTCCGCGCGCCCGCCTGCCCTCCGAGCGCACGCTCGCCGAGCGTTTCGGCGTGAGCCGCACGCAGGTGAGGGAGGCGATCATCGCGCTCGAAGTGCAAGGCGTGGTCGAGGTGCGCGTGGGCTCGGGCATCTACGTGGCCGACGCGCAGGAGGCGCGCTCCGTCGCGTTCGAACTGCCGCGCGGGCCGGGTCCGATCGAGACGCTGCGCGCGCGGGAAGTGATCGAAAGCGGGATCGCGGCGCTCGCCGCGACCGAGCGCAAGGATTCGGACCTCGACCGCCTTTTCGCCGCGTTGCGCGCGATGCGCGAAAACATGGACGACAAAGCCGCGAACGAGGCCGCCGACCGCGAGTTCCATCTGGCGATTGCGGCCGCAACGGGAAACGACATGCTGCGGCACGTGGTGAGCGCGATGTGGGACAACTCACGCGCGGACCCGTTGTGGCAGAAGATCGAGGAGCACTTCCATACGCCCGCGTTGCGCGCCGCTTCGCAGGAAGACCATCGGCGCATTTTTTCGGCCATCATGGCGCGCGACGCGTCCGCCGCGCGTGCGGCGATGCAGGCGCATCTCGCACGCGTGATCGGCGAGTTCACGCAGGCCTGGCGTTAGCGCCTCATGCGGCAGCGGGCAACGCATGCGCGGGCAGCGCGCTTGCCTCGTGCGCTACTGCCAACGGAGTGACTGACTGCGTGACCGACTGTGTGACCAACGGCGCCACCGTTCGCTCGTCCGCCGCCTCGCTCACGCGGAACGTCGCGACGGCCTCGGCCATCTGGCTCGCCTGCTGTTCGAGCGACTCGGCGGCCGCCGCCGCCTCTTCCACGAGCGCGGCGTTCTGCTGCGTGACCTGATCCATCTGGCTCACCGCGGTCTCCACCTGCTCGATGCCGGCGCTCTGCTCCACGGTGGCCGAGGCAATCTCCTTCATGAGGCCCGACACCTTGTCCACGGAAGCGACGATCTCGGCCATCGTCGCGCCCGCCTCGCCCACGAGCGAGCGGCCGGCGCGCACGTCGTGCACCGAGGCGTCGATCAGCGACTTGATCTCGCGCGCCGCCGCGGCGCTGCGCTGCGCGAGCATGCGCACCTCGCCCGCGACGACGGCGAAGCCGCGCCCCTGTTCGCCCGCGCGCGCGGCCTCGACCGAAGCGTTGAGCGCGAGAATATTGGTCTGAAACGCAATGCCGTCGATGATGCCCGTGATGTCCGCGATCTTGCCCGAGCTGCGGCTGATCTCCTCCATCGTTTCGATCACCTGCTCGACGACGCGACCGCCGCGCTGCGCGACATCCGCTGCGCCCGTGGCGAGCGCGCTCGCGGCGTTCGCGTGCTGCGCGTTCTGACGCACGCTCGAGGTGAGCTGCTCCATGCTCGAGGCCGTCTGTTCGAGCGACGCGGACTGCTGTTCCGTGCGGCTCGACAGATCGAGATTGCCCGCTGCGATTTCGCGTGCGCCCGTATTGATTGCATCGCAGCTCGAACGCACGCTGCGCACCGTGTGGCTCAGGCCGCCTTGCATGCGCCGCATCGCGCCGAGCAACTGGCCGATTTCGTTGCGCCCGCCACCTTCTATGGGAACCGAGAGATCGTTTGCAGCGATCTGGTTCAGCACTTCCACCGCCTCTTTGAGCGGCGCCGTGACGAGGCGGCGCAGCGCCATATGGGTCGCGACGACGAGCGCCAGCGCGCCGAGCAGGCCCACCGCCACCATCGCCATCACCCATTCGTGCTCGCGCTCGCCCTGGTTGAGCGTCGCGCGTGTGACGGCATCGGCGTTCGCGCGAAGTGCGGCCACGCTCGCCGAAAACTGCGTATTCGCATTGGCGACATCCCCGGCGGCAAGCTTGCCATAGGTTGCCGTGTCGCCGGATTCCAGCGCCGTGGCCGCGCCCTGGAGCGAATCCGCGAGCGTGGTCCACGCGCCGAGCAACGCGTCGCGCTGCTGGGCCGCCTCGACGTCGAACGGTGCGCTCGCGCGCAGCGCGGCGCTGCGCTTCGCCGCCTGATCGAAGAGATCGCGTGCGTCCTGCAGGGCGCGCTTTTGCGCCGCCTCGCGCGCGGCGGCGTCGCTGTTCTCCTTCTCGGCTTGGTAAGCGCGCGAGAGCGCCGTTTGCGCAAGCGCCGCGTCCTCGCGCAAGGCGAGTGCGAGCGCGTCCTGGCGCGCGACTTCGTGGATGAAGCGCGCCGAGTCGTCAGCACGACCAATCATCAGGACACCTACCACCGCGCCCACCACCAGCATCGCCGCGAACGTGCAAAGCACGAGCAGCAGCCCTTTTCGAATCGTCAGATTACGCATTGCCTTGTTCCCGCTTCAGGGCCTCAACGTGGTTGGGACGGCGTCGCTGCCCAGCCGGGCCAGCAGCATATTCGCCTGTTCGATCAGCGTGGTGCGGTATTCGCCGGGCAACAGCACGTCGTCGGCCACGGCCATCGCCTCGCCAAGCTGCGCGCGAAACGAGAGGATCGTGCGTTCGATCTGCGCTGTGGACAGTTGCGGCAGCACCGCCTCCACGAACTTCGTCATCACCACCACGCTCGCGCCGAAGCGCGAGATCGCCTTGCCATGCGCGCTCACTAGCGCGGTCATCGAGTTCAACAGCATCTCGTCACTGGTGCTCACAGAATTCTCCAGATTCAACGGCCAAAGGGGAAAGAGCGGTCTTCAGCCGGCCACGCACGCTTCGAGCGCGCGCGGCATCAACTCCGCCGGCGCGGGACGCGCTAGCAGGAAACCTTGTGCGCGGTCGCAGCCGATCTCGCGCAGGAACTCGAGTTGCCGCGGCGTCTCGACGCCCTCGGCCACCACCGTGACACCGAGCGAGCGCGCCATCGCGACGATCGCGCGCACGATCGAGCGGTCGCGGGCAGCGCTTTTCTTCACGCGCGGCGACGTGTCCGGCCCAGGCTCGGTCATGTCCGCGAGGAAGGAGCGATCCACTTTGAGCGTGTCGACCGGCAAGGACTGCAAATACTTGAACGACGAATAGCCCGTGCCGAAGTCGTCGATCGCGAGGCTGATGCCGCGTGCCGCGAGTTCCTGCAGCAACGCCTCGATGCCGCCTCTGCCCGACGTCATCGCCATGCTCTCCACGAGTTCGAGCTGCAGGCGCGTCGCGGGCAGGCCCGTTTCGCTGAGGATGGTCGTAAGCTGATGCAGGAAACCGTCGTGCAGACATTGCCGCGCCGAAAGATTCACGCTGATGCGGCCGAAGTCGAAGCCCTCGTCCAGCCACTCGCGCGCCTGCCGGCAGGCCTCTCGCAAGACCCACGCGCCGAGCGGCACGATCAATGAGGATTCCTCGGCAATCGGGATGAACTGGTCGGGCGGCACGAGGCCGCGGCGCGGGTGCTGCCAGCGCACGAGCGCCTCGATATTGACGAGCGCGCCGCTCGCCACATCGAATTCGGGCTGATAGTGGAGCACGAGTTCGCCGGCCTCCAGCGCATGGTGAAGCTCGCTTTCGAGCACGATGCGCTCCATGGCCGACGACGTCATCGGCGCGGCGAAGAAGCGGAAGTTGTTCTTGCCCGCGTCCTTGGCCTCGTACATCGCGCGATCGGCCTGCATGAGCAGTTGCCGCGGATCGCGCGCGTCGTCCGGATACATGCTGATGCCGATGCTCGGCGTGACGAACAGCAGCTGCTCGCCAATGTGCATCGCGGCGCCCACTCGCGCAAGCAGCCCCTGGGCGATCTGGCCAACATGGCGAATGTCTTCGATATCCTCGATCAGCAGCGTGAACTCGTCGCCGCCCAGGCGCGCCACGGTATCGGTTTCGCGCACCGCTTCGCGCAGGCGTGTAGCGATCACGGTGAGCGCCTCGTCGCCCACGCCGTGGCCCATCGTGTCGTTGATGAGCTTGAAGCGGTCGAGGTCGAGGAACATCACGGCGACGCGTTTGCCGGACCGTCGTGCACGCGCGAGCGAGAGCGTGAGGCGCTCGGTGAACAGCGTGCGATTGGGCAGGCCCGTCAAGGCATCGTGCGTGGCGAGGTAGCTCAGGCGCTCCTCGGTCTCGCGGCGCTGCGTGATGTCCGCGAAAATTGCGGCGTAGTGCGTGCAGCGGCCGCTCGGGTCGCAGATGCTGGAAATCGTCAGGTATTCCAGGTAAAGCGCGCCGTCCTTGCGGCGGTTCCAGATTTCGCCTTTCCAGTGGCCGTTTTGTTGAAGGCCGCGCCAGAGCGCGCTGTAGAACGCCGGCCCCTGACGGCCCGAGTTGAGCAGGCTCGCGTTGCGCCCTAGCGCCTCGTGCTCGGTATAGCCCGTGAGCCGCGTAAAAGCGGGATTCACGCGCTCGATCGTGCCATCCAGGTCGGTGATCATCACGCCGTCGAGCGTCGACTCCACCACCTGATCCGCAAGGCGCAGGTTCGCGCGCGAGGCGAGCAGCGCGTCGTCGCGCTCGCGCAGCGCCATCTGCAGTTCGCGCACGAAACCGTCCTCGATGTCGTGCAGGATATGCGAGAGGTCGAGCAGGCCCGCGAGCGTGCCGTCTTCGCCGATCACGCCCACGTGGCGCATGCGGTGTTCGAGGAGGTATTGGCGCGCCGCATAGAGGCTCTGCGTATGCGCGAGCGAGCGCAGCGGCCGGCTCGCGCGCGCGCCGACCGTGCCGCCGAGCGCGCTCGCAGCCGCGAGGCGCACCACGTCGCGCTCCGTCACGATGCCGTAGTCGCCTTCGGGATAGCTCACGACAATTGCGCTCAGCCGCCGCACACGCATGCGCTGCATGGCCTCGTGCATGGCCATGCGGGAGTCGACCACGAGCGGCATCGCCGCGTTGACCGAGCCGACCGTCTTCAGCCGCAGAAAGCACTCGAGCCCCTGGTTCATCACAAGGTCGGTTTGCGTGACGATGCCGAGCGAGCGGCCCGACTGATCCACCACGAGACAATGGCGGATGCCTTCGCGCTTGAAGCGCAGCGCGGCGTCGCGCAGACGCGTGCTCGCTGGCAGCGCGCGCACCGGATGGCTCATCGCATGGCGAATGGGCAGCGCAAGCGCGGCGGCGTCTTCACCCAGCGCGAGCGCGTCGTGCTCGGTCCAGATGCCGACGGGCCGGCCCATTTCGGTAATCACGATGGCGCTATAGCGCCGTTCGCTCATCATGCGCGCCGCTTCGCGAATCGGCACGTCGGGCCCGCAGGCAAGCGGCGGCCCTGAAAGAAGCTGCCCGATTTCCAGGTCCAGCGTGTGGTGTTGCATCTTGCGCCCCGAACCGCACTGCGTTGTCTTTGTGAGATAGCGGGAAACTAACAGTGGGCCGGAGGCCGCCAATTGACGGAAATCAAGGTTTTAACCGGGCAAGATTCCGCAAACGTTTGCGAGTCGACTAACAGGAATAACAGGGCGGCATCATGTGTCGCACGCCTGCGACAAACTTGATGCGCATAAACTTTTATACGCGGACTGACGAAATCCAATTTAATGGACATTAATATCCATTAAACTGGATGGCATGGATATCCACACCAACATCGCTCGCCGCCTTCGCGAACTGCGCGACGCCAAAGGCTGGTCACTCGAAGCGCTGGCCGAGCGCAGTTCGGTAAGCCGCTCGAACATCTCTCTCATCGAACGCGGGGAAAGCAGCCCCACGGCCGTCGTGCTCGACAAGCTCGCCACGGCGCTCGGTGTCGCGCTTGCCTCGCTCTTCGAGGCGCCGGGCGACGATGCACGGCAGTCCCCCTCCCCGCACGCCGCGGCGCGCGATCAAGCCGTTTGGACCGATCCCGAATCGGGCTACGTGCGGCGCAATCTCTCGCCGCCTGCGTGGTCGCCCATTCAGTTCGTGGAAGTGCACTTTCCGCCCGGCCAGCGCGTGGCCTACGACACGAGCCTGCGCGACGCGGAAATCTATCAACAGGTCTGGGTCATGGAAGGCACGATGGAAATGACGGTTGGCGAGCGCCTGTGGCGGCTCGAAACCGGCGACTGCCTTGCGATGCGACTCGACTGCCCAATCGTTTATCGCAATCCCACGAGTGAACCGGCGCGCTACGTCGTCGCACTCTGCAGGACCACTAACTGACTGGGTTCGAATTCACATGAGCGAAGCTATTAAGGTACGCCGCCTCACCGCCGAACAGGCGCAAGCTTGCGCGCCCGCGCTCGCGGACGTGCTCATCGACTGCGTAGAGGGCGGCGCCTCGGTGAGCTTCATGCTGCCGATTTCGCGCGAAACGGCGCTCGCGTTCTGGCGCGGGGTGGCGCAAGGCGTAGCGCGCGGCGAACGCATTCTGCTCGCGGCCGAAGACACGCAGCAGCGCATTGTGGGGACGGCGCAGTTCGTGACGGCGCAACCGGAAAACCAGCCGCATCGCGCCGATGTCGCCAAGGTGCTGGTGCACCGCGCCGCGCACGGGCGCGGTGTGGGGTTGCGCCTCATGCAGGCGATCGAGGAGGCTGCAAAGGAAGCCGGGAAATCGGTGCTCGTGCTCGATACCGTAACGGGCGGCGCGGCCGAGCGGCTTTACTCGCGCGCGGGATGGGAGCGCGTGGGCGCCGTGCCGAATTACGCGCTGATGCCGGACGGCGCGCTGTGCGGCACCACGTTCTATCACAAGCAACTGGTGAGCCAATAACCTGGCAGGGCGTTCAAACGCAGCCGGTTCGTCAAGCGTCCAGTTTGAGAAGATTGCTGATCGCGAGCGCCAGACCATCCGGATTGTCGTACGCCATCATGTGCTCGGTGTTGGCAACGAGTTCAACGGTGCAGCCGGCTTGCTCGAATCTGGTAATTTCGTCGCTTGTCGCGGTATCCGGAAGAATTACGCCTTTTGTGGAATTCAGCCTCGCGAGGTCTTCGAGCCAGTTTTGCGCGTTATCGTCCAGGGCGGATCTTGCCCATTGGTAAATTGCATAAGGCGAAGCGACGGAAAATGGGCCCAGCCAGGCGTCGTTGCCGCCCGCGGCTTTCAATTGCGCCAATAACTGCGAAAAGCCAGCGCTCACGAATTGCGCTTCGGTCATCGACGTTATTTCCGACAACATGGCGGTGCCGTAATCGTTCAGACCGGGCGCACATAAGATCAGCGTGCGCACCTGTATCGACAGGCATTTTGCCAACTTCAATGCGATAAAGGCTCCGGCGCTATGGCCGAAGAGATTGACCTGTGTGAAGCGCTCGCCGATTGCGAAGTTCGACAGGACATTCGCCTGGGCATCCGAAGTATATTTTCCGTCCTCGGGTTTGTCGCTGAATCCCGCTCCCATAAGATCGATGAGGAGCGATCTGCCTTTCGAGTATGAGTCTGAGCCGACTACCGTTGGATAATCGCTGCTTGAGGCACATCCCAAACCATGAATAAAGAGGAGCGGGGCGAAGGTGCTCGTGCCGGAATATAAATCGAAGTAGCGAAGAACGTTCCCTCTATCGTCGATCGTGCATGGATTCATATTCTCGCCCGTGTATTCAAGGCGTTCCCGCCGCGCGCAACGCCTCCGAGGGCCGCATGCCGAACATGCGCCGGTAGTCGGTAGCGAACTGGCTCAGATGCCAGAAGCCCCAGGCGGCAGCAACGTCCTGCACCGAACCCGCGGCGCGCCCGCACAAGTCGCGCCGCGCGCCGTTCAAGCGCAGCGCGCGCAGGTAGGTGGCGGGCGCCATGCCAAGCACATCCTGAAAGCAGTACTGGAGCGTGCGCCGGCTCACGTGCAACTGCTCGCAAAGCTCCGGCACACCGACCGGCCGCGCGCGATGCGCGAGCACGTAGTCACGCGCCTGCGCGACGACCCGGCGGCGCCGCGATGCAGGCTCGGCAACCGCATCGCCGCTGCCCGCGCAGGCGTCGAACAGCGCGGCGAGCACTTCCGCCTGCAATTCATTGCGCTCGCCATCCGAAAGCGGTGTGTTCGGCCCATGCTCATGTGCAGGGCCATCGTCGTCGAGACACCGCGCGAGCAAAGTGCAAAGACGTTCGATACGCGCCGCGCCGGACTGCACGATGGGCGCACTCGGGAGACGTTCTTCAAGCGCCGTGTGCTCGACCGAGGCCGCATAGTGGCGCAGCACGTCGCCGTGCACCACCACACCGTAGATCGAAAAATGCGCCGGCGTGAGCAGTTCGAATTCGACGTTGCCCGGTCGCAGCGCAAACGCCTGCGCGCCGATGGGCCGCGCGTCGATACGCGCCGCGCCGTCATGCGCCACCGGTATGCCGAACCACCAGGCGTCGCCTCGCACCTCGCACGCCTGGCGCAGCGTGTGGCTCGTGGTCTCGCGAAATACCTTCATGGTGTCGAGCGGCAGTTCCGTGAGCGTGCCGACAAAGCGGCCCGCTGCGAGCTGATCGTAGGTCTGGCGCCAGCCCACGAGGTTGCGCGCCTGCTCGTCGGCGTCGTGCGCCACGCTGACCACGGTGCGTGCGCCCGGCGCGTTGCATTGTGTTTGCCCTGCCGTGGCTTCGGCTCGCTCTGCGGTTTCGTTCATGGCTGCCTCCCAGCACGCGCTTGCTTCAATCGATTGTCGAATCATGCAAGAGTCGCGCCAGCGAGAACAGTACGCCGAATGGCCAAGCTGGGCGGCGCGTTGCTCCACCGCGGCGCAATGGCGGTGAGCGGGGTGCTCAATCGCTGCACAGGCGAGCGCACCGCCGCGGTGCACCGCCCCTGCTGTGCCGGAAGAAGCAGGCGCCCGGACGTGTGGCCCCTCAAGCAGATGGGATCTGCCCAGCGACCGCAGCGCCGGGCAGCGTCGCGTCGCTGTCGTCCTTCAGTCCGACGCCGGTCAGCCCGAGCCGCCGCGCATGGGTAAGGAGGTAATGGAGCTTGTGCGCGGCTGCTTCATAAGGCAACCCCTCGGGCCGCACGTTCGAAATGCAGTTGCGCTGCGCGTCATGGCAGCCCACCTTCGGCGCGTAGGTGAGATAGACGCCGAGGCTATCTGGCGAGCTAAGCCCAGGCCGCTCGCCGATCAGCATCGCCACGAGCTTCGCGCCTAGCAGCTCGCCAATTTCGTCGCCGAGCGCCACGCGTGCCTGGCGCGCGACCACCACGGGGCCGATACGCCAGCCCGCCAGGCGTGCGCGCACGGCAAGGAGCAGCGGCGCGGCCTGCTTCGCCGCGGCGATCGCCGAAAGGCCGTCGCCGATCACGAACACGACTTCGGGCGGCTCGCCATGCGCAGCAGCGGACAAACTCGCCGCCTCGACCAACGCGGCCCGGCTCTCCTCCGACAAACGCCGCCCCAAATCAGGCCGACGCAGATAGTGCTGCCTGTCTGGCGCCGCGCTGTCCACGCCGAGCGTCGCGAACCCCTCGGCTTCGAGCGTGCGCCGCAACGCTTCGGCGTCGAGCGGATGATGCACGGCGTCGCGCGCCTGCGCGTGCGAGAGATTGAACGCGAGCAGCGGCGCTGTGGGCAAGCCGTTGCCCGCACGACCGAGCGCAATGCGCGCGTTCGTGAACGCCTTGAGACCGCCCCAGGGGTTCTTTTCGACGGCGTCGCTCATGCGTCGATCCCCATCCATTCGTGCGCGCCCGCGAGCAGCGGCACACGCGCGGAACCGGGCAGGAGCGCGCCTTTGGCGTCGACGATCTCCATGGTCTCCAGCCACTCCTCGAACTCCGGCGCGCGGCGCAGGCCAAGCAGGTCGCGCACGTAAAGCGCGTCGTGAAACGAGGTGCTCTGATAGTTGAGCATCACGTCGTCCGCGCCCGGAATGCCCATGATGAAGTTGATGCCAGCCGCGCCGAGCAGCGTGAGCAGCGTGTCCATGTCGTCCTGGTCGGCTTCGGCGTGGTTCGTATAGCAGATGTCGCAACCCATGGGCACGCCCAGCAGCTTGCCGCAGAAGTGATCTTCGAGGCCCGCGCGAATGATCTGCTTTCCATCGTACAAATACTCGGGACCGATGAAACCGACCACCGTATTGACGAGAAACGGCTCGAACTTGCGTGCGACCGCATAGGCGCGCACCTCACAGGTTTGCTGGTCCACGCCGTAATGCGCGTTCGCCGAGAGCGCGCTTCCCTGCCCCGTCTCGAAGTACATGAGGTTGTTGCCGACCGTCCCGCGCTTGAGCGAGAGCGCTGCCTCGCGCGCCTCTTTCAAGAGCGCGAGCGAAATGCCGAAGCTCGCGTTCGCCTTCTCGGTGCCCGCGATCGACTGGAACACGAGATCGACCGGCGCACCCTTTTCGATTGCCGCTATCGTGTTGGTCACATGCGTGAGCACGCAGGACTGCGTGGGCACGCGGTAGCGCTCGCGAAACCCGTCGATCATCGCGAGCAGCTTCACGATGGCCGCCAGGCTGTCTGTTGCGGGATTGATGCCGATCATCGCGTCGCCGCAGCCGTACATCAGGCCGTCGAGCATCGACGCGGCGATGCCCTTCACGTCGTCGGTGGGATGGTTCGGCTGCAAGCGCACCGACATGCGGCCCGGCAAGCCCACCGTGTTGCGAAAACGGGTGACCACAGGGCGCTTCTTCGCCACCGCGATCAGGTCCTGATTGCGCATGAGCTTCGACACCGCCGCGACCATCTCGGGCGTGAGGCCCGGCGCCAGGCGTTCGAGCGCTTCCGTATTGGCCGCGCCGGAAAGGAGCCAGTCGCGAAAGTCGCCCACCGTGAGGTGCGCTACGGCCGCGAACGCCGTCGCGTCGTGATCGTCGACGATGAGACGCGTGACCTCGTCGTCTTCATAAGGCACGAGCGCTTCCGAGAGAAACGCCTTGAGCGGCACCGCGGCGAGCGCCATTTTCGCGGCCACGCGCTCCTCTTCGCTCGCCGCCGCCACGCCTGCGAGCTGGTCGCCGGAGCGCAGCGGGCTGGCTTTGGCGAGCAGCGTCTTGAGGTCCGCAAAGCGGTAGGTGCGCGCGCCGATTGTCTCCGTATAGTTCATGCGTTGGACTCCTGCAAAACTAGAAGCTCATTCCTCGAGCAGCCCCTCGGCGGACACCACCTCGCGCTGCGTGCGCGTGGCGAGGAAATACGCGTAGCCGAGCGCGAGAAACACCACGAACACGCCCGCTACCAGCGCATTGAAATACACCATCGTGCCGAGGCAAACGAGTGCGGCCACAAGCGCGAACGCCGGGAAATACGGGTATAGCGGCGCACGGAACGGCCGGTCCATGGCCGGCTGCACGCGGCGCAGCTTGAAGAGCGCCGCCATGCTGACAATGTACATCACGATCGCGCCGAACACCGACATCGTGACGATGTTGGCCGTGAGCGTCTGGCCGCCGAACTGGATCAGCTCGTCGCTATAGATCGCGGCGATGCCCACCACCCCGCCCGCGAGAATCGCGCGATACGGCGTCTTGAAGCGCGGATGGATCTTCGCGAGCCAACCCGGCAGATAGCCTTCGCGGGCCAGCGCGAAGATTTGCCGCGAATAGCCGAGGATGATGCCGTGAAACGAAGCCACGAGACCAAACAGGCCGAGCCAGACGAGCATGTGCATCCAGCCGCTGTGCTCGCCCACGATGAACTTCATCGCTTGCGGCAGCGGATCGTTGATATTGGAGAGCTTGGTCCAGTCGCCGGCGCCGCCCGCGAACACCATGACGCCCACGGCAAGCGCCACGAGCGTGAGAATGCCGGCCACATAGGCGATGGGAATCGAGCGGCGCGGGTTCTTCGCTTCCTCGGCGGCCATGGCGACGCCTTCGATCGCGAGGAAGAACCAGATGGCGAACGGAATCGCGGCGAACATGCCATGAAACGAACCCAGCGAGAAGTGATCGTTACCCGACCAGCCGCCCTTCATGAAGTTCGTCCAGGCGAAACCCGGCGACACCACGCCCATGAACACGAGCAACTCGAAGATGGCGAGCAGCGTGACGATCAGTTCGAAGGTCGCGGCGATCTGCACGCCCACGATATTGAGCGCCATGAACACGAGATACGCGCCCATGGCCGCGTGTTTGGGTTCGAGCCCGGGGAACTGCACGTGCAGGTACGCGCCGATCGCGAGCGCGATGGCGGGCGGCGCGAACACGAATTCCACGAGCGTGGCCGCCCCCGCCAGATAACCGCCGGTTGGGCCGAACGCGCGGCGTGCATAGGCGAAAGGACCGCCAGCGTGCGGAATGGAGGTGGTGAGTTCGGTGAAGCTGAAGATGAACGTGGTGTACATCGCCGCGACGAACAGCGCCGTGACGACGAAGCCGAGGGTGCCCGCGCTGGCCCAGCCGTAGCTCCAGCCGAAATACTCGCCCGAGATCACGAGGCCGACTGCAATGCCCCACAACTGCCACGTGCCGAGCGTCTGATTGAGCGCAGGTGCGCCTGCCTTGCCAACTGATATGCCAACTGCAGCGGGGCGGGCGTTCGACTCGCTTTGCATGGTTTTCTCCCTCTGGGTGGCCCGTGCGGCCGGCCGTGGCCGCAACGGTTGAGTGAAACCATGCTATTGGGTCATTAATCGACGTGTTATCGAAAATCGGCAAATCGTGCATGCGGCGCAGCACGCGCCCGGGCGGGCCGCCGCGGGCCCTCAAGTGCTTGCTTGCGGCGGGCTTTCGAGCGTTGCGCTTAAAGCAGCGGGTCGATCAGCGCGACTTGCTGTGCGAAGCGGTGCTTGTCTTCGCCTTGCAGCGGATCGCGGTGCGGTAAGTCGACGGTCAGCGGATCCTGCGCGACCTGATCCACGTGCACCTCATAGTGCAGATGCGGACCGGTCGCCCAGCCCGTCGCGCCCACGTAGCCGATCACCTGCCCTTTGCTCACTGTCTGGCCAACCTTCAAATGCTTCGCAAAGCGCGAGAGATGCGCGAAGGTCGTCGAGTAAGGGCCGAAGTTTGCGAGCTTCACGACTTTCCCATAGCCCGTTTGCCAGCCGGCGAACATCACCGTGCCGCGCGCCGTCGCATGAACGGGCGTGCCCACCGGCGCCGCGAGATCGACGCCTTCGTGAGGCTGCACGCGGTGCGTGACGGGATCGAGCCGTCGCAGCGAGAAATGCGAAGACACGCGCGTGAACTGCACGGGATAGCGCAAGAACGACGGCGCGGCCGCATGACCGTCCGCGGAATAATAGAACGCCTTGCCCGCGAGGTTCCGATAGAGAAAGAGATCGTGCGAGACGTTGCCGTTCGAGATGCGGATCGCGACAGGCGTGTCGCTGGAAGACGGCGTGGCCTGTGTTGCGCCGGCATTCGCAGCGCTCCCATCGGTTGAATCGTTGGTGTCGCTCGCGTCGTTGCGAAACACGAAGCGGACTTCGCTGCCGCGTTGCAGATCGCGCCGGAAATCGAGCCGGCCCGAAAATGCGCGCGCGAGCCTGGCCGTCGTCGCCGCATCCACGCCGAGGCGCTGGGCCGCCTCCGAGAAGCTGTGCTCGACCACGGCGGTCTCCACGCGAAACGCCGGCGCGCTTTCGCTCGCAGGCGCCGCGCTGGCTACCGCTTGCGACGCCGATTCCTGCGTTGGCGCCGCGGACGTCACCGTTGCCGCGTCGGCAAGCGGATCGTCGGCGGCGACGTCCGCGTGTTTATGCGCGAGCCATGCGGCACTCGTCAAACCGATTGCGGACACAACGATGAGTTTCCCGGCGAAGCCCGGGGAGGCCGCTATTGCACGAAAAGCCATGAATCGAATGACGGATTGCAGTGCAGAAAAACGCGAGCGAGCGCCGCGCTTCTCGAAGTGAATTCGGAAGTGAGATCGATGGCCGCTTTGTTCAACCGGCGAACATCGATGATGCGAAGCGCTCCAAAATAAAGGGCCTTTCTTAAGCGAATCTTAAGAGAGGCCAAAGAGCGGAATATTCTTCCGTCCCGCCCAGCACTGACCGCCGGGAATGCCGCTTGCTGGTTGCCACCGCGCAGAAAATGCGTACCTGTACATGACTTTTCTGCCACCTTTAGAAAACGGGAAATGCTACCGAAATAACTTCATCTGGATACCTGATTAATTTCCCGAAATGACTTATCGAATGCAAGCACGCGTGTTATGTGCCAAGCCGCGATCGCTCCCCAAGGTAGACGCACCTAATCGAATGATCTATACTGATCTCGTTTCGATCACAACGAAGTCGTTCTCGTGCGCATCGAGACACAAGGTCCAGGCTAATGGACCGCTGTGTCGAAAGCGCCATTCAAACGGGCCTCCGGCCCTCGCGTAGCGGCTCAATGCCCTCGCATCCATGCCGTCATCAGGCGGTTTCCTGCTCCAGCGCGCATCGATCTGCTCGGCGCCGTTGAGCTGACATTACAACCAGAAGAACGCGATATGCGCGTTCATGCGACTGCCGCCACACAGCCTGTGCGCGGGCGGACTGGTTTTCGTCCGCAGTCTTTCTTTGGTTCCAATCGCGGCCATGCCGGGATCACGAACTTCCTTCGCGGCGCCATGAGCCACTTCATGCGCGTCCCCGTTGCGCAGCGTTGCGCCGCGCGGCACACAAACAAGGAGGCGTATCTTCATGACTCGACGCTCTGCCCTGCTCGCGGGCAGCCTGATCGCCCTTGCCGTCATTGCGTGGGCACTCTCACGCGCTATCGGCGCCGATACGTGGCATAGCCACGCAGGCGACCTCGCTTACTACACTGAGCGGCACCTGCTGCTCGTTGGTTATTCGATGGCGCTCGCCATCATGGTCGGCGTACCCGCTGGCGTGCTGCTCAGCCGGCCGCGCTTCGCACGCCAGGCCGAACGCTTCATGCAGATCTTCAACGTGGGCAACACGATTCCGTCGCTCGCCGTGCTCGCCATTGCGCTCAGCGTGTTCGGCATCGGCGACATTCCCGCGATCGTCGCGCTCTTTCTTGCGTCGCTCCTGCCCATCACGCGCAACACCTATGAAGGCGTGAAGAACGTGCCAGGCGCGCTGCTCGAAGCGGCGCGCGGCATCGGCATGACGGGCTGGCAGTCGCTCACGCGCGTGGAATTGCCCAATGCGCTGCCCATCATCGTCGGTGGCGTGCGCACTGCGCTCGCCATCAACGTGGGCACTGCGCCGCTCGCTTATCTGATCGGCGCCGACAGTCTCGGTTCGCTCATTTTCCCCGGCATCTATCTGAACGATCAGCCCTTGCTGCTGCTCGGCGCCGCGTTCACGGCCGCGCTCGCGCTCGTGCTGGACGGCGTGGTCGCCGCCGGCAGCCATCAGTGGCTCTCGCGTCACGGAGGGCTCGCATGATGCTCGTCTCACCCTTCCAGTACCTGCGCCGCTTCGTTCGCACGTGCATTGTCGGCACCGTGCTCGTGGCCGCTGCCACGCCCGCTTTCGCGCAACCCAAGCTCGTGCTGGGTGCGAAAAACTTCACCGAGCAATACGTGCTTGCCGAAGTCACGGCGCAATACCTGCGTTCGCGCGGCTATACCGTGGAGGTACGTTCGGGCCTTGGCAGCACGCTCATGCGCAGCGCGCTGGAGAACGGCCAGTTCGACCTCGTGTGGGATTACACGGGCACGGCGGCGCTCGTCTATGACAAGCTCACCGAAAAGCTTTCGCCAGAGGCCATGTATGAACGCGTGAAGGCGCTCGATGCGCCGCGCGGCCTCGTGTGGCTGAACGCCTCTCCGCTCAACGACACCTATGCGTTAGGCCTGCCAAGCAAATTCGCCGAGGAAACAGGCATCACCACCGTCTCGCAGCTGGCTGAAAGATTGAAGACCGATCCCAACGCGAAGCGCTACGTGTTCGGCATGGACGCCGAGTTCGCGAATCGCCCCGATGGCCTCAAGCCGCTGCTCGCCACCTACGACATGAGCTTTCGCCGCTCGCAGATGAAGCAGATGGACCCCGGCCTCGTCTACACGGCGCTGCATAACAACCAGTTGAAGATCGGGCTCGTCTACACCACGGATGGCCGCGTGAAGGGCTTCGGCATCGTGCCGCTCGAAGACGACAAGCACTTCTTCCCGCCGTACAACGCCACGCCGATTGTGCGAAAGGAAGTGCTGGAGCGCAATCCCAAACTGGCCGCGCAGCTCAACGCGCTCTCCGCCTCCATCAACAACGACGTGATGCAGGACATGAACAAAGCCGTCGATCTCGACGGCAAGTCCGCACAGGAAGTGGCGGCGGATTTCCTGCGCACGCATTCGCTCCCTTGAAGGAGGCCGCATGAACGTATTCGACTATCTCGCTTCGAGCTGGCCCGAACTGCTGCAACTCACGCTCCAGCATCTCTACCTCGTGGGCATTGCCGTGGGCTGCGCGATTATCGCGGGCGTGCCGCTCGGCGTGCTCATCAGCCGCCACGACTGGCTCGCGGCGCCGCTGCTAGGGCTTGCAACCATCATCCTCACGCTGCCCTCCATCGCGCTGTTCGGCCTGATGATTCCCGTGTTCTCGCGCTTCGGGCAGGGCATTGGCGCGGTGCCGGCCATCACGGCCGTGTTTCTCTATTCGCTGCTGCCCATCATGCGCAACACGTACCTCGCGCTGCGCAACGTGGATGCGGGCATCAAGGAAGCGGGCACAGGAATCGGCATGACGTCGTGGCAGCGTCTGCGTCTCGTCGATCTGCCGCTGGCCGTGCCCGTGATTCTCGCGGGCGTGCGCACGGCGGTCGTGATGAACATTGGCGTGATGACGATTGCCGCCGTGATCGGCGCGGGCGGACTCGGCACGCTGATCATTCGCGCCATTGGCCAGAGCAGCATGATGAAGCTGCTCGTGGGCGCGGTGCTCGTGAGCGTGCTCGCGATCGTCGCCGACCTGTTGTTGCAGATGCTGCAGCGTGCATTGACACCGAAAGGAGTACAGAAGACATGATCGAACTCGACCAACTCACAAAGACCTTCACGCAGAAAGACGGCCAGGCCGTGCGCGCCGTCGATTCGGTGAGCCTTTCGGTGGCCGAAGGCGAGATCTGTGTTTTCCTCGGCCCTTCGGGCTGCGGCAAGACCACCACGCTCAAGATGATCAACCGGCTGATCGAGCCGACCTCGGGCCGCGTGCTGATCAACGGCGAGGACACCACGGGCCTGAACGAAGTGGATCTGCGCCGCCGCATCGGCTATGTGATCCAGCAGATCGGCCTCTTTCCGAACATGACGATCGCGGAGAACATCACGGTCGTGCCGCGCCTGCTCGGATGGGACAAGAAGCGCTGCGCCGAGCGCGCGGCGGAACTGATGTCGATGGTCGCGCTCGACCCGAAGCTGTATTTGAAGCGTTATCCGCGTGAGCTTTCGGGTGGACAGCAGCAACGTATCGGCGTGATTCGGGCGCTGGCCGCCGACCCGCCCGTGCTGCTCATGGACGAGCCGTTCGGCGCGGTCGACCCGATCAATCGCGAAACCATTCAGAACGAGTTCTTCCAGATGCAGCGGCAACTGAAGAAGACCGTCATCATGGTGAGCCACGATATCGACGAGGCGATCAAACTCGGCGACCGCATTGCCGTGTTCCGGCGCGGCAAGCTCGTGCAATACGATCACCCCGATACCTTGCTCGCGCGCCCGCATGACGATTTCGTCGCGCAGTTCGTGGGCCAGGACAGCACGCTCAAGCGCCTCTTGCTCGTGAAGGCGGGCGACGCCGCCACGCAGCCGGAAACTGCGCGTGTGGACACGCCGCTCGCACACGCATTCGCCGCAATGGACGAAGCCGATTGCCGCTACCTCACCGTGCTCGACGACGCGCAGCACGCGCTCGGCTTCGTGGCGCGCCGTGCCGCGCGTGGGGCCGAAGGCGTGTGCGGCGATCGCATCACGCCCTTCCCGGCCACGGTTTCCGTGGACGACAACCTGCGCATCGTGCTCTCGAAGATGTACCAGTTCCGCGCCTCGTGGATGCCGGTACTCGACGCCGAGGGCGCCTACGTGGGCGAGATCACCCAGGATTCGATCGCCGACTATCTGAGTTCGGGCCGCTCGCGGCAGCAGACCGGCCAGCCGCCGAGCGCGGCGGTGCGGCCGGCGGCTGCCACCGTGTGAGCAGCACGATCCGCTAGAACGTGGTGCGCAATCCCACCATGACACTGCGCCCGCCCTCGGGCGCGATGTCGCGCACCACGGAGCTCGCGTAGCGCACGTCCTGATTCGTGAGATTGTCACCGCGCACGTATGCGAGCCAGTTCGTTGCGCCCACATGGAATTTGTACGTGAGCGCCAGCGCGAGCGTGGTGTAGCCTGCCGTCGGAAAATCGTCTTCGGGCACGCGGTTTTGCGCCCACGCGTGCACCAGTTCGGCGTGCGCGCCGAACGGTCCGTAGCCGTAATCGGCGTTGAGCGTGGCGCGCAAGGGCGCGATGCGCGGCAGCGGCGCGCCCGTGTCCGCGTTGCGCGCGTGCGTGTAGTCGGCGGTCAAGCCGATATCGAGCCGATGCGCGCCGCGCTCCAGCACTCGCCAGCGCCCTTCCAGTTCCACGCCATAAAACTCCGCGGGCACGCCGCGATAAACGGCTTCGTTAAGCGCATCCGCAGTACCGGCTGGCACCGGCGTGTCGTCGTCATCCACGAGGCGGCCCGTGTTGTACTCCGTGAGGTAATTGCGAAAGCGGCTGTAGAACACGCCCGCGCTCGCCTTGTTCGGGCCGCTCGCGTAGCGCAGTGAAAGATCCGTGGAAATGGCCTTTTCCTTCTGCGCGTCGGGGTTGCCGATCAGGTACTGACCGGTCGCATCGTGCGGGCCGTTTGCATATAACTCGTAGAAGGTCGGCGCACGCTCGGTGTACGCCACGCTGCCCACCATCGACCATACCGGCGTGAGCTTGTAGAGCGCGCCCGCCGAAAGGCTGCCCGCATTGAAGTCGCGCGATTGCACACCTGCGAACTTCGTGCCGTCTTCGCCCGCCACCGGATCGAGCTTCACATGTTCGATGCGCCCGCCCAGACTCAGCTTGAGCGCGGGCGTCACGTTCCACTCCTCCAGGCCAAACAGCGCGACGTTGCTGGTTTGCGTGGTCGGCACGAGCGCCTCGTCGCCTAACGCCGAGAACGTGTTCTGGCTCACCTGCACGCCAAAGGCGCCCTCCAGCGGCCCGAGTTTCGCGTGGCGCGCCTCGAGTCGCGCTTCGTAACCGTGATTGCGGAACGTCGTGCTCGTTTCGCCGTTGTCGATCTCGCGATGCTCGTAGTCCGTATAACCGAAGTCGAACTTGAGCTGACTGATCGGGCCTTGCAGGTTGCGCACTTCGGACGCGAGCGCCACGTGGTCCTGGTGCATGCGCAGGCGCACGTCGTCTTCGGCGACGGAACCGTAGTTCGCGTCGAAGCCGTTGTACGCAATGCCCGCGTAGCCGTCGGCCCACGTGTACGAGGAGCCGACCGCGCCACCGTGCCAGCGGCCGTCGCTGTTCGGGATGCTGCCGTAGGGCTGGGCAGCATCGGGACCGTCGAGCGCGCGTTGCTGCGCCGAGTGCGCGTAGCCGGGAATGCGCTGGTTGCTCGTGTCGCGATCGAACGCGTCCACGTGAAAGGCGAAGCCGCCGTTGCCCCCTTCCACCTGCGCCGCGCCTGCACGGGCGTCGTTCGCGCCGCCGTAGCTCGCGTCCACGGCGCCAGTCACGCCCGAAACCGGCTCGCGCGGAATGCGGTTGTCGATCGTGTTCACCACGCCGCCAATCGCATTGCCGCCGTACAGCAGCGCCGCCGGGCCGCGCACGATCTCGACGCGCTCGATCGAGAGCGGGTCTTGCGGCACGGCGTGGTCGTACGAGAGCGACGAGGCGTCGAACGCGGCCACGCCGTTTTGCAGCAGGCGGATGCGGTCGCCATCCATGCCGCGAATGATCGGACGGCCGACCATCGGGCCATAGGTTGTCGTCGAGACGCCCGGCAGACCGTTGAGCGTTTCGCCGAGCGAGTTGGCGCGGCGCAGGACGAGCGCGTCGCCGTAGAGCGCGCTGGATGGCGCAGTAAGGTCGGCGCTGGCGAGCGGGTTGGCGGTGACGAACACCGGCGCGAGCGTAGCGACGCCCGACGTATCGACGCCAGGCAGTGTGTCGCCAGCCGCGGCATCGGCAGTGTCGGTTACCGGCGATTGGGCATGAGCAAGCGCACCGCAGAGCGCGACGGGCAAGGGAGCGAGCGGCAGGACGCGCGCGAAGCGCAGCCCCGCCAGCAACACGGACAAGGACGTAAATGGAATGGTCGCCACGATGTTTTCTTGTTTGCGTCGTTCGAGTGATGGGCGGCGAACGTCCGGGGCCCAGGATGGACGTACGCCGCACAGGGTGGTGGCTGCAGCTCGACACGAATGTTACGTTATAACATTACGTATGTGAATGGGATTTTAACGGATGGCTTCCAGATCGCTGCCACGACACTCAACGGGGTGACGGCAAACATCGTCGATCGCGCAGGGAAATCGCACGAACTGGCGCGTTAAATCGCGAGCGACTTGCACGAGACACCGCGTGCGCGCATATTCCCCATACTGTCAGACGGACACAACGGGGTGCGCCATGGACGACTCGACCCGGCTCAAAAGTCTCTCCATCGCTCTCTACGCGATCGGCGCAATTGCCCTCTTCGCGGTCTACCCGTTGATGGCGCTCTGGCCTTCGGGCTGGACCTGGCATTCGGGCCACTCCGACTACCCGCTGATGATCGTCGGCATCTACGCCACGCTCGGCGTGTTTCTCATACGCGCCGCGCGCCGTCCGCTCGAGCACTTGAGCCTGATCTGGTTCACGGTGTGGTCGAGCGTCGTGCACGGCGCGATCATGACGGTCCAGTCGGTGATGTCGCCCGGCCATCTCGGCCATCTCGTCGGCGACGTGCCCGCCCTTTTCATCATTGCCGCTGTGCTGGCCGTGCTTACGCCGCGCCGCGCACAAGCAAGCGCGGGCGCCCCGCCGCGACCGAGCCTGCGGACGAATTGACGCGGCGCTCAACTTTGGGCGGCTTTCTGCCGACAAACAAGGAAGAACCTCCTGGATGAAGCCGTTCGCGCACCCTTGCGGCGCGCGGCATTGAATCGTTTCCGACCATGCGCCCCCTCTCCCTACGACGGCTTGCGCTCGCGCTCGCCGTTCCCCTGCTGGCGTTCGCGCTGCCCGCCGGCTTTGCCGCCGAGCCCGCGCCGGCCACGATGCTCGTGAGCCTGGTCGTCCAGCCTAGCTGTGTAGTAATTTCGAACCGCAGCGCGGCGCTCGCGCCGGTCGTCGACTGCCTGCATGGCGAGCCCTGGCTCGTGAGCCAAACGGCCACGCAAGGCGCGGCTAGCGCACTCGCGTCGCCGTCGCGTTTGCGCGTGGCGCCCGACGCGATCTGGACCGTCGTGTTCTGAATCCGCCACGCTTCGGCCGCCGGAAAGTCAGAACGAAATCGTCGCCGTAATGGTGTCGCTATAGCTGCCCGGCGCGGGCGTGCCTTGCGCGGGCACCTGGCCGTACACGGTGAACACCTGCTGCGCGCCTGAGCCCGTGCCGGTCGCCATGGCCGTGCCGCCGGTGCCGTCGCCCCACGCGCTGCCATACGCCGAATCCAGGTAGAGCTGATACCCCACGCTGCCTCCGCCGCCCGAGCGCTGCATCGCGCGAGCGGCCACGTTGCCGCTTGCGCCACCGTTCAGCGCGATGCGAAACGCGTCGCCGTTGGTGCATTGCGCGGTGATGGTCCCTGTGGCGCGCAACGCCGAGGCGAGCACGCCGGCCGCGCCGAACGCCACGCTGGTCGCGCTGATGTTGCAGTTGTTCACGACGTTCGCGTTCGCGCTGAACGCGAACGTGCCGCCACTCGAAGTCAGCGACGAGCAGCTTGGTGCGCCCAGCAGGTAGAACTCGTAGTTGATGGCTGTCTGGTTGCCGCCAAAGCTCTGCGTATAGGCCGTCGTCGCGTTGCCGACCGTGGGTACGGTGGGCTGCGCCGCCGTGATCTGTCCGTAGAACGGCACGGTTTGCGTGAGCGTCGTCCCGGCGGGTTTGGTCATCGTGAGCGAGATCGGCGTCGTGCCCGAATACACCGAGCCCCAGGGCAGCGTGTGCGCCGCGTCGCGATAAAGGTCGTAACGCAACTGGCTGGTCCCGTTCGTCATCGTGCGTGGACTCGTGCCGCCCAGGTTCAGGCAAACGAGCACCGTAGGCGTGAACGTAACGGCGGGCCACGTGCAGGTTACGCTCACGCTGCCCGAGCTCGTGACCGCCGCGCCCGAAATCGGGCTCACCGATCCGAAGGACACCGGAGAAACCGACGCCGAGCAGCTTTGCGCGCGCACGCTGCCCGCCGCGCAAAGCAGCACGAGACTGAAGGCGAACATGAGCAGCGTGCGCTTCATGGCGGTGCGCTTGCCGTCACCGGCTTGCACGCGAGCGGACCGATCGTCTGCAAGCCGTCGCCCTGCTGCCGCCACGCGAACGCCACTTCGCAATGCAGCGAGCCGTTGTCGATAAGCAGATGGTTGTCGTCTTCGAGGCCATCGACGAACGTAATGCCGTCGTAGCCCACGATCGTGTCGCGGCCGCTTTCCACGTGGTGCACGCGCGCGCCCGCCGGCACATGGCGCCCATCGGGGCCGTTCACAATGATCGACGCCGCGCGATAACGCGTCACGCCGAAATGCGCGAGCACGCCCGACTGCGATTGCGGCACGAGGTCGAGCGAGGTCGTGGCGAGACGCGCGTCGGCGGGCAGCTTCATCGCGTCGATGGCGACCTGGTTGTGCTGGTACGCGTTGAGGTCGGGAATCAGCAGGTGGCCGCCGCCATCGGTCATGCCGATCACGCGGTTCTCGTGCAGCACCGGAATGCCTGCGACGCCATCGGTCGAGACGAGCGCGAAGCCGTCGTCGACGCGGCGCGCGAGTTCCACCGAACGATCCATCAACACGACCGCACCGGTGAGATCGAACGCGCCGATGGTCTGCGAGCCCGCCTGCTGCACCGAAGCCGTCGCTTCCCCGTAGTTGCCGAGATACTGCACCTGCGCCTGGCGATATGGCGTCGCGCCCGCGCCGCCGTTTTGCACGCCCCAGCCCCAGCCGCCCGCGTAGTCGGGCGGCTGAAGCGCGTTGACGTTCCATGTCGAGGCGCCGTCCTGGCGGCCCACGCTCGCGTTCACCGACGTGTTGTGGCCGAGGCCCAGGCTCGCGCTCAGCAGCACGCCGCGCGAATTGTGCTGGCGAAAGTCCTGGTACGCGCTCAGGTTCAGCGAAACGAGGTTGCCGAAATTGAAGGTCCACGCAACGGAGCCGATTTGCGATGGCGGCGCGGAAGGAATCTTGTAGCCGATGTAGCTGAGCGAAAAAGTCTGGCTGCGCAGGAACGGAATGGCGAGCGTCACGCGGTCGGTCGTGGTGGGCACGGGCGTGCCGTCGCGCGCGGCGAGGTCGCCGTAGTTGCCGAACGCGCGGATCGTCTGCGCGTCGATCGACACGCGCGGCGAAACGTATTGATAGCCGATGCTCAGTTGCGTCCCGGCAAGCTTCCCGGTGCTGGCCGACACCGCCCCGTTGATCACACCCGCCGTGCCGATGCCGAAAAGTGCGCCCACGCCTGCGTTGTAGAGTCCGCCCGTGAGTTCGCCGTGCGCTTCGAGCGTGAGATGGCTGCTCACGCCGTGACGCCACGACGCACTCGCGGCCGGACGCGTGTCGTAATCGAACGAATCGAGCCCGTAATTGCGCCGCAGAAACCCCGCCTCGAACGAATAGCTGCTCAGGCCCGGCGCCATGAGCCGCGTATCGACGTAGAGCGGCACCGAAGTCGCGATCGTGCGCCCGAGCGCGTCGCGCGTGACGACGGTGGCCTGCCCTGCGCCCGTGATGCCGGGCACGTCGTTGATGATGAACGGTCCGCTCGGCACGTTGCCGCTGAACTGGCGCACGCTGTTGATATAAAGATCGACACCGGTCGGCACGACTGCGCTGCCGGGCAGCGCCGGGACAGGGAACGTGACGAGGTCGGGGCGCAGCGCGAAGTTGCTGCGCCACTGCACGCCGCCCATGCGGATCGAACGGCTCCACGCGAGCGACGACGTAATCGTGTCGCCGATCTGCGTGGTCGCGAGTGTGGCCGGGTTCGACATGCTCCACGACGAGTCGTAGCGCACATAGCTGTTGTGCGCGCGATAGAGATAACCCACGCCGGTATTGCTCAGTACACCTAGTGGATCGAAATAGCGCTCCTCGCTCCAGAGCGCGAATTCCGACGCCGCGCCCGACTGCGCGTACGCGTCGTAGTTGAGCACGAGGCCGCGGTCGGAGCGTGCGGGCGGTATCGCCGCGACGGCGCGCGAGTCGAACTGGTAGGGCTTGCGAAACGCATCGGGCACTTGCAGATCGATGCGCTGGTGCGAGGCGTCGTAGCGGTAATGCAAGCCGGGCACGGCATCGAGATCGACGTTCTGCGCGTCGGCGACATGCAGGCGTTGCGTCGCCACGCCCACGGCGTCGAGGTCTTCCGCGCTCGCGGACAGCCGCCCGCCCAGTTGCCGGAAATGCACGATGCGCGACGTGGACTCGCCGTTCACGTCGACTTCGAGATACAGGTCACGCGCGTTCATCGTGCCGGCGTCCACGGGGGGCGTCTGGGCCCGCACGGGCGCGGCGAGCCATGCGGGCAACGTAAGCGGCATCAGCGACATCAGAGACGTAAGCGCCGCGAACCGGCGGCACGCGCGGCGGCCACGGCGAGTGGCGCGTCGTGTTCGTTCCATGCTTCGTTCTTTGGTTCATACCGCTCTCGTGCGCGCGCTGCCCGCTGCGCGCGCACGAGCCTCCCTGCTGTCTGCCTGCCTGTTCCGTAATGCGCGCGCCCTCCCCTGCGTCATGCGCATCAGCTACCTTCATCCACCGTCACCGGCGCTTGCATGGGCAACGTGTTGACCGTGGCGTGCACCGACATACGCGCCTGCGGCGTCGTGCCCGGCGGCAAGTCGATTCGCCATTGACGGCTCTTGCCCGCCAGCGCGTAGCCGAGCAGTCCCTTCGTGATCTCGTACGCGTGCCCGGAGGCGTCCACCAGCCGCACGGCCGCGATCTGCGCACGCCGGGCCCCGGCGTTGTCGGCGCGCAGCGCCCAGCCGGTCGGCGCATGCACGAGTCGCCAGGCGAGCACGGGACGCGCCGCCGCGTTGGCCGATTCGACGAACACCGGCACCGAGTAGCGCAGGCGGATCGTCACGCCGTCCGCGCTCGCGGCGCCCGGCGGCGGCAACTCGTCGATCAGCAGGCGATAGGTCTCTTCGGCCGCGGGCGGCGCGCTCGCCGTGCGCACGAGGCGCACGAGCTGATCGCCGTGCGGCGCGACCTCGATGAGCGGCGGGCTTGCGATCACGCCGCTTGCAGGCGTGAGCACGTCATCGCCATTCGCCTGGTCCCACTGGAACACGCGCACCTGGCCGTAGAGCGGGGTATCGCCGGGATTGCGCAGCGTGAGGCCCGTCGCGCTTTCGCCGGGTGCGAATTCGATCGTCACCGGCGAGATCTGCAGCGTCGCGGCGCGCGCCGCGGCTGGCAGCAAGCCGAGCATCAAACCCAATGCGACGCTCGAAAACGCTGCGGCGCTGCGCAGGCCGCGGCCCTTCAAAAGTAGACCGTCGCCGTGACGGTCGTCTGGTACGTATCGGGCTTTGGCGTGGCCTGCGCCGGCACCTGGCCATACACGGATAGCGTCTGTGCCGAACCCGTGCCGGTGCCCGCCACTGTGTTGGTGCCCTGCGTATTGCCCCAGATCGTCGTGTGGCCAGCGTCCTGGTAGAGCTGGAAGCCGACCGTCGTGCTCGTGTTGCCCGTGGTCGTGCCCGCCATCAGCCGGCTCGTCACGCTGGAGCCGGTCACCGTGCCCGCGTCGAGCCCGACGTTGTAGGGCGTAGTGTTCGTGCAGGTCACGCTGAGCGTGCTCTGCTGATTGACGGCCGTGGAAAGCACGCCATTGGTGCCAAAGCTGAGCGGATTTGCGGAGATCGCGCAATTGGCCTGGAGCGTGAGCGTGACGTTGAAGGTGGCCGTGGCGGTGCCGTTCGAATAGGTCGCTGCATGCGCGAGCGGGACGAACGGAACGACCGGCAAAAGCGCGATCGGCAAACCGGCTGCAACGGCAAGGACGTGTAGGCGTTTCATCGACCTGGCTCCTGCATGCACGTCCGCTCACGCGGACGACAGCGGAAATTGGGGAAGTGAACGTTCTCGATGTCCTATTTATACGAAGAATAGTCCGACGCCGCAGAGAGAAATTACATTCTGTTACAGCAGGCGGAATCCATTGATGCGTAACGCGTTGTGAGATATCAACGCGCGTCGACCGGCCTTGAAAGGAGGAAAAAATGCCCTCACCACAGCTAATTCAGTAATATTTACAAATCATTCTTATTCTGTAGTTCTTTAAAAATATTCGGGTTCACCCTAAATCCCGACCGCCAGCTGTCGATATGTAAGGTGACGCCCGTCGGCGGCAGCCCGCAAAGATGGGCCGCTCCGCTTGCGTTGCCCTTGGTCAAAACGGTACAGACGCATGACACTCACCATTCGAGCGCGCATCGCCCTCACGTTCGCGCTTCTCGCCCTCCTGCTCACGATTTCCGGTGTGCTCGGCTTCATCAGCACGGAAAAGGCCAACAGCGCCAACCGCGACACCTATCGCAACAAGCTCGCCGAATCCACGGCCATCGACAACGCGGAAATCTATATCGCGCGCACGCGCCTCGTGCTCGACCGCGTGGCGCTGCACCCCGACGCGCCCTCGGTGCCCGACCAGCTTCAACGCGCCGCCGGCTTCTTCAAGGACTCGGACACCTGGTGGACGAAGTTCACGCAAATGCCGCACGAGAGCGACGAACTGCCGCTCATCGCGGCGACCACCGAGCGCCGCACGGCCATGCGCAACGCGGTGTCGGACTTCACGAAGGCGCTCGAATCGGGCGACAAGGCCAGCGCCGACAACATCGCGATGACGCAGCTCTCCGACCTCTACAGCGCGATGAGCGCCGCGAACAACGAGGTCAAGAAGCACCTCTATAACAACGCAAAGGTACGTTATGAGGAGGCCGAAGCAAATTTCCATCTATTCTCGGGCGTGAGCGCCGTCATGGTCGCGCTCGGGCTGCTCGGCGCGGGCCTCGGCTGGGTGATGCTGCGCCGCGCGATCATGGAGCCGCTCAATTACGCGCTCACGAGCCTCAATGAAATATCCTCGGGCAATCTGAGCCAGACTGTGCGCGCGCAGCGCCGCGACGAAATGGGCCTGCTGCTGGAAAACATCGAAAAAACCCGCAAGGAACTGGGCTCCGTAACGGGCGCAGTGCGCTCGGGCAGCGAATCGGTTTCGGTGGCCACGCGCCAGATCGCGGCGGGCATGATCGACCTCTCGGCGCGCACCGAGGAACAGGCTGCGTCGCTGCAGGAAACAGCCGCGAGCATGAACGAGCTGACGTCGGCGGTTAAGCAGAATACCGACAACGCGCGCCAGGGCAGCACGCTCGCGCAAACGGCGGCAAACGTGGCGTCGCGCGGCAGCGACGTCGTGCAGGACGTGGTGAGCACGATGAGCGAGATCGAAGGCAGTTCGCACAAGATCTCCGAGATCACGGCCATCATCGAAGGCATCGCGTTCCAAACCAATATCCTCGCGCTCAACGCGGCTGTGGAAGCCGCGCGCGCGGGCGAGCAGGGCCGCGGCTTCGCCGTGGTCGCGAGCGAGGTGCGCTCGCTCGCGCAGCGTTCCGCCGCGGCTGCCAAGGAGATCAAGGACCTCATTGTGAATTCGGTGGCAACCGTTTCGCACGGCACGGAACTCGTTTCCACGGCGGGCGCGACGATGGCCGAACTGCACACGTCCGTGCAGCGCGTGACTGCGATCATGAACGAGATCGCGTCCGCCTCGGAGCAACAGCAAAGCGGCATCGAGCAGGTCGACACCGCCGTCACGCAGATGGACGAAGTCACGCAGCAGAACGCGGCGCTCGTCGAGCAGGTGACGGCTGCCGCCCAGGCGCTCGACACGCAATCCACGAAGCTTGCTGGCACCGTGCAGGTGTTCCGCGTCGGCTGAGCGCGCCTCTTATAATCGGAAATCGAAGCGACGGCGGGCGCCTCTGTCCCGCAGTCGCGCTTAACGATTTTTCGTACGCGAAGAGGAACGCCGCATGTATATCGCCATGAACCGATTCAAGGTCGCGCTGGGCTCCGAGGCCGCATTCGAGGAAGTCTGGGCCACGCGCGACACGCATTTGAAGCAAGTGCCCGGCTTCATCGAATTTCATCTGCTCAAAGGCCCGCAGCGCGAAGACCACGTGCTCTACGCGAGTCACACGATCTGGGCGAGCCACGCGCACTTCGAAGACTGGACGCGTTCCGACGCATTTCGCGCGGCGCATCGAAACGCGGGCAATGCGGGCGGCGCGAACCGTCCGGTCTATTTGAGCCACCCCGAGTTCGAAGGCTTCGAAGTGGTGCAGACCGTGAAGTAAGCGGCGCACGCGAAATCACGAAGACGCATCGGTAAATCTGTGCACGCGCTGCGCCAAAGCTACACGCTCGCAGCGCGCGTCGGCCCCTGACGCAGCATTGCGCGGCACGATCCTCGCGACAATCGGCGGCTGTAAAAAGTGCCGCTGCGCCCCGCGCTACCCGCCCCTCTCTCCTCGCTCTCCCTTGCATCGCGCTGCATAGCGCGCCATTGGGCCCAAACCTTGCTTGATACAAGCCCCCGCCCTTGCGCGCAATGGCGTTGGAGGCGCGCGCCATCGCGTCCCCAACCGACGAGCCCATGAAGAAAAAAACCGCCACCCGCATCGTAGAAGGACAGCCGTTTCCCCTCGGCGCCACCTGGAACGGCCGCGGCGTGAACTTCGCGCTCTTCTCCGCGAACGCAAAAAAGGTCGAGTTGTGTCTCTTCGACAAGAACGGCCTGCGCGAACTCGAACGCATCGAGTTGCCCGAATACACCGACGAGGTGTGGCACGTGTATCTGCCCGACCTCGAACCGGGCGCCATCTACGGGTATCGCGTGCATGGGCCGTACGAGCCGCAGGCGGGCCATCGCTTCAATCCGAACAAGCTGCTGCTCGATCCCTATGCGAAGGCCCATGTGGGCGCGCTGCGCTGGCATCCCGCCGTGTTCGGCTACACGATCGGCAGCCCCGACGGCGATCTTTCGTTCGACACGCGAGACAGCGCGCGCTATGTGCCGCGCTGCCGCGTGGTCGACCAGGGCTTCACGTGGCATCACCCAATGCGCGAGCGCGTGCCGCGCGAGCGGACGATCATCTACGAAACGCATGTGCGCGGCTATACGATCCGCCATCCCGACGTGCCGCCTGAAGAACGCGGCACCTTCGCGGGCCTCGCACAAACGCCGGTGCTCGAATACCTACGCGGGCTGGGCGTGACATCGGTCGAACTGCTGCCGATTCATACCTTCGTGAACGACTCGCACCTGCTCGAACGCGGCCTCACGAACTACTGGGGCTACAACACCATCGGCTTCTTTGCACCGGACCCGCGCTACTCGGTGGGCGAACACGGCTCGATCGACGAATTCAAGAACATGGTGGACCGGTTGCACCAGGCCGGGCTCGAAGTGATACTCGACGTGGTTTACAACCACACGGCCGAAGGCAGCGAACTGGGACCGACGCTCTCGTTTCGCGGCATCGACAATGCTTCGTACTACCGACTGCCTGAAGACCGGCGCTACTATATCAACGACACCGGCACGGGCAATACGCTCAATCTCTCGCACCCGCGCGTGCTGCAAATGGTCACGGACAGCCTGCGCTACTGGGTGCTCGAAATGGGCGTGGACGGTTTTCGCTTCGACCTCGCGACGATCCTCGGGCGCGAGCCCTATGGTTTTGACGAAGGCGGCGGCTTTCTCGATAGCTGCCGTCAGGACCCGATCCTCGCGAGCGTGAAGTTGATTGCCGAGCCCTGGGACTGCGGGCCGGGCGGCTACCAGGTGGGCGGCTTCCCACCCGGCTGGATGGAATGGAACGACCGCTTTCGCGACACCACGCGCGCCTGGTGGAAAGGCGATGAAGGCCGTGCCCCCGACCTCGCCACGCGCCTGTGCGCGTCGGGCGACAGCTTCAACCGGCGCGGGCGGCGGCCCTGGTCGAGCGTGAACTTCGTCACCGCGCACGACGGCTTCACGCTGAACGATCTCGTTTCGTACAACGATCGCCACAACGAGGCCAACGGCGAAGAGAACCGCGACGGCCATGGCGACAATCTCTCGTGGAACTGCGGCGAGGAAGGCCCGACCGACGACCCCGAAATCCGCGCGTTGCGCGAGCGCCAGAAGCGCAACTTCCTCGCTACGCTGCTGCTTTCACAGGGCACGCCGATGCTGCTCGCGGGCGACGAGTTCGGCCGCACGCAGCGCGGCAACAACAACGCATACTGCCAGGACAACGAGGTGAGCTGGGTAGACTGGGAAGGTATTGACGACACGGGCCGCGCACTCGCCGACTTCGTGCGCAAGCTCACCGCACTGCGCCATGCGCTGCCGGTGCTGCGGCGCAACCGCTTTCTCATCGGCGAGCACAACCCCACACTCGACGTTACCGACGTCGAATGGCTCTCGCCCGCGGGCGTGCCGCTCGCTCAGGAGCAGTGGGACGATTCGGCCATGCGTTGCTTCGGCATGCTAATCGATGGACGATCACAGACGAGCGGCATCATGCGCCTCGCTTCGGATGCGACCATGCTCATCGTGCTCAACGCCTATCATGACGTGGTGGAATTCACGCTGCCTTCGGTGCCGGGCAACGATCAGTGGCGTTGTCTCATCGACACGAATATGCCCGTGCGCGACGAGTTGCCCGAATTCGAAGCGGGCGATATGTACCAGGTGACGGGCCGTTCGCTGCTGCTGTTCGCGCTGCATGCGCGCGGCGCGACGCAGCGCGTGTTCGACCGGCTGGAGGAAGACCTCACGGGGTGAACGGCATGCGTTTTTGCGGAGTGGCGGCGAAGCCGCCGGTCCGTTTTCCGAGGCGTGGCGGGGCTGACAGTTAGTTGCACAACGCGGCGAACAACGGCCGCCTCAGCGCAGCACCGCCGACATCGCCGAGAAGCTATTGAGCGTGCGCACGAGGTATTCGGCAGTCGGCGCCGGAAACCGGATCACGCAGCCCGCCACGCGCTCGACACTCGGCCACTGCGCAAAGAGATCGGCAAGCGCGCTCGTCTGCGTATGGAGTTCGCACGTGCGCACACGCGGCGCCGCGCAGGCGCGGTCCCACCACTCGCCGTCGCGCGCGACCTGCCCCGCGGCTTCGCGTGCCGCGTCGCGAATCCGCTCGCGGCTCGCAGCGGGCGTCAGCAGGTCGCCGCTCGCGTGGCCGCTGGCCCGCTTCACCACTACGAACTTCGCATCGGGGAAAGCGGGCCGCGTTTCGCGCTCGAACACATCGTCGCCGCTCAGGAGCGCCACCCGTGCGCCGTATTCCTGCGCAAGCGCGCCATATAGCCCTGCCTCGCCGGTTGCGACGCCATCCACGAGCACGCGCGCAAACGCGAAGCTGTTGATGGTGTGCGCGAGCATGCCGCGGCTTTGCGCCATAGCGTGATAGCCGATCATGAAAACGAGCGCGGGACGGTGTTCGAGCCCCGCCATCATGCCGAGCGTGCGAGGCTTGCCGAGTATCACGCGTGCGCGCGCATCGATCTCGTCGAGCAAGAGGTTGTTGAAGCCGCCATGCGAGTCGTTGACCCACACTTCGCTCGCGCCGCCCGCGAACGCGCCTTCCACGGCAGCGTTCGCTTCTAGCGTCATCCAGCGGCGGGCCTGCTCGTACTCGGCATTACCCGCGCGCGTTTGCTGAACGTTGAAGACACCGCCTATGCCTTCGATATCGACGGAAATAAGTACCTTCACGCTTGCGCCCCGCCTGCAAGCAGATCGGCGAGGTCCGGCACCGCTTCGCGCAGTGCGAGACGCACGTGGCCATCGCGGCCTTGCACCGTGCTTGCGCTCCACAAGGCGTCGAGAATCGCCTGCTCGATGCAATCGGCGCTGGCCTGAAACAGCGGGTCGAGTTGCGAGTCAGCGAGCAAGGGCGGCAACGCGTGGGTCGGCGCGTCGTGCGCCAATGTGTACGCCGTGCTGAACGCCAGCGCGATATCGCCGCTGCCGTGTCCATAAACGGACCCCGTGCGCGCAAGACCCGCTGCTGCGCGCATCGAAACACGCCGAAGCTGACGCGAGTCGAGCGGCGCATTCGTGGCGATCAGCATGATGATCGACCCCTTCTCGGGCTCCTGCGTTGCCGGCGCCGCACGCGCCGCAAGCTCGCGGCCCACGGGCACGCCGTCGATCGTCAGCATGGGCAGGCGGCCAAAGTTCGCCAGCACAAGCGCGCCTACTGTGTATTGCGCGAATGCCGTCTGCACCACGCGCGACGCCGTGCCGATGCCGCCTTTCAGGTCGAAGCTCGACATGCCGCGGCCCGCGCCTACGCTGCCACGCGAGAAATCGGCGTTCGCCGCAGCGCAGGCAGCGAGATAGTGCTCCTCGTGAATCGCCAGCGCCTGAATATCGTTCAGATAGCCGTCATTGCACTCGAACACGAGCGGATTGACGGTAGGCAGACCGCGCCCAATCTGTGGATTCGCCTCGACTGCTGCGCGAATCTGCGCCTGCGCAAGCGTGCCCACACCGAACGTGTTGGTCAACGCGATCGGCGTTTCGAGCACGCCTAGCTCGTCGAGCTGCATGAGCCCGATGCTCTTGCCGAATCCGTTGATCACGCACGCGCTCGCCGGCACCTTCTCGCGAAAGACGTCGCCTGCATGGGGCATCACCACGGTCACGCCCGTTTGCACATCGCCGGAGTCGAGCGTGCAATGACCCACGCGCACGCCGCTCACGTCGGCAATCGTTCCGGTCGCGCCGCTCGCCAGTGTGCCGATATGCGGCGCGGTTTCTCCGCGATTCGTGCTCATGCACGGTCCAGTTTCGGGTCGAGCGCGTCGCGCAGGCCGTCGCCCAGCAGATTGAACGCGAGCACAGTGAGGAAGATGGCGAGGCTCGGGAACAGCGCGATATGCGGCGCCGTGACCATATCCGCGCGCGCCTCGTTGAGCATGGCGCCCCACTCCGGCGTGGGCGGCTGGGCTCCGAGACCAATGAACGACAGGCTCGCTGCCGTAATGATCGAGGTGCCGATACGCATGGTCAGATACACGATCACGGAGGACACCGTGCCCGGCAGAATATGCCGCATGATGATCGTCCAGTCCGACGCGCCAATGCTGCGCGCGGCCTCGACATACGTGAGGTGCTTGAGCATGAGCGTGTTGCCGCGCACGAGCCGAGCGAACGCCGGAATGCTGAACACGGCCACCGCGCAAACCACATTGATCATGCCGTTGCCGAGGATCGCCACCACACCGATGGCGAGCAAAATGCCTGGGAATGCGAACAACACGTCGGCGACACGCATGGTGATGCGGTCCCACCAGCCTTCATAGTAGCCCGCAAGCAAACCGAAGAACGTGCCCACCACGGCGCCCAGCGCCACCGAAAGAAAGCCCGCCGCGAGCGAGATGCGCGTGCCCGCGAGAATGCGGCTGAAAATATCGCGGCCCAGCGCGTCCACGCCGAACCAGTGTGCAGCCGAAGGACCCGCGTTGAGCGAGTCGTAGTCGAAGTAATTTTCCGGGTCGTAAGGCACGAGATGCGGCGCGAACACCGCGATCACCACCAGCAGCAGCACGAATGCGCCCGCGCCGAGCGCGACATGCTGCTTGCGGAACTTGCGCCAGAATTCGCGCCACGGCGTGCGGATCGCTTCGTCCTGTGCGCGTACGGCTTCGTTTAGGGTCGTGCTCATGACGGGCTCACCTGAATCGAATGGTCGGATTGATGACCGCGTACAGCACGTCCACGATCAGATTGATGACGATGAATTCGAGCGAGAACAACAGCACCTCGGCCTGAATCACCGGGTAATCGCGCATCGCAACCGAATCGACGAGCAGGCGCCCGAGGCCCGGCCAGTTGAACACCACCTCCACGACGATCGACCCGCCCAGCAGGAAGCCGAATTGCAGGCCCATCATCGTGACGACGGGAATCATCGCATTGCGCAGGCAATGCTTGATCACCACCCATTGCTCGGCCACGCCCTTCGCGCGCGCCGTGCGCACGAAGTCTTCGTTGAGCACTTCGACGAACGAGGCCCGCGTGAAGCGCGCCATCACGGCGGCCACCGCCGCGCCGAGCGTAACGGATGGCAGCACATAACTGCGCCACGAACCGTCGCTCACCACGGGCAGCCAGCCCAGGTGCACCGAGAACAACTCCATGAGCGCCATGCCGAGCGCGAAGGCCGGAAACGAAATGCCCGACACCGCGAGCGCCATGCCGATGCGATCGGGCCAGCGATTGCGCCACACCGCAGAGACGATGCCGATCGCCATGCCGAACACTACGGCCCACACCATGCTGGTGAGCGTGAGCAGCAACGTGGGCATAAAGCGCTCGCCGATTTCGGTGACGACCGGGCGCTTGCTGCGCATCGACACGCCAAAGTCGCCTTGGGCGATGCGCACGAAGAAATGGAGGAACTGCTGCGGCAGCGACTGGTCGAGGCCGAGGTCGGCGCGCACGAGCGCGACCGTGGCGTCGTCCGCTTCGGGACCGGCCGCGAGGCGCGCGGGGTCGCCCGGCAGAAGGTGCACGAACAGGAACACCAGGACCGCGACGATGAGAAGCGTCGGCAGGAGACCCAGCGAGCGTTTGACAATGAAATTCAGCATGAGCGCGTTACTGCATTCAGGCGTGCGCGCCGCGCCGGACTCGAACGTTCCGGCGCGGCGCGCAACGCATTAGCGAATCGAGATCTCGTCGAAGTTGAACGAGCCGTCCGGCGCCACGTACGCGCCGGCCAGGCGCTTGCTGCGGGCGTACACGACCTTTTCCTTCACGAGGAACACCCACGGTGCGTCGGCCCAGATGCGCTTTTGTGCATCGGCGTAAAGCGCCGTCTTCTGCGCGCGGTCCGTCGTTTCGAGCGCCTTCGCGAGGTCCTGGTCGACTGCGGGGTTCTTGTAGTACGCCGTGTTCATCAGCTTGGGCGGCCACGATGCCGAAGCGAGCAGCGGCGAGATGCCCCAGTCCGCCTCAGCCGTGGACGACGACCAGCCGATGTAATACATGCGCACGCCCGCCGTTGCCGCGTCCTGCGCGCTTTCCACGCGCGCGACCGCGGTGCCCGTTTCGAGCGCTTCGACGTTCGCCTTCACGCCCACTTGCGCGAGCTGCTGCTGCACGAACTGAATGGCCTTTTGCGCGGTCGAGTTGTTATACGCCGACCACAGCGTCGTTTCGAAACCATTCGGGTAGCCAGCCTGCTTGAGCAGTTCGCGCGCCTTGGCTGGATCGTACGGCCACGGGCCGAGCTTGACCGAATAGTCCACGCCTTGCGGCAGCACGCCGTCCGAAGGCAGCGCGTAGCCCGCGAACGCCACCTTCGCGAGCGCGTCCTTGTTGATCGCGTAGTTCAGCGCCTGGCGCACGAGCGGATTGTCGAACGGCTTCTTCGCGGTGTTCAGGCTGATATAGCGCTGGATGATCGAGGGCGTAGCGATCAGATCCACCTTCGGATTCGACTGGAACGCGCTCGCCTGCTCGAACGGAATGCGGAACGCGAAGTCCGCTTCGCCCGTGCGCATGAGCGCCGCGCGCGTGTTGTTGTCGGCCACCGGCTTCCAGTCGATCTCGTCGATCTTCGGGTAGCCCTTCTTCCAGTAGCCGTCGAACTTGTGCACGACGAGGTCGCCCGCCGGGTCCCACTTCACGAACGCGAACGGGCCCGTGCCCACCGGATGCAGGCCGATATCCTTGCCCCACTTCTTCATGGCGGCGGGCGAGATCATCACCGCCGACGGGTGTGCAAGCACGTTCACGAATGCCGAGAACGGCGCATTCAGCGTGACCTTCACGGTATCCGGATCGACCACTTCGGTCTTCGCGATGCGCCGGAACATGTTGTAGCGCTTCAGGTGATTCGCCGGGTCCGTCACGCGGTCGAAGTTCGCCTTCACGGCCGCCGCGTTGAAGTCGGTGCCGTCCTGGAACTTCACACCCTGGCGTAGCTTGAAGGTGTAAACGAGGCCGTCGCCGCTCACTTCATAGCTTGTGGCCAGCACGTTGGTGAGCTTCAGGTCCTTGTCGAAACCGAACAAGCCCTGGTAGAACGACTTCGAAACCGCCTGCGAGAGCGTGTCGTTGGCGTCATACGGGTCGAGCGTCGAGAAGGTCGAATCGACGGCCATCACGGCGCGCTGTTCAGCGGCTTGCGCGGCCGTCGCACCGGCGATCAACGCGAGAGCCAGTGCGCTACCCTTCATCCATGTTTTGACTTCTTTCATCAATCAGGTCTCCATACCAGTGAATCTTGACGACTCAGCGAAATGATCCAGCTAAAAACAAACGATTGCGAGGCAATACCGCGTTTTCAGTAAGCGCCGCCCACCCGATGCTTCGCAACGAAGTGACCGGGCCCGACCGCCACGAGCGGCGATACCTGCGGCTCGTCGCCCATCGCGCGAATCGGGCTCGGCAGTTCGTCGGCAGCGAGCACGCGCTTCGCGTGGCGGCGCGCAGGATCGGCGATCGGCACGGCGCCCATGAGCTTCTTCGTATAGGCGTGCTGCGGGTTCTCGAACACGGCGCGGCGCGGACCGATCTCGACGATCTGCCCCAGATACATCACCGCCACGCGATGGCTCACGCGCTCCACCACCGCCATGTCGTGCGAGATGAAAAGGTACGCCACGCCGAGCTCCTGCTGCAGGTCGAGCATGAGGTTGACGATCTGCGCCTGCACGGAAACGTCGAGCGCCGACACCGATTCGTCGGCGATCACCACCTTCGGGTTCATCGAAAGCGCACGCGCAATGGCAATGCGCTGACGCTGGCCTCCCGAGAATTCGTGCGGGTAGCGTCCCGCCGCCGACTTCGGCAGGCCCACGCGGTCGAGCAGCCATTCCACGCGCGCCTGCGCCTCAGTGCCCTTCGCAATGCCGTGCACGAGCAGCGGCTCCATGATCGAGAAGCCCACCGTGAGGCGCGGGTTGAGCGAGGCGAACGGGTCCTGAAAAATGAACTGGATATCGCGGCGCAACGTCTGCAACGCGGGTCCGCTGAGGGTGCTGATATTCTGGCCACCAAACTCGATCGTGCCGCTCTGGCTCTCTACGAGGCGCAAAAGCGAGCGGCCCGTGGTCGACTTTCCGCAACCGGACTCGCCCACCAGCGCGAGCGTTTCGCCTGCGTGAAGATCGAAGCTGACTTTTTCGACCGCATGCACGCGGCCCGTCACCTTGCCAAGCAGACCGCTGCGCACGGGAAAGCGCGTAACAAGATCGCGCACGCGCAGGACCGGCGCGGCATCCGTTTTGGGCGCGTTCGCTGCGACCTTGGAAGCGACGCTCGGCTGCGCTGCCTCGTTCATCGACAGCAGCGGGAATTTCCTGGGCAAGTCGGTGCCTTGCATCGCGCCGAGCTTGGGCACGGCGGCAAGCAACGCCTGCGTGTAGCGATGCGAAGGCGCGGCGAAAAGCGTATCGGACGCGCCCTCTTCCACTTTCTCGCCGCGGTACATCACGAGAATGCGGTCCGCCACTTCGGCCACTACGCCCATATCGTGCGTAATGAACACGACGCCCATATCCATCTCGTCCTGCAGACCGCGAATAAGTTGCAGGATCTGCGCCTGGATCGTCACGTCGAGCGCCGTGGTGGGCTCGTCGGCGATCAGGAGCGCGGGCTTGCACGAGAGCGCCATCGCGATCATCACGCGCTGACGCATGCCGCCCGAAAGCTGATGCGGGAAGCGGTCCATCACCCGGCGCGCCTCGGGAATGCGCACGAGGTCGAGCAGGCGCAGCGTTTCGGCGCGCGCCTGCGAGGCGTTCATCTGCTGATGCAGCGCGATCGCTTCGCTGATCTGGTTGCCCACCGTGAACACGGGGTTCAGCGACGTCATCGGCTCCTGGAAGATCATCGCGATGTCCGCGCCGCGCACCGAACGCATGGTCGATGCACTCGCACGCGTGAGATCGAGCATGCTGCCGTTGCGGCGGCGCAGGTCGATGCTGCCGCCGGTAATGCTGCCGCCGCCGTGCTCGACGAGCCGCATCAGCGAAAGCGAAGTGACCGACTTGCCCGAGCCCGATTCGCCAACGATAGCGAGCGTCTCGCCGCGATCGACGTGGAACGACAAATTTCGCACGGCTTCGAACGTGCCCGCGCCACGCCTGAACGACACGCCGAGATTGCGAACGTCGATCACGCGGTTCGGCGGCAGCACCGCCGTATCTGCGGTATCAAGAGAGTGCGAGGACATCTGCACGATGAGGATTCCTTCGTTTGATGCGCAAAGCGATGCGCCGCTTAAGCGTAGATCGACGCAACGGGCGCTTCGCCCACGCGCGCGTAGCCGCGATACATGCCTTCGGTGTTGAACGGCAGCACCACGTTGCCTTGTGCGTCCACGGCGATCAGGCCGCCACGGCCGTCGATGCGCGGCAATTGCTCCATCACGACATTCGTGGCGGCTTCGGAGAGCGAAACACCGCGATATTTCATTTGCGCTGCCACGTCGTAGGCTGCGACCATGCGCATGAACATTTCGCCCGATCCGGTGGTGGACACCGCGCAGGTCGCGTCGTCGGCATAGCAGCCCGCGCCGATCAGCGGCGCGTCGCCCACGCGGCCCACCTGCTTGTTCGTGATGCCGCCTGTGGACGTCGCCGCTGCGAGGTGACCGTGCGCGTCGAGCGCCACGGCGCCCACTGTGCCGTACTTGCGGTTCGGATCGATGGGCTCATGCGGCAGGCTCTCTTGCGCGGCTTTCGCTTCAAGCGTCGCGCCGTCGTGATCGAGCATCGCGCGCGCTTCGCCACGCGCGAGCTGCCACTGGCGGTAGCGCGCATCGGTATGGAAATAGCCGGGATCGACGAATTCGAGGCCCTGTGCCTGCGCAAACGCTTCCGCGCCTTCGCCCGTGAACAGCACGTGCTCGCTCTTTTCCAGCACGCGGCGCGCCGCGAGCACCGGATTGCGCACGCGCTTCACGCAGCACACCGCGCCCGCTTCGAGCGTGCGGCCGTCCATGATCGAGGCGTCGAGTTCATGCGTGCCCGCGGACGTGAAGACCGAGCCATGGCCCGCGTTGAAAAACGGGCAGTCTTCGAGCAGGCGCACCGCTTCTTCGACTGCGTCGAGCGCGCTGCCGCCTTCGGCCAGGATGTGTTGGCCAGCCGCGAGAATGCGGTTCAGCGCGTCGAGATACTGGGCTTCGACTTCGGGCGCCATCGAAGCGCGCAGGATCGTGCCGGCGCCGCCGTGAATGGCAATGACTGCATTCGATTTCATGACTTCTTTTTCGTTGGGGAAGACGGGGCCGAAGGCGCGGCAGGCGCCTGCGCCGAGGTGAGCCACGGCAGCACCGATTCGGTGATGGCCGCCGCGGCGACGACGGAATCTTTCGCGCGCAACGCCACGGCGTCGCAAAGCGCTTCGATGACGGCCAGCACCGCGGCTTCGGAGTTCGCCGCGAGACGCCGTTCGGAGCGGATCAGCAGCGTGAGATCGGCGAAGCGCGCGAGCGGCGAGTCGATGCTGTCGGTGAGCGCGAGCACGCGCGCACCCAGTTTCGCGGCGTGGCGCGAGAGCTTGATCGTGTCGTCCACGTAGCGCGGAAACGCAATGCCGATCACCAGATCGTCCTTGTTCGCGCCGAGCAGCCTGCGCGCCGAATGCGTGGGACCGCCGACCGTGGAAAGCGCCTGCACGTTGTCCAGATACGGCAGCAGCGCGTTCTCCATGAGCCCGGCGAGAAACGCGCTCGTGCCCGAGCCGATCACGTACACGCGGCGCGCCGAGAGGATCGCGTCCACGGCAGCGGCGGCCGCTGCGCTGTCGATCGACTGGCGCGACAAGCGCAGGTTCGACTCGGCCTGCTCGAGCGACGCGCCGAACAGTTCGGCACCGCTGGTAGGCGATTCCTGCGCGCTGCGCAGGCGCTCGACCGGCGCGAGCGTGGCCTCGAAGCCGCGCACGAGCGCCTCGCGAAACTGCGGATAGCCGTCGAACCCGAGCGAGCGCGCAAAGCGGTTGGCCGTGGCCACCGAAGCGCCCACCGCGCCCGCCAGTTCGTCGATACGCATGGTCGCGGCGTGGAACAGGTTCGCGAGCACGTACTCGGCCATGCGCCGGTGGCCCGGCGTGAGAACGGGCATCGCGGCGGTGATACGCGCGACGATCTCGGCTTCGGGTGATTCGGGAGTTGACGGTCGGGCTGGCATTCGTGGGCCGAAATTGGGACGGCGAGTCCGTAAATGAAATTACATAGACGGATCTTAGTGAAAATTAATTTTCATCGCGCCGGGGGTTTACCCTATTCGAGCGAAGCAAGGGGGAAATTAGCTTGAGCGCGCGCAACGAAACGCGAAGTGACTCGTCTCGACGACGTTGCAGATTTTTGAGAGAAGAACCCGGCAGAAGCTGGAATGAAACGTCGCCCGCAGGCGAGATGAGGCGAGCGGCTCGGCGTGGGAAGTGAATCCGCACTTGCCGCCAGCATGGCGCCAGCGGCATTCGAATCAGTCAAATGAAAACGGCATGCGCTGCGTCACGCCGCCACCATCGCCTTGTCGCGAGACCGTCCCGCGACGACGAATGCCTTCGACACCTCGCGGCGGCGTGCTATCCGAGGTGACTGCCATGGCTACCAGCAGATCAGTGACGATCACTCTTGTCGGCCGGGCCTCTGAAAACTCGTAGAGGAGAAAAGCGGCACCGTATGCGGGCGCCGCATTACTCCACAAGAGCGTCGTCTCTTCACCCTTCCCGGGTTGGTCCGCCATCCTCACGACCCATCACAATCCACGTCACCGGGCCCTCGCGGCGGTCGCGGCCAATTCCATCGGGGAACACGTCGCCTTCCTTGAACATGCGCTCCTGGACGAACGCACCCGGCGATTCGAGCACGCCCCAACGACCGGCATACGGGCAGCGCTCGCCGGTCCTGCGCGAGATATGCGGCTTCGGAGCGTCAGCGGCGCGGGCGGCGGCCTGCTGCTCTCGTGCATAGTCCACCAGGTCTTTCGGATACACGAGATTGTCGCGATAGCTGCTGTCGTCAATGTCCCATAGCACCGTCACCAGCGCAGCTTCCAGACACCAGTAGCCGAAGTACAGGCCATCGGTATGCGCACCGTGCCAGTAGGTTGGCTTCATGCCCTTGTACCAGCCCTCGACAAACTCCTTGACCAGTGCGGGCCGTTCTTCCGGCGGCGCAACCGTCGCACGCGCAAGTGGTCGGTACGGTTCAGGATGCAGCAGCACGCGCGGCGCTTCGACGCGCGTGCCAGTCAATGCCAGCACCACGTTCTCGAAGAGCCCGTCGCGCCCCCGGTTGTACTTGTGGGTCTTGTCCACCCAGCTCAGCACCGTTGGAATGAATTCAGAATGGCCCAGCAGCTTGCACAATGCCAGCAGCCAGAAGACGCACACGTAGGCGTCGAGCTGGGTGATTTCCAGCGTGTCGGCCACGTTCTCGGGTGGATTCTTGCTGCGCGGCGAAACCTCGTGCTGAATGTAGACATCGAATCGCTCGATGATCTCCGGCAACTGCGCCTTCAGATCCTCAACGGGCTTGCCTGCTGTGTAGTCGAGAAGAAGTGACTCTAAGCTATTTGATGCAATGGACCATCGATGACGCGAATCGGCGCCAATCGTCTTCGGCTTGTTTGAAGCGAGCGACTCTTGGGATAGCCAAATTCTGTTTTTAAAGCTCCTCTCGTCAATGAGATAGTCTTTTTCGCTTAATAATTTCTGTCGCCGTGTCTTACTGAAACTCACGATTCGGTTCTCCTAGAACGTGTTGCCGCCAGGCTGCGATAGTGTGGGTTCCGGTGTGGCCGGCGCCGATTCCAGGTCCATGCCAGACGTTACAACGTCGATCAGCACAAGTAACTTGGAATCTGAGCCTGCTGGACCTGGCAAACAGATGAACATCCAGCGAGCGTATCCGGCTTCTTCGATCTCATTTCCCTTCCTGTCTCTCTCGTCGGAAGTCATGGCACCGCTTTTTACATTACGCCGCAATGCCTGCGGAATTCTCCTCTCGGACCAAGGCTCGCTCATCTGCGTGCCGTCACACTTCGTTTCCCCCAATCGACGTTTTGCTTCCTTCTTTATCCCGTCAGTATCACTGGGATCAAAGCCCTTCGAGATGTGCTTTGCTTCAAACACCACGAACAGCGGATACGTTGCCGGACTCGTCGCCTCTGGATTGAGTGCCTTGTACTGAGGTTTTGGCGGTCGCGACGTTTCAGGAATGAACACAAGCTTTCCTCCAGGCGGTGGCTCGCTCACGATATTCGGCATCGGGTTCGGCGCGCTCATGTCGCCCTGCTTCTCGAACAGGCCATCGAGACCCCGGCCCTTCGGTGGATCGACAAGCCGCATGTAGCCTAGCGACTTCTCCATCAGGACATAGCCATCGTTCTCGCACTTCGCACCGTTCTGCTTGTTGACTTCCGTTTGCGGCTTGCACTCGTTGTTGACCGTATTCACTACGACGGTGATCTTCACCTGCGGCGCGGGAATCGCCAGCTTTTTTTGTCGTGCATAGGCTTGCTGCTGCTCGCGAATTTTCTTCAGCGCCTCGTCTTCTCCGTCGTTCAGACTGGGGGAATAAGTCAGCAGCGCAATCCCGACGATGATAGGCAACGCAAGTCCGGTCACAATTTCCGTGAGGGTTGCCCCCTCAGCCTCAGCCTCAGCCGCGACGGGAAGCACGGGATTGGGCACGTCCGTCACAGGGGGGCTTTTGAGCCAAGGCGAACTGTCCGGGGCCACAAACGCGACCAGGCTCGACGCCACCTTCAGCTTGCCGTCTTCCTCCTTCAGGGGCATCAGCCACGCCTGGGCTTCCGCCTGCGCCTTCTTCCCGCCGCCCGACCAGTCGAACAATTCGACGTACTGTTTCGCATTGCCATAAGCCTGGCTATGCATGAATGCCCGCACATCCAGCCAGGTTCCGCCGTCGTTCACAATGCCAAGAAAGGTGCGCGACGTGCCGTAGCTCGGCATGAAGCCCGAAAAGAGAAACGACAACTGGTCTGAAGCAAGCGAGCGCTCGCCGCCACTGAGCACCCACGACAGGAAATCGCGTACGAGGTAAAGGAAATCGTCATCATCGTGAAATCCCTCTACACGCGAGAGCCATTGTCCGGCAATCGCCAACGCAGATTCCTGCCGACGGATCACATCAATGGGGTAGAACATGGCGAGAAAGCGCTCGATTTCTGCCACGGACATGCGAACCGCGTCCCTCAGGTCCGGCTTGACCTGGGAAATGGGCAAGACTCTTGCGATCATGAAAGAAATTTCCTCACAAGGCTGATACCGGTTTGCGCGTCGGTGGCCGCACCCGAGTCGATATTGGGCCGCTTCGACTCCCCCATCCATGGGCGCGCGTCCTCGCTCAATTCAACCGTTGCCTTGTCTCGCGGCACGCCGTACAGACGAGCGAAACCCCTGGCGTCGAGCGTGCCGGAGCGCGTTGAGCCGTCCTTGAGACGAACCGTGTATGGCGCGTCCTTGACCGGCTCCATGTCCGCATAGTGGTGGTTGATTTCAAGAAAGTTAGGTGAATCGCCCACCTTGCCCGTCGGCAGTACGGGAAGGTCGGGCCCCTGCGACGCCTTGCCCTGTCTCTGCACAGTGATGGTCTTGAGGAAGAGGTCGCCGGGGCCGCCGAGCGTGATGCTGCCGTCCTTCAACTGCACGAACGCGCCGCCGCACTCCAGGATGATTTCCTTCGCGGCAGACAGATTGACCTTGCTGTTGACGCTGCCGGCGGTCACGTCCTTGTCCGCTGTGAACGACATCGGTCCGTCCTGCGCCTGGAGCTCGACCGGGCCTTTCGCCGCGAGGATTTTCAGCCCGAACTTCTGCGCGAACAGCGAAATCTTTTCGCCCGCTGCGACCGTGAAGCGCTTCAGTACGCTCCAGTCCGCGTTCTTTCCCGCCACGGCGTTGATGTTGTCCTGGGCCGCCAACTGGATGCCGTGCCCCGTGACTAGCGCCGCCGATGCGGGCGTACTCATGAGTAGCCCCGGCTTTTTCAGGCCATCCAGATCGTCCTTCATCTGCTGCTGCGCGTCGGTGTCGGCGGGTTGGGCCTTCGCGCTGCTGGCGGATGCCGCGAGCGCCTTCGCGGTCGCCAGCGCGCTTTCAAGCTGCGCGATGGTCTCCTGCATGTCCAGTTGCTTGCCGGTGGCAGCAAGCCGGTCATACGCCGTGAGCATCAGTCCCTTGCCCGCGCGATTGACCCCGTAACCCGATGTTCTCGTCTCGAAGCCTTCGCCCCGATATTCGAGTTTGTTGTTCACCAGGTAGCCGAGATTCAGTTGTGACTTGCTGGAGTGTTCGGTGCTGAGCTTGACGCCTTCCTGACCCGCCCAGTCCTCCATGCGCAGCTTGTTGTTGCTCTGCGTACGGATCACGTTGCGCGAGAGCCAGCGCCGGTCACTCGTGACCAGATCACGAGACTGCGAATGGTGATGAAACGCAGAAATTTCCGGTTTGTCTGGATCCGCATCCCGAAATGAAATGACGGCTTCGTCGCCGTCCAGCGCCGGAAAGTGCATGCCGGTCTGCCCGTTGCCCGCGAAGGGCTTCGCAAGGCGCAGCGGTACGCTCTCGCCACCGTCGGGCCACGGCTCGAAGTCCAGATCAAAGCGCACGACATAGCGCCCGTCCTTGTTGACGTACGCGTACGTGTAGCGGTCCGGGCTGCAAATCCGTGCGCTGAGTGTGCCGGCCACTTTGGCCCAGTTCTGGGGTTCCAGCTCCAGACGGAAGCGCCGGTCGGCAGGGATGGCCCTGAACGTGTTCGAATAGGGTTTGTCACGCGCGCCGCTGTGCGTGATTTCGATCACGACCATGCCTTTGGGCGCATCAGGCAGCACGATATCCGTTTCGAATACGCGTGCGCACTGCAACGCGAGCACGTTGCTTTCGCCTTCATAAACCACCTGGTGCGCGATCGCCGCTTCGTGTCTGAGTTGCGCCTCCCACCGCGCCCCGGCCGCGTCGAGGTGGTGCGTGCCGTAGACATAGGACTGGCCGTAGGTGGTGGGGTCGCCGGGCGCGGTATTGGCTTCGTCTCGACAACGCTCCCAGGCCGCGTCCGGGTTGTAATCGGCGACCACGAACGACTGCGGCACGGTCTTCGTGTGCGTCTTCAGCGACGTGACCGCCTCGATGCCGCCCGACTCGAGTCCGGCGGCTTCACGGTACGGCACGACGAGTTGCGGCTCATAGATGTAATGGTCGATGTCATCGCCGTAGGTCACCTGGTCGCCGTACTCGCTCTCGGTCATGTAGGAGTAGACCCCGGCCTTCTCCTGCATCATGCGGCTGTACGCAAAATCCGCCATGCCGTACTGCATGCGGAAGGCGTGCTGGGGATACGATCTGCGCAGCCGGAAGCTGAACTGATGGTCCCGTAGCCCATGGGCACACAGACACGCGGCCAGAATGTCGGGCGTGGTGGCGTGCTGGAAAATCCTGTTGCGCGTGACGGCCTTCAGACGGCCCAGATGGGACTGTATCTCCACCTCGTACTGCGTGAAGTCGTGCGTTGTCTTGACGGTCGAGAAGCGCGCGATGAAACCCGAGAATTTCCGCATGGTCCCGTCATCGGCCTTGATGCTGAACACCGCGTCGCGACTCAGGAAGTCGGCGCGCAATAGCTGCTGCGGGTGGGTTAGTTCGATCTGGACGACGTTGGGTTCGCCCATTTTCTCGGTGGCCGTGAACGACACGACCGAGAGCGCGGCCGCCGCGTCTGTTCCGGGCACATCCAGGTGAAACGCTTGCCTGCCACTGACCGCGTTGAACGGATAGATTTCCGCCATACATGAGTCCCCTTTAATTGGGTGGAGTCTCATGCTGCGCGGGCCAGTGCGCCCGCAACAATCGGACGTGTCCGAAACTACTACGGCTCCTCCGCGACGTGGTGTGCCCACGGCAAGAAGGTCGCGACGCTCTCCGGGGCGGTCATAGCCCCGGCGATACAGTCCGGCACTTCACTGGCCGGCGAATCATAAAGGCACGTGCCCCGAACTGCATGATGGGTGATAAAAAGCAAAGCACCGTACGTTTTTGATTTTCCGGGGTCTCGCTATCAAACTCTGGTGCCCCAGCGACGGAACGGCGAGGTCGCCCACGGATGAGCGACGACTAGCGGCTCGATACTGCAGAAGGAACCGCACTTGGTGCCAACAGTGCACCAACAGCTTCACGCGTCCAACGCCACCATCGCCTCAGCCCTCGGCGCCAACCGCCACGTATTGCGCCCGGCGCGCTTGGCTTCATACATAGCCGCATCGGCGAGACAAAGCGGATCATCGGCCAGCGCCTTGTTCTCCGCCTCGACCGAGAGCACCACGTTCGACGCGTCCACCACACCCGCCGCCCCCGCCACGCCGGTCAGCACGACGCCCACGCTCGCGCTCGTCTCGATCACGCGCCCCGCTACGACGAACGCCTTCGACACCTCGCGGCAGATGGCCGCCGCAATGCGCTCGCCGGTGCGCGCGTCGTTCACGCCGCGGCTCGCTATCACGAACTCGTCGCCGCCCAGGCGGCTCACCACGTCACCCGTGCGCACCGTGGCGACGAGCCTGCGCGCGATCTCCTTGAGCAACGCGTCGCCCACGTCGTGGCCATAGCGGTCGTTGATGGACTTGAAGCCGTCCATGTCCATGAAGAACAGCGCGAACGGCTCGCCGCTCGCGCGCAGCGCGCACAGCGCCTCCTGCAGCGCGCGCCGGTTCGCAAGCCCAGTGAGCGGGTCGATCAGCGCGCCCTCGCGCAGGCGCTGCTCGGTGCGACGCTGCTCGGTCACGTCGTGCGCCATCACGTAGAAGCCCGTCACCTTGCCGTCGCGCTTGGCGGGAATGTAGGTGGCCTGCCATACGCGGTCGGCGTCGGCGCGATAGCGCACCTCATCGCAGGTCACGCGTTCGCCGGCCAGCGCGCGCGCAAAAAGCGGCCGCAACTGCTCGAATACTTCGGGGCGCAACGTTTCGCTCAGGCTGCGTCCGCGCAGCGCGGCAGGCTCCGCGTCGAATACGCGCTTGAACGTCTCGTTGTTGAACCGGTAGCAAAGATCGCGATCGACCACGGCGATCAGCGCGGGCACGTTGTCGGTGATGGTCTGCAACGCGTCGCGGCTGCGCCGCAGTTCCGCCGTACGTTCGCGCACGCGCTCCTCGAGTTCGACGTGGTAGTTGCGCAGCGCCTCTTCGCTCTTCTTGCGGCTCGTGATGTCCTGCACGGCCGCGATGAAATGCAGCGGCGCGCCCGACACGTCACGCACGAGCGACACCGCGAGGTTGACCCACACAGCCTCGCCGTCGGGCCGCAGATAGCGCTTTTCCATCGCATACATGGCCTGACGGTCAGCGAGCAGTTCAGCCACTTGCGCGAGATCGGCGGCAATGTCGGCGGGGTGCGTGACCGAAGCGAACGTGCGGCGGCGCAGCTCGCTTTCCTCGTAGCCGATGATCTCGGAGAACTTCTGGTTCACGTCGAGAAAACGGCCGTCGAGATCGACCACGGCGTTGCCAATAGGCGTTTGCTGGAAGACGGTCCGAAAGCGCGCTTCGCTGATGGCGAGCGAGCGGCGGTCGCGCTCGTGCGCGGTGCGGGAGCGGTTCAACTGCCGGCGCAACTCAAGCTCGCGCTCGACGAGGTGCGCGAAGTCCGCGAGCATGGCGCCCTGAGCGTCGTCGAACGTGCGCGGCTTTGCGTCGATGAGGCACAGCGTGCCGACCACCTGGCCGTCGGCGAGACACAGCGGCGAGCCCGCATAGAAGCGGATGTTCGGCGCACCCGTGACGAGCGGATTGTCCAGAAAGCGCTCGTCGTCGAGCGCGTCTTCGACCACGAGCATGCGCTTGCTCAGCACCGCGTGCGCGCAGAACGACATGCTGCGCGGCGTTTCGCACGCGGCCAGCCCGTGGTGCGACTTGAACCACTGGCGTTCTTCGTCCACGAGGGAAATCAGCACGATCGGCATGTCGAACGTGAAAGCGGCCAGCCGCGAGATGCGGTCGAACACCTCTTCGGGATCCGTGTCGAGTATGTCGAGTTGCCGCAGCGCGCGAAGGCGGACGTCCTCATCCAGAGGAAGCGGAGCAGTGATCATCGTGGGGAATTCCGGCAGGGCGGATACGGTTGCGTGGCGCTTTCCGTCCCGGCGCGCCTTACCTGGGTTTACGGCCGGAACAGACAAAAACTGAAGCGCGGGCGTGCCCGGACCCGCCGCGACGCACCCGCCTTGCGCGCCAGGCATTTCCCTGATGCAGGCGCCGCCATTTAAGCGCACGAACGTTCGATATACGTGTGGTTGCGCAATCATCGAGCGTTGCGACGCCTCCAGTCGCGTTGCTCGCGTGGCCCGGCCCACGGGCGTTGGGCAACTCTTATCTGAACCTTCGCTACGATTCGATTGATTCGGCATCCGAAATACATGCCATTTTTAACCGCCCGGTTAACGCGTTGCGAAATCGATCAAGCCCTCAAAAAAAACATGTCTGGCGACTTCAGCAACGCTTTTTCACCGCCGTAAAAAGGGCAAAGCTCCACCCCTTCCGGTGTCACCATGAGAACCCTCGCGCAAACCCTGCGACTGAAACAAGCCACGCGCATCGCCACTGCGGCGCGTACTGCCGCTGGCCGCGGCGCCAGCAATCGCATGAGCGCGGCGCCGCGTGCGCGCCGCGCACTGTCGCGCCGCGCTCATACGCATGCCGGCACGTCGCGCCACTACGCCGTGCGCCGCCTCGCGGCGCAAGTGCGCACGCGCAGAATCTAACGCTACACGGACATGAGACAGGAAACCGCGGCAGCCATGCCCGATCCCGCCGCTGCCTTGAATCCCACGGCAGCGTTCCCCTGGATAGTGCGTGCGCGCGCAGCGTTGCGCGCCTCGATCCGAGCTCGCACGAAGTTCTTCATCGGCCTGTTCTTTGCGCTGTTCGCCACGCAAACTACGCTGCTGGCCAGCCAGCTGGTTGCGTTTGGCCATGCCTTCGAACGCGTGGACACGACCTGGCACGATGAAAACGCCGCGCGGGAAAACGAGGCGCCGCACGCGCAAGCGAATGCCGCCGCGCTGCCCGAGGTGGCTGTCGAGAAGCTGCACAACCAGGTCCAGCGCGGCATCCTGCGCGTGCATCACACGCTCGAAGCCGCCTTTGCCATTGCGCTCGCCACGCTCGCGTTCGGCCTCGTGCTGCTGCATTACCTCGAACGCACGCTGCTGCGGCCGCTCCATACCTTGACCGATTCGCTCGTGCGCCTCGCGCACGGTGAAGACATGCGCGCATTGCCCGACATGAACCGCACCGACGAGATCGGCGCGATGGCGCATGCCTTCGATACGTTGTGCGAAAAGTCCCGCGAGCTGCATATTGCCCACGAGGCCACGCGCGCCGCCGAGGCGCACGCCCAGGCGCTGGCGCGTCACGATCCGCTCACGGGCCTGCCCAACCGGCGTTTGCTCGCAGCGGAAATGAGCGCCGCGCTCGAGCGCACGCAGCACCGCTCGCCCGACTACCTCGTGTTCGTGATCGACCTCGACCGCTTCAAGCCTGTGAACGACTTCCACGGCCACGCCGCGGGCGACACGGTGCTGTGCGAGATCGCCGCGCGCCTGCGCCGCGTGGTGCGCGACGGCGACACGGTCGCGCGCCTGGGCGGCGACGAGTTCGCCGTGCTCGCCCGCGTGCATCGCGACGACCACATCGAGGCCGCGAGCGAACTCGCGCAACGCCTGCTCGCCGCCACGCGCGCGCCCATCGACATCGGCAAGCTGCGCATCAACGTGGACGCGAGCATTGGCATTGCGTGCTGCCCGCGCGACGGCGGGGACCCGGACGCGTTGCTGCGCGCCGCCGACATCGCCATGTATCGCGCGAAGTGCGAAGGCAAGGGCACGTACCGCTTCTTCGAGCAGAAGATGGACGACGAGCTGCGCCTGCAGGCCTCGCTCGAATCGGACCTGCGCCGCGCGCTCGCGGGCGGCGAAATCCGGCCGTTCTACCAGCCGCTCGTGCGCCTCGCCGATGGCCAGACCACCGGCTTCGAGATTCTCGCGCGCTGGCACCACGAACAGCGCGGCTGGATCTCGCCCGAGGTATTCGTGCCGCTCATCGAGCAGATGGGCATTTCGCCCGCGTTCACGGCCTCAATATTGCGACGGGCGTGCCGCGACGCGCTCTCCTGGCCCTCGCGCTACCACCTCGCGCTCAATCTTTCGCCCGCGCAGTTCAAGGACACGCAACTCGCGGCGCTACTGCTCACGATTCTCGCCGACGAGGGCATGCCGCCCGAGCGCATGGAGATCGAGATCACCGAATCGGCGCTCATGTACGACTTCGACGCGGCGCGCGCCGTGCTCGCGGACTTCCGCAATGCGGGGCTGCGCATGTCGCTCGACGATTTCGGCACCGGCTATTCGAGCCTGCAGCATCTGCGCGAGCTGAAGGTGGACAAGCTGAAGATCGACCGCTCCTTCGTCCTCTCCATGACGTCGTGCAACGAGAGCGCCAAGATCGTCGACGCGATCATCGCGCTCTCCACGAATCTCGGCATGAGCACGGTGGCCGAAGGCGTGGAGACCGCAGAACTCGCGCGCACACTCGCGGCGAAGGGCTGCGACTACGCGCAGGGCTATTTTTTCGGCAAAGCAATGGCGGCGCGTGAAATCGACGCCTTGCTGAACGTGGATCGTGCGGCAAACGAGGCGCGGCTCAAGCGTCTCGTCGAACCGGCTTGAGTGGACCGCCGCCACTGGATTGACCCGCATTACTCTGAGAAGGAAAAGGTAGACATCATGTTTGTAGCAATTGGCTGGATCCTCGTGCTCGGATCGGTGATCGGGAGCTTCGTGGGCGTGGGGGGACACCTGCCCGCGCTCGTTCAACCATTCGAACTCCTGTGTATTTTCGGCGCAGCGATCGGTGCGTTCGTGGTGAGCAACCCCACCGCCACGCTCGGCAAGACGCTCAAGGCGCTGCCCACCTGCTTCAAGGGCGGCGGCTACACGAAAGCGCAATACCTGGAGCTGATCGCCCTCCTCTACGAGCTGCTGCAAAAGGCCCGCAAGGAAGGCATGATGGCGCTCGAAGCCGACATCGAAGCGCCCGAGAGCAGCCCGACTTTCCAGAAGTACGCACGCGTGCTCTCCGACCATCATCTGCTCGACTTTATCGTCGACTATCTGCGCATGATGTCGAGCGGCAACGTGAATCCCATGGAAATGCAGGACCTCATGGATGAAGAGCTCGACACGCATCACTCCGAGGTGTCGATCGCGCCGAACGCCATCCAGAAGATGGCCGACGGCCTGCCCGCCTTCGGCATCGTGGCCGCCGTGATGGGCGTGGTGCACACCATGGGCTCGGTCGGCAAGCCGCCCGCCGTACTCGGCGAGATGATTGCGGGCGCGCTCGTGGGCACCTTCCTCGGCATTCTGCTCGCGTACGGATTCGTCGGGCCGATCGCCGACCTGCTCAACGCCAAGGGCCGCGCCGCCAGCAAGCCGTTCCAGTGCGTGAAGGCCGTGCTGCTTGCGTCGCTGGCCGGCTATGCACCGCCCGTGGCCGTGGAATTCGGCCGCAAGGTGCTGTTCACCTCCGACCGTCCGAGCTTCCAGGAGCTCGACGAAGCGGTGCGCGCCACCAAGACGCCAAAGGCCGCTTAGGAGTCCCGATATGGCCGAACGTACTCCAGGCTCGCGCGCCGCGCGCGACACCGAGGGCAGCAAGACCACGCTCGTGGTGCGCCGCGTGAAAAAAGGCGGCCACGAGGGCCACCACGGCGGGGCATGGAAGATCGCCTATGCCGACTTCGTGACCGCGATGATGGCGTTTTTCCTCTTGATGTGGCTGCTCGGCTCGACGTCGCAGTACGACCGCGACGGCATCGAGAAGTACTTCAACACGCCGCTTTCGGCCATGCTCGGCAGCAAACCCAACGCTGCGAACCCCAACCCGAGCGTGGTGCAAGGCGGCGGCCGCGACCTCTCGAGCAAGACGCCCGCCGTGGGCGGCTCGAACGCGCAGCCCACGCTCTCGCACGCCGTGCCCGTCGAAGCGGTGGACAAGTCGCGCCTTTCGCAGCTCAAGGAAAAGCTCTCGGCGCTCATCGAGCGCAAACCGGAGTTGCGCGCGTACCGCGACCAGATCCGCATGTCGATCACGGACGAAGGCCTGCGCATCGAGCTGGTCGATTCGCTCAAGCGCCCCATGTTCGCGACCGGTAGCGCGAAGCTCCAGGACTACGCGTATGAGATCCTCGTGCAGATCGGCAGTGCGCTCAACGACGTTGACAGCGGCGTGTCGATCGCGGGGCACACCGATTCGGTGCCCTACTCGGGGGGCCTAGCCGGTTACTCGAACTGGGAGCTTTCGAGCGAGCGCGCCAACGCCGCGCGCCGGGCGCTGGTGGCCGGCCACCTCAGCGAGGAGAAACTTCTCCAGGTGCGCGGTCTCGCCGACGTGTTGCCGCTCGACCACGACACGGCCGACAGCCCGCTGAACCGCCGCATCAGCATCCTGGTGATGAACAAGGCCGCCGAGCGCGCGTTCTTCGAGCAGGCGAAACGCTACGACGTCGACACGCCGCAAAAAGCGGCCACGCCGGCCTCGTAAGGTGTCTAAAGCGGGCTTCGACGGCGCGCCCGCGTAGTTTCCAGAGTGGTCTCCAAACAGGCGTTTGCGCCCCCGATGCGCCTCGCGCCGGTGCATCGAATCGACGGGCGCGACGCGGTACGCCGCTTGCTGTGTGTCATGGCAGGCGGCCAGAACCGCCGCGGCATCGCCTGCCGCCTGACACGGGAATCGTCGGGAGTCTGGCCGGACTCAACGTTGTTCCCCCATAAATGGAGACCGTCATGCCCACCTTCATTCCTCCGCCCATGCCAACCGGCAATGGCGCGCGCATCGTCGGCAAAGGCCGCGTAAGCGCCGCAGGGCCGGGCCCCGACGTGATGGCCGCCAGCACGCTCGACAGCGACCGCGTGCTGAGTTCGGACGGCCAGGAAGTCGGCAAGATCAAGGAGATCATGCTCGACGTGCAGAGCGGCCGCGTGGCCTACGTGGTGATGTCGAGCGGCGGCTTTCTCGGCATTGGCGACAAACTGCTCGCCATTCCGTGGAGTGCGCTCATGCTCGACACGAGCCGCAAGTGCTTCCTGCTCAATGTGTCGTCCGAGCGCGTGAAGGAAGCGCCGGGCTTCGACCGGGACTGCTGGCCCGCCATGGCTGATGCGACCTGGGGCAGCACGCTGCATGCGTATTACGGTGCAGAGCCGTACTGGGCCGCGGTCGAGCCAGTGACGCCGCGCCACTGAGCTCAAGCGTCTGGCGTTGGGCTCCGAACGGCAAGCGGGCGTTCGGAGCCGCCGCAAATACCGTCGGAGGTTGCCGGCGTTCAGCGCGGCGTCGCCTCTTTGTTCGCGGCCATCAATGGCGCCTCGGGGGCGCCAGCGACTTCCAGTGCCCACGTGTTCACCGTGCGCCGCATCGGGCAAGCGATCACCGTGGCGACGCGGCTCGCCTGCGACGCCTCGGGCACGCTCCAGCCGCCCTCCGCCAGCGCCCGCACTCGCTGCCTGAACGCGATCTGCAAGGCATCCGACTTCACCGACACCTCGCTCTGCCAACTCTCGGGCACGCGCACCGGCCGAATGCGCCGAAGCACGGCGTGATCTTCCTCGAAGATACGCAGGTTGCGCGCACGAAAGCGCCCATCGAAAAGCGGGTTGCGCAGGAAGCTGCGGCCCATCATCCAGAACGTCTGCGTGCGCCCCGCGTCCACAGGCACATGCGCCGACGCGATATGAATGCGCCAGCCGTTGGCCAGCGTCAGTTCGAGCGTCGCGCACGGGCCGCTCAGGTGAAAGCCCGTTTGCGTGATCACGTCGACATGTTCGCCCGTGGGTGCGCGGCGCAGCCAGCCCCGGCGCACGGGCCGCCGCATCACGAGCTGCGCGTGGCCGCTCCAGGCATTGGCGCTCACGTTGACCGCGTCGATCTCGGGGCGGTCGGGCGCGCCGAACGAACTCCCGTGCACGAACGGCGCGTGCGCGAAATCGAGTCCGTTTTCGATCACGCGCTCCCAGTTGGCCTCCCACGCGTAAGTGCCGTGCACGACGCGCATGCCGGGGTCGTCGGCCCAGCCAAGGTCGGGCAGCGGCGGCCGCTCGTCTTCGGGCAGGTCGCCCACGAACGCCCAGATCCAGCCATGACGCTCCACCACGGGGTAGCCGTCCACGCGCGCTCGCGCTGGAATGCGCGCCTGCGGCTGCGCGGGGATGTGGGTGCAAACGCCGTCGCCGCCATAGCGCCAGCCGTGGTACGGGCACTGCACTTCGCCGTTCACGCGGCGGCCGGCCGCGAGCGAGGCGCCGCGATGCACGCAGATATCGGAGAGCAGTTGCGCGCGGCCCTGAGCGTCGCGAAACGCGACGAAGCGGTGGCCGAGCAGCGTGACCGGCAGCAACTGCTCGCGCAGATCCGCGGCGGCGGCCACGACGTACCAGAGGTTTTTCAGCATGACGGATGGGAACAGCGAATCGAATGCCAATTGGACCAGATTTTGGGTCGCGATGGCGACAGGCGCACAATACGTACCGTTACGGCCCGACTTCGACCGCCGTCCGACGATCACATAGGCAACCCCAACCATGACCCAGTTCTTCAGCGAAGCCGCCTCCGCGGAGGCCGTCAATGCGCGTATCGGCGAGAGCGCCGATGAGCGTCTGCGCGAGGTGATGAGTGCGCTCGTGCGTCACCTGCATGCGTTCGCGAAAGAAGTGCAGCTCACCCAGCCCGAATGGGAAACCGCTATCGACTTCCTGACCACGGCCGGGCAGCTGTGCAGCGCCGAGCGTCAGGAGTTCATCCTGCTCTCGGACACGCTAGGGTTTTCCATGCTCGTGGACGCCATCAACAACCGCCGCCCGAGCGCCGCCACCGAAAACACCGTGTTCGGCCCGTTCCACGTGGCCGGCGCACCCGAGCGCGCGATGGGCGAGTGCATCACTGCCGACGGCAAAGGCGAGCGCTGCCTCTTCGAAGGCCGCGTGCTCGATCTCGAAGGCCACCCGGTGGAGGGCGCGCGCATCGACGTGTGGTCGGACAATGCCGAGGGCTACTACGACGTGCAGCAGCCCGGCGTGCAGCCCAAATGGAACAACCGCGGCATCTTCACGACTGGCGCGGACGGCGCCTATAGCTTCGTCGGCATCAAGCCCGTCTCGTATCCGATCCCGCACGACGGCCCTGTCGGCAAGATGCTCGCGAGCCTCAGCCGCCATCCTTACCGGCCCGCGCACATGCATTTCATGATCACCGCGCCCGGCTTCCAGAAGGTCGTCACGCATACCTTCGTGGGCGACGATCCGTACCTGCAGTCGGACGCCGTGTTCGGCGTGAAAGCGTCGCTCGTCGCGCCGTACGAGCGCGTGGCCGACAGCGCCACGCCGTGGCGCTCCACGTTCGACTTCGTGCTCATGCCGCTCGCGCCGCACGCCTGATCCGGCAATGCGGCGAACTGGACGCGATATCGCGCCCTGCTCGCCGCATTGTCCGGTGCTCCCGGGCCATAGACTGGTCTCGCAGTCAAACGAACTACTGCGAACCACTGCGAACGACTGGGGATGGCGATGCGGGTCACGAACTGGATTCTGGTGCTGGAATGCGCGTATATGGAGTTTTCCAGCTGGCGCGGCAAGAACGTGTATCGCCGTACGGTTGCGTACGACAGCGTGGTTTGGTGCTGAAGCGAAGCCATCAGCCATCGACGCAACGGCAATCCTCCCTTACAGTCGAAGACTTTAAGCGCGCCCGCTAGCGGCGCCTCCCGTCATCGTTGCTGGAATCGAGGATTCGAACATGCTGTTCCCCGCCATTGCCACCGTCGCCTTGCTGATCGTGGTGTATGTCCACGTGAACATTCCGCGCTTCACCGAGCGAGGCCCAAAGCGCATCCTCGCCCACACCACGCTGTTGCTGGCCGGCCTGTGCTTCGGCGTGATCGGCGGGATGATGTCCGGCCAGATCGCGCCGCCGTGGGCCGTGATCGCGTGCGGCCTGGGCGTCGTGCATCTACCCGCGCTCTGCGTGATCGTGCTTAAGCGCTTCCGGCATTCGGGGCGCAGCTAATACAAACCGCTCAAGCCGCACCCGCCTTCCTCAAACGCGATTCAACGCGGGCCGTCCGTCCAGCACGGCGGCCACGTTATCCAGCGCCGTAAAGCCCATCTGGTCGCGCGTTTCCACCGTGGCGCTCGCCATGTGCGGCGTGAGAAACACGTTGTCGAGGCTAGCGAATCGCTTGTCCACATTGGGCTCGTTGCGATACACGTCGAGGCCCGCGCCGAACAGGTGGCCCGAGGTCAGCGCGTCGTAAAGCGCGTCTTCATCCACGAGGCCGCCGCGCGCCGCGTTGACGAATACCGCGCCCTTCGGCAAACGTTCGAATTCCTTTTTCGTCATCAAGGGCGCGCCGCCGCCTGGCACATGCAGCGTGAGCACTTCGCAATGCGGCAGCATCGCTTCGAAGCTTGCGTAGTAAGTCGCACCGTTCTCCACGGAAGGCGCGGCACGATTGATGTCGGTGTAGATCACGCGCATGCCGAACCCGAGCGCGCGCTTGGCCACCGCCCGGCCAATGCGGCCAAAGCCCACGATACCCAGCGTCTTGCCGTTCACGCGCGTGCCCAGCATGTCGGTCATGCCGAACGACTTGCCCCAGCCGTTGCGCATGATCCGTTCGTACTCCGATGCACGCCGGCATGCCGCCAGCACGAGCAGCATGGAAAAGTCGGCGGTGCATTCCGTCAAGGCGTCGGGCGCGTTCGTGACGACAATGCCGCGTTCGCGCGCCGCGGCCACATCCAGGTGATCGACGCCCGCGCTCGCGTTCGCGATGATCTTCACCGACTCGGGCAGCGCGGCAATGTGCTCCGCCTGCAAGCCCGACTTCTTGCCGATGAGCACCGCCGGCACGTCATGCTGCTTGCAGAAGTCGACCACGGACCACGCGTCCATATCGGCGTCGGTCACGAAGGCATGGAACTCGGCCACGGCGCGCTTCGCCACAGCAGCGGGCACTTTTCGCGCGATCAAAAGCCTGGTGCGTTGATTTTCCGGCATGGTGTTTTTCCCTTTGGGTATGGACAGACGTCGAGAGACTACGAAAGCGTCCGCCAGCCGGTCAATGTTGATTCGGTGAATCAAGATCGGATGGGCGCTGTGGCCCTGTATTCGCCTCAAAGCGTGTGCACACGCCGCGCGGCGCTTTCAGCGCATCAGGAAAACCCTGATCCGACGCCCAGTTATCAAGGCCCCGGATGTTGATTCAACGAATCAAGATTGCTGCGTACCTTACGCGAATGCAATTCTTTTCCCGTGTTCAATGGAATCGGGAAGAGGACGCGAAATGTCTGCATCGAAAAAGGTCGCCGCCGTAACGGGCGCTGGGTCCGGTATCGGCCGCGCGAGCGCCGTGGCGCTCGCCAGCGCGGGGTTCGCGGTTGCACTGATCGGCCGCCGCATCGAGCCGCTGCTGGAGACGAAGGAACTCATCGGCAACGTGGGCGGAGAATCCCACGTGTTTTCCGCAGACGTGACCGATGCGGCATCGGTGGAACACGCGTTCGCGCAAATCGCGCAGACCTTCGGCCGCCTCGACGTGCTGTTCAACAACGCAGGCCGCAATGCGGGCGCCGTGCCGCTGGAAGACTATGAAGTGGACTTCTGGAACGATGTGGTCGCAACCAATCTCACCGGCGTCTTTCTGTGCGCGCGCGCCGCGTACCGGCTCATGAAAGCGCAGTCGCCGCAAGGTGGACGCATCATCAACAACGGTTCGATCTCTGCGCATTCGCCGCGGCCGCACACCATCGCCTACTCGGCCACGAAACACGCCGTGACGGGCATCACCAAATCGATCGCGCTCGACGGCCGCGCGTACAACATCGCGTGCAGCCAGATCGACATCGGCAATGCGGCCACGCCGCTCACCGAGCGCATGAACAAGGGGGTGCTCCAGGCCGACGGACGCCTCGCGCCCGAAGCCCGCATGGACGTGACGCACGTCGCGAATGCGGTCGCGCACATGGCGAGCCTGCCGCTCGAAGCCAACGTGCTCAACATGACGATCATGGCGAGCGCGATGCCGTTCGTCGGCCGCGGGTAGCGACACGCTGCACCCAAATCGAACGCCCAAATAAAAAAAGCAGGCGTCAAAACTGATATTGGAGACACCGATGAAAGTCATAGAGGAACAAGCCTTGCCCGCGCAAACCCAGGCCTACGCCGAAAGTGCGGATAGCGCGAAGCGCTCCAGGGTCCGGTACTTCGTGCTCTCGATGCTGCTCGTGGCGACCGTGCTCAACTTCGTCGACCGCTCGGCGCTGGGCATCGTGGCGCCTGGGCTTTCGAAAGACCTCGCGCTCAACAAGATGCAGATGGGCGAATTGTTCGCGGCATTCGGCCTCGCCTATTCGATCGCGCTCGTGCCGGGCGGCATTCTCACCGACGTGCTCGGCTCACGCGTGGCCTATGCGCTTTCGCTCGTCGGCTGGTCGATCGCCACGCTCACGCAAGGTCTCGCGAGCGGCTATCACATGCTGCTCGGCTCGCGCCTTTCCATGGGCGCGCTCGAAGCGCCGGCCTTCCCCTCGAACACCCGCGCCGTTACCTTGTGGTTTCCCGCGCAGGAACGCGGCTTCGCAACGAGCGTGTACGTGATGGGACAGTACGTTGGCACGCCCTTGTTCACCGGCCTGCTGCTGTGGATTTCCTCGGCTTATGGCTGGCGCACCGTGTTCTTCGTGACGGGCGGCTTCGGCATTCTCTTCAGCATGGTCTGGTATCGCCTGTATCGCGATCCGCACAAGCATGGCTCGGTCAACGCCGCGGAGCTTCAATACATCAACGAAGGCGCAACGCCTGCCGCACGCAAGCCGCGTGAGAAGTTCGACTGGCGCATGGCGCTCAAGCTGCTCAGCTACCGCCAGATTCTCGCCATCTGCCTCGGCAAGTTCTGCAACAACACGCTGCTCGTGTTCTTCACGACGTGGTTCATGACGTACCTGATCGAAGCGCGTCACATGTCGATGATCAAGGTGGGCATTTTCCAGGCCATGCCCTTCATTGGCGCCACGATCGGCATTCTCTCGGCGGGCTTTCTCTCGGACTTCTTTATCCGGCGCGGCGTGTCGATCTCGGCGGCGCGCAAAGCCCCGCTCATCATCGGCACGATGCTGGGCGCCTCCATCGTGCTCGTGAATTTCGTCGAGTCGAACGAAGTCGTGATCGCCATTCTCACCGTGGCCTTCTTCGCGCAGGGCATCGGCTCGATGTCGTGGGCCGCCGTTTCCGAAATCGCGCCGCGCCAGTACGTGGGCCTCACGAGCAGTATCACGAGTCTCGCGGCCAATATCGCGGGCGTGACCACGCCGCTCATGATCGGCTATATCACGCAGCACACCGGGCACTTCTACTGGGCGCTCAACCTCATGGGCGCGATCTGCCTGCTCGGCACACTCTCGTATTCACTGCTGCTCGGCAAGCTCTCGCGCATCGAACTCTGACACTCGCACACACACGGGGTGAAAATCGCATGATCGAATTCAAGTGGGACCATCTCCAGCTCTGCTCGGCAAATGCAGAGGCTACCGCTGCATGGTTCGAACGCTGTTTGAACGCTGAAATCGTGCGCAGGCCGGGGCGCGTGGATCTGCGCATCGGCGAGATCAACCTTTTCATCACGCAATTGACGGGCGAACCCGGCGCACCGCAAACGCATGAGGCGCGCTTGCAAGGCATCGATCACTTCGGCGTGGTGGTGGACGATCTCGACGCGGCCTTCGCCCACCTCGCGCTTCACGAAGCGGAAATCATCAAACCCGTGCATCAGATTCGCGCGGGTGTGCGCGCCTGCTTCGTGCGCGCGCCGGGCGAGATTCTCATCGAAGTGCTCGAGCGGCGGCCCGCCGAGATGACTTTTCGCTGAAAAACCGTCAATATTGCCGCTGAATCTCCGCTCTGCCCCGTCTGCCCTGCCATGCCAAACTGGATCACCCTGACTGAAGCCGCCCGACAACTCGGCGTGCAGGCGCAGACCGTCTATGCCTACGCAAGCCGCGGCAATATCGCGGTCATGCCCGATCCGCACGACCCGCGCAAGAGCCTCTACCGCGCCGAAGACGTCGCAAGCCTCTGCCGCAAGAAACAGGTGGGCCGCAAGCGTGAGGCGCTCGCCGCGGGCACGATCTTCGGCGCGGAGCCTTGCATCTACAGCAGCATCACCACCTTTTCGAAGGGCCGCCCGTATTACCGGGGACGCGACAGCATCAGCCTCGCGCAGACGGCCACGCTCGAAGACGTGGCCACTCTCCTGTGGAACGCACGCGCGGACGTGACGTTCGAAGCCGCCGACGTACGCCTGCATGGCGACGAACGCGGCCGCGAATGCGCGTTCACCTCGCTTGCGGCCATCGCGGCGCGCGGCCACTCCACGCTCGGGCGCACGGACACGGCCTTGCATGTCGAGGCAGGCCGGCTCGTGGCGGTCGTCGCCCATGCATTCGGCGCACGTTGCGAGGCGTCGGCGAGCCCGGCCCTGCCGCCGGTTCACGAACGCCTCGCGCTAGGCTGGGGCCAGGGTCGCGAGGGCGCTGAGCTCATCCGCCGCGCCATGGTGCTCGTGGCCGATCACGAGATCACGAGTTCGGCGTTCGCCGCACGCATCACGGCTTCGACGGGCGCGTCGCTGCCGGGCTGTCTGCTCACGGGCCTCGCCACGCTTTCCGGCCCGCTGCACGGCGACGCCTCGGGCCGCGTGCGCGCGGTATTCGATGACGTGGGCCGGCTCGGCGCTGAGCATGTCGTCGCGCATCATTTGCAATCGGCCATTCCCATTCCGGGGTTTGGACACCATCTCTACCCCGACGGCGACCCGCGCGCGGACGCCCTGCTGGAAGTGCTTGACCCGCCCGCGGAACTCGCCTCCTTCATCGAGAAGGTCGTGGCGCTCACGGGCCTCAAGCCGAATATCGACGTGGCGCTCGCCACCCTCGCCGCGCAACTGAAGCTACCGCGCGACGCCTCGTTCGCGCTCTTCGCCACGGCGCGCAGCGTCGGGCTGCTCGCGCATTGCATCGAGCAGCTCAGGGTGGGCAAGGTCATCCGCCCGCGCGGCCGCTACACCGGGCCCGCGCTCGAAGACACCAGCGCCCCCGCGAACGCGGAAGACAACACCAGAACACCCGACGCGGCCACGCTCGAAAAGAACCGCCTGTTCAAGTCTGTGGCGCGCTGAAGCACTCAAGCACGCGCAATTTTTTCCGATTGGATCGGGAAAACCACAATTGCGCGAAGCCGCCTGCACCGGCCTTCAGTTCCCTCGCCAAACGCCGTAAACATGTCCTGAGCGTGTTCAGTGCCTTGCCGTTTCGCACGCGCAAGGCCACTGCCGTTTTTCTGCTACGTAGCCCCTCGCGTTCTGGAGCCCTCTTCGTGTTTGCACGACTCTCTATCTCTGTCCGTCTGCGCATCGCCGTCGGGGTGCTGGCCTTGCTGATCGTGGCAGCCGGCGTTTCCGGCCTTGCAGGCATGTCGCGCACCAATACGGCGCTCGGCTATGCCTATTCGAACCAGTTGGTCGCCGCCATCAACATCGGCAAGTCGAACCTGAATCTGACCATCGCGCGCACGACGCTCGACCGCATCCTCCTGCACCCCGACGCGCCCGACGTTCAGCCTCTGCTTGAAAAAGCGCAGAGCTATCTCGCGACCTCGAACAAGGCGTGGGAGGTCTACCGCTCGCTGCCGCACGCCCCCGAAGAACAGGCGCTCGCCGACGGCGTGCAGGCCGCCCTCACCGACATGCTGGAGCAAGGCATCCAGCCGCTCATGGCCGCGATCAAGCAAGGCGACCGGCAGGGTCAGGACGACATCGCGATGAAGCGCATTCCGCCGCTCTCGGTTGCGCTCACCAAAGCCTCGACCGCGCTCGAGGCGTGGCAGAAGACGCACGGCGAGCAGGCATTCGACCGCGCGCAGGACCGCTACGAGTGGCTGCGCGCCGGCAGCATCGCGCTGATCGTGCTCGGTCTCGCCGTGGCGCTCGTGTGCGCCGCGGGCCTGCACCGCGCGATCGCGGCTCCCCTCGAAAACGTTCAGGGCGCGCTCCAGCGCATTGCGGACGGCGACCTGACCGCAAACCTCGAAACGCGTTCCAGCGACGAAATGGGCCGCCTCGTGGCGAGCCTGAAGTCCATGCAGGACGCACTGGCGCATACGGTGCGCAAGGTCAGCCATAGCTCCGAATCCATCTCTACGGCGACGCGCCAGATTGCCGCCGGCAACGACGACCTGTCTCAGCGTACAGAGGAACAGGCCGCCTCGCTGCAGGAAACGGCCGCGAGCATGGAGCAGCTCACCGCCACGGTGAAGCAGAACGCCGAAAACGCGCGCACTGCGCAAACGCTCGCCAACAGCGCGCAGGAAGTTGCCGATCGCGGCTCGCAGGTCGTGAGCAACGCGGTGCAGACGATGGAGCGCATCGACGGCAGCTCGCAGAAGATCGCCGATATCACCGGCATCATCGAAGGCATTGCTTTCCAGACCAATATTCTCGCGCTCAACGCGGCGGTGGAAGCCGCGCGCGCGGGCGAACAGGGCCGCGGATTCGCCGTTGTCGCGAGCGAGGTGCGCTCGCTTGCGCAGCGTTCCGCGGCGGCGGCGAAAGAGATCAAGACGCTGATCGCCGAGTCGGTCGAGCACGTTTCGTCGGGCTCGGAGTATGTGCGCTCGGCGGGCGAGACGATGAACGAGATCGGCGAGTCCATTGGCCGCGTGACGACCATCATGCACGAGATCGCGAACGCTTCCGAAGAGCAGCGCGACGGTATCGAACAGGTAAATCTCGCGGTCTCGCAGATGGACCAGGTTTCGCAGCAGAACGCCGCGCTGGTGGAAGAAGCGGCCGCAGCCGCGATGGCGCTGAGCGAACAGGCCGACTCACTGCGCGATGCCGTTGGGGCCTTCCGGCTCGCGCACTAAAGCGCAGCACGGCCGCTAGAAGCGATTGATCGAGGCGCGTTGCCGGCTAACCGGCCGCCTCAATTCGACGCGTTGTTCAGCAAGAGGCGCCGCGCGCTTGCATACCGGCGCGGCCAACTGCTCTCTCTTGCCGCGCGCGGCTCAGCTCGCGCAGGCCAACTCCGGCATCCGGCGCGACGCGTCGAAGTCCCGGGCTTGCGCGGCAGCCGCAGCGCAGCCGCGCTTTTCCAGCCGCTCGGCCAGCAGCCAGCAAAACGCGTCCAGCGCGGCCCCGCCGTGCGTCGCTATGAATTCGTGCATGACTTCGTACACGGCGTTTTCCTGTGTCGCCACCGAAAGCATGCTCGAAATATGCGAGGCGCCACGCGCGAGTTCGAGCGAATACGCCGCTTCGTAGTAGCACAGGCCGCCTTGACGCGGTTTTTTGTGGCTCTTTTTCATGTTTCCCCCGTTCGCCTGAATCTCACAGGCGCCTGCATCTTTGCAGGTGACGCATGACGCGGCAATGAATCGGCGGTGCGCGAAGCCAAATCTGTCGTTACGTCTCAAATACTTGTTGTTTTGTCTCACAAGCGGCTTGCGCGATCTACGTGATTCATGCTCAACGCATCAACGCCATCCAGTAGCGCCAGTCGTCCGCGCCGGTCTCCTTCGCCAGTTCAGTTTCGCCATTGAGCGCCAGCATGCGTACCGCCCGCGGCGAGAGGCCAATCGAGCGGCGAAATGCGCGCGTGAAATTCGCGGCGTCGGTGAATCCGTGCATGGCGGCAATATCGGCAATCGACATGGTGCGCCGCGCCGGGTCGGCGAGCATCTCGCGGCAGCGCCGCAGGCGGCGCTCGCGCACATATGTCGCGAACCCGCCTTCCTGCTCGAAAAGGCGGTACAGCGTGGCGCGCGACATGCCGAATGCGCGCGCAACGATTTCCGCGTTCAGTTGCGGATCGGTCAGGCGTTTCTCCACGTAGCGGCATATCGATACGAACGCGCATTGCTGAACGGCCGGCATGTGCTCCGGGCTCACGCTCGCATTGAGCGCGCTGGCCGCGAGCTGAAGCGTGGCGGGCATGACTGCCTGGGCGTTGGCAAGCGTCATCTGCGGGGCGTGCCGGTAAAGCGCGGCCAGATGCTCGCGCAGCAGCGCGACCGTCGGGTCGGCGCCGCGAATCACACGCATGCTCTGCTGGTCGGGCGCAGTCAGCAACGGTGCGAGCAAGCGGCGCGGCACCGCCAGATTCAGGAATTCGCTTTGCGTGGCTTCGGTCGCGAGCGGTTGAGCCGCGTCCACGATGAACATGTCGCCCGGCTGCGTACACGTTTCGGGGCCGCCGTCACGCGCCCGGCAATGGCCGCCCAGATAGAACTGCAGAATATATTGATCGTGGCCGTCGCGCCCGATCTTTGCGTTCGAGCGGTCGTAGCGCTGCGCGCCCGTGTGGATCGAACCCAGCACCACGTCGCCGAACAGATAGCCGGTCACGCTGGTTCCGAATCCCGCGTCACGCGCTTCGGCAGTCTGCGTGTCGAAGATGACGCTCACCGCCTCGCGCCATGCGGAAAACTGCTGGTCGCGCGGCAAGACGCGGGTGTCGAACGCGGAATGCGGCAAGGAGTTTGGCGTTGGGCTCATAGGCCACCTGACTATGCGAAACGGCTAAGGGATGGGAATCCTCCACTCGATAACTGCGCTATCGGTTGCGCACACAAATTCTTTAGGGCGTGCGCGGCAATGAATGCTGAGTACAGGGAACACACCTGGTTAAGCGCGTGGCCAGGGAAATAGCGACCGAGGGGGCGCGCTCAGGTTTGATCGCGGCTCGCAGGAATGAATGTTTGCGAACCATATCCACTCACGCCACCTTGTGGATCCGGATCGCTGCCATCGAGGCGTTGGTCAGGCTCGCACCTCGATGCGGTTGACCACGCCCGCAATCGTGTCCAGACACCACGCATCCATCTCTGCCTGCTGCTTCTCGGCTTCGGTCGCCACAGACCCCGCGAGCGTGATCCGCTGGTTCTCCACATTGATGGTGATTTGCCCAGCGTGCAGGCGTGGATCGGCTTCGAATACGAGCGCGAGAGCCTCGCCGATCTCTTCATCGCCATCTGCCTCAGCGGGCACCAACTCCAGCAGATTCACCACGTCCCGGCAGCCGCCGACCCACCACGCGATCGCACCCGCGAGCCGCCGGTGCGACAGACTGATCACCTGGCCCGTCAAGGTCGCGACGCCAGCTTCAACTGTCACCTCAACAACGCCGCCGCCCTCCTCACCCGCTTCGTCCATGGTCCCGCGCAGCATTTCGAGCTGGCCCTTCACGCGCGCACAAATCACGCAGTTGCGGAATTCCATCGTCTGCAGAATCCGTTCGCAGATGCGCGTACGCAGCTCGCCGTCTCCGATCGGCGGCGCAGCGCTAACGCGCAACTGGTCGATGAGCGGTTCGCCGTTGCTGTAAGCCCGGGTCAAATGAATCAGCCGCTTTTTCGACGCAACGTCCGGCACCTCGCCTGCAACGGTCATGGCACCGTTCTCGAGGCTGATATGAATGGGGCAATGGTGGAGCTTCAGGTGTGATTCGCGTTCGAACGCCGCCATCACCTGTCTGAGGATCGCATCGGTGCGTTGCATGACCGGCCTCGCGAAAAGGGGGACGAAGCAGAGCCCTCCTCTCACGCGGTGCGGGTTCTGCTCGGTTCATTATAGTTAGTGCGCTCTTTCTGACTTGCGCGGCGCGAAAGGAAACGGCCGTATCATCGTCCAGTTACATAGGACTCTGAAGCAAATCGAACTCTTAAGTCACCGTTAAGCCTGCCTCCGTAGAGTCCGAAGTATGACCAACACCGCGAGTCATCGAAGCTTCGCCACGCAGATCGAGATCCGGATCGTGGCGCTCGCCCTCTTCGTCGGCTCGATGTGGGCGGTCTTCTTCCTGTCCGCGGCCTTCCCGTCGCTGCGCCTTACCCACCACGGCGTCGTGCCGCGCACCGTCTCCGGCTTCCAGGGCATTCTGTTCGCGCCGTGGCTTCACGGCAGCCTCGCCCACATCATGGCGAACACAGGCGGACTCGTGGTTCTCGGGTGGCTCGCAATGTGGCCGCGCATCGGGAATTTCGTCGTCGCGACCGCAGGGGGCATGCTCGGCGCGGGGTGTTGCGCCTGGCTCCTTGGCGCCCCGCAAAGCGTCCATATCGGCGCGAGCGGGCTCGTTTTCGGCTACGCGGGCTATCTGGTCGCACGCGGCATTTACACACGCCACTTCCTCGCCATGCTGGTCGCCCTCTTCGTCGTGGCCGCTTACGGCGTCAGCCTGCTATCGGGCGTGCTGCCGATCTATCCCGGCATCTCGTGGCAGAGCCATATCGGCGGCGCGCTCGGCGGCGTCCTTGCTGCGCGCCTGACGATCCAGCCCCGGCCCTGATGAGGGCCCCTCAAAATAGAGGGAAAACTCAATGGCGACACCCGGACACATCTCTTGATACGCGGCACGGCGCACACTAAAGGCTGCGTCAACGATCCGCCTGTTGCTCTCTGTGCGGCTTTATTGCGGAGGCAACATGTCCTTCACTCCGAACACCCTCACCCAGATTCCCGTTACTCATTCGCATCTGATTCGCCTGAGCGCACTGCTGCGGCGCTGCGCCGGTGCGCTGACGATGATTCTGCTGAGCCCGATTCTGGCGGGAGTCGCGTTGCTCGCTTACAGCGAGGACTACCTCAGTGGCGAGCAGGAGCGCTCGAGGAGAGTCATCGTCGTCGGCCAGGTGGCGGGCTGGAAGCCACCGCCCGAGGCACAAAGTCTGGCGAGCGCGACTGAGGTTGCCGTGCAGTCTCGCCGACCCGGAAGGCTCAATGCCGCCGTGCAAGTCTGGGCTTCAAAGCTGAACTTTACCGCCCTTGAACAGCGCTTCGGACTGCCAACCGGATTGCTTGGGGCGCTCGCGCAGCAGGAATCGTCAGGCAACGCCCGCGCGGTCAGCCACGCCGGTGCCCTGGGCTTGTTCCAGCTGATGCCGACGACGGCGAGGGAATATCATGTCGACCCGATGAATCCTTCGCAGTCCGCATGGGCCGCTGCACGAAAGCTTTCCGGCCTGATTCGGCACTACGGGGGAGATCTCACGTCGGCGTTACGCGCCTACAACTGGGGAGAAGGCAATCTCGACCGCAAAGGCCTCGGGCTGGCGCCGACACAAACACTGTCCTACGCACCGTCGGTGCTATCACGCATGGGCGATTACAGTGGCGACGCAGTCTCACCTCAGCTCGTGGCCTTCCGGCCCCGGACATGATTCCACCCGCGAGCAACGACGACTGCCGGACATTGCGACCGCTTTCAACGCAGTATCAGATGTCGAAGTACAGATAAAACTCCCACGGATGCGGGCGTAGCCTGATCGCCTCGATCTCACGCTTGCGCTTGTACTCGAGCCACATATCGATCACATCATCAGTGAAGACATCGCCTCTGCGCAAAAACTCGTGATCGGCCTCGAGCGCATTCAGCGCTTCATCGAGCGAACCCGGCACCTGGCGGACATGCTTCGCTTTCTCGGGCGGCAAGTCGTAAATGTTCACATCGAGCGGGTCGCCCGGATCCGTCCTGTTTTCGATGCCGTCGAGCCCGGCCATCAGCATCGCCGAGAACGCGAGGTACGCATTAGCCGACGGATCGGGACAGCGGAACTCGACGCGCCGGGCATTGGGCGAATCGGAGTACATCGGAATACGTGCGGCCGCCGAGCGGTTGCGTTGCGACATCGCCAGATTCACCGGCGCTTCGTACCCTGGTACGAGACGCTTGTAAGAGTTCGTGGTCGGCGCGCAGAACGCCATCAGCGCTGGCGCATGCTTGAGCAGGCCGCCAATATACCAGCGGCATAGGTCCGACGTGAGCGCCCAGCCGTGTGCATCGTAGAACAGATTCTCGTTGTCCTTCCACAGGCTTTGATGGCAGTGCATGCCGCTCGCGTTGTCGGCGAAGAGCGGCTTCGGCATGAAGGTCGCCACCTTGCCACGCTGGCGCGCCACATTCTTGCAAATGTACTTGTAGATCATGACGTTGTCGGCCATGCGCGTGAGCGTGGCAAACCGCATGTCGATTTCGTTCTGCCCTGCAGTCGCCACCTCGTGGTGATGCACTTCCACCTGCACACCCGCCTGCTGAAGCAACAACACGATCGTTGAGCGGAGATCCTGCAGCGTGTCATGCGGCGGCACCGGGAAATACCCCTCCTTGTAGCGAGGCTTGTAACCCAGGTTGCCGCCGCCATACGCGCCTTCGTCGCGCCCCGTATTCCAGTCCCCTTCGGCAGATTCGACGTAGTAGTAGCCGCTGTGTGCATCCTGGCCAAACCGGATCGAATCGAAAATGAAGAACTCGAGTTCGGGTCCGAAGTAGCACGTGGTCGCCATGCCGCTCTGCCGCAGGTACGCTTCTGCCTTCCGCGCGATGTAGCGCGGATCGCGCGAATACGCCTGATGCGTCACGGGATCGACCACGTCGCAGATCATCGACAGCGTGGGCGTTTCGCTCACAGGATCGATGAACGCCGTCGTTGGATCCGGCCTGAGAAGCATGTCGGATTCCTGAATTTCCTGGAATCCGCGAATCGATGAGCCATCGAAGCCAATTCCTTCGGCAAAGAGGCCTTCGTGAACCTCGGGCAGCGTGATCGAGAAGTGTTGCCAGAGACCGGGCAGGTCGGTGAACTTCAGGTCGACGATCTGGATCTTGTGCTCGCGCAGTAGTTCGATAACCTGCTGCGGGTTGTCAGGACGCGAAACGCGAAAACTGCCGGCGTCGACGGATACATCGAACGGCGATGCACCTTGTGAACTGGACATGGGGACCCTCCCTGCGCAGCTACTGATCGTGTGCGAGCGCTTCGAGACGAGCGAGGCCTGCGTCTTTCGCCGCGCGCTCCGTGGCGAACGGTTCTTCGGCGACGAGCGAGCGCCGCACTTCGCGCGCATCGAAGTCGACCAGCGTGATGACCCACACCCAGCCGCCGATCTGTTCGGCGGTCTGCACGGATGCGCGCATGTTGCCTTTGTCCTTGGTGTTCATGTGACCTCCTCAATAAAAAACACCGGAAGCATCCCCCGCCCCGCGCAGCAGGGGAACATGGGTTACACGGTCGACAGGAATTGTGCAAGCACTACATAACTCGTCATGGCGGTTCCCCGTTACGAGTCAACGCCCGGAAATGCCGCGTGGGGTACGGCCCTGCTGCCCCTGCCTCCGCAACACTTCATTTTAGGTAATGGGAATAGACATACCACGGGTTCCCGCGAACCGGCCCCCGTTATGCGCGCTGGCTGGAAGTGATCGCCGCGACAACTTTCAGTGCGAATTCCACCGCCGCGGAACTAGAATTCAGGCATGGTCGCATTCCCGAAGGAGGCTGCCATGACTCAGTCAATGATCAGTTTTTGGGTTGGCCTTGTGGTTCTCGTCGTCATTGCCATGATCCTGTCCCGTCGCTACAGGCGCGATCACACGGGAGAGAGCCTGAGCCAGTGGCTCGACACGCACCATATGAGCTGGATGCATCGCAAGCACTAGCGTTCTCGTTAGAGGAATAACATGCCGACTTACCAGTACAGGTGCGAGAAGTGCGGCGAGATGTTCGAGCATGCCGAGCATCTCGCCGAACATGTCACCGCTCATCCGCCTTGCCCGAAGTGTGGAAGCGAGAAGGTTCAGCACCTACCCACACCATTTGTGGCGAAAACGTCCAGAAAGTCCTGAGATCGCTTCAGTCGCTCAGGCCTCTTCGGGATGCGCCCTGTCCCGATGATGGTCTGCAGCGAGGAACATATACATCGCGGGCACGACGAACAGCGTGAACAGCGTGCCGATCGACATCCCCGTGAAGATCACGAGTCCCATCGCGTTGCGGCCGGCCGCGCCCGCACCCGATGCGATCACGAGCGGCAGCACGCCCAGCACCATCGCGGCCGTCGTCATCAGGATCGGCCGCAAGCGCACGCCCGCCGCTTCTTCGAGTGCTTCGCGCTTGCCGCGGCCCGCGCGTTGTAGCTCATTCGCGAACTGCACGATCAAAATGCCATGCTTGCTGACGAGGCCCATCAGCGTGACGAGGCCCACCTGCGTGTAAATGTTGAGCGTAGTGAGTCCCACGTTGATGAAGATCAGCGCGCCGAACAGCGCCATCGGCACCGACACGAGAATCACAACCGGATCGCGAAAACTCTCGAACTGGGCGGCGAGCGCGAGAAACACGATGATCGTCGCCAACAGCAGCGTGATTACGAAGCCGCCGGACTCCTGCACGAACTGTCGCGACAAACCGGAATAGTCGGCCGTGTAGCCCGTCGGCGCGACGGCGGTGGTGGCCTGGCGCAAGAAGTCGAGCACTTCGCCCTGCGAGATGCCCGGCGCGAGCACGCCGGAGATCGTTGCCGAGTTGAGCTGCTGGAAGTGATTGATCGACTCGGGCACGACGTTGCGCTGCAGATGCGTGACCGTCGATGCGGGAATTACGCTGCCACCTGGCGTGCGCAAGTAATAGTCGAGCACTTGCGACGGGTTCAGCCGGTCCGTTTGCAACACTTGCGGAATCACCTTGTACGAGCGGCCTGCAATTGAAAAGTAGTTGACGAAGTTACCGCCGAGCGCCGCGCCCAGCGTCTGCCCAACATCGCTTTGCGTCAGGCCGAGCGAAGCGACTTTGTCGCGATCCACGAGCAACACGCTTTCCGGCTTGTCGATCTTCAGATCGCTGTCCACGAAGAAGAACATGCCGCTTTCGCGCGCCTTTTGCAGCACGGCTTGCGACACTTCGTTGAGGTTCTCGAACGGCTCAGTCGTGCTGATGACGAACTGCACGGGCAATCCTTGCGCGCCCGGCAGGGGCGGAAACTGAAATGCGGCGACACGCGCGCCCGCGATGCCGTTCCACTTCTGCTGCAATTCCTGCTGCAATTGGGTCGCGCCCTTCTTGCGCTTGTCCCACGTCTTGAAGAGCACGCCGCCGATGCCCTGGTTCAGCGTCGGCACGCCCGTTAGCTGGAACATCTGCGAGTACTCGGGCAGCTGCTTCGAGATCTCGAAGACCTGGTCCGCGTAGGTCTGCATCTGCTGGATCGTCGCGTTCGGCGGCCCCAGCACCTGGGACAGCACGATGCCCTGGTCCTCCTGAGGTGCAAGCTCCGACTGCGATGTCACGAAGAGATACACGGCGCCGCACAGCAGCAGCGCGCCCATCACGACGAACACGGGCCACGTATCGAGCATCGCATGCAACAAGCGCCGGTAGCCGTGATGCACGCGCTCGAACTGCCGGTCGACGAAGCGCGCGAAGCGCCCCGACTGCTGGTCCGTGCGAAAAAAGCGCGAGCACATCATCGGCGAAAGCGTCAGCGCGATCACGCCCGAGACGGTGACGGCGCCCGCCAGCGTGAACGCGAACTCGGTGAAAAGCGCGCCTGTCAGTCCGCCCTGAAAACCGATCGGCGCATACACGGCGATCAGCACGACCGTCATCGCGAGAATCGGGCCGCCGAGTTCGCGCGCGGCAATCAGTGCGGCGTCGAAAGGCTGCTTGCCCTCTTCCTTCATGTGGCGGTCGACGTTCTCGACCACGATGATGGCATCGTCGACGACAAGGCCGATGGCAAGCACGAGCGCAAGCAGTGACAGCAGATTGATGGAATAGCCGAGCACCTGCATCACGAAGAACGTGCCGATCAGCGAGAGCGGCATCGCGATCACAGGCACGATCACCGCACGCAAACTGCCAAGGAAAAGAAAGATCACGACGGTCACGATCAGCAGCGCTTCGACGAGCGTCTTCACCACTTCTGCGATCGCTGTGTTGATGAAGTCCGTCGCGTCGTAGACGATGTCGCCCGTCATGCCCGTCGGAAACTGCTTCTGCAGGTCCGGGAAGATCGCTTTCACGCGCTTTGCGACGTCGAGCACGTTCGCGTCGGGCGCCACCTTGATGCCGATGAACACCGATCGCTTGCCGCTGAACGCGACGTTGAAGTCGTAATTGTCCGCGCCGAGCACGACGTTCGCGACGTCTTCGAGGCGCACGATCGCGCCGTTCTTCTGCGTGACGACGAGTTTCCTGAAGTCTTCGACGGAATGCAGGTCGGTGCCCGCATTCAGATCGACGCTGATCATCTGGCCTTTAGTCGTGCCAAGCGTCGCCAAATAGTTGTTGTTGCCGAGCGCCGCGAAGACGTCGCCAGCCGTTACGTTGTGTGCGGCGAGCCTGCTCGAGTCGAGCCAGGCGCGCAGCGCGAACTGACGGCCGCCGAGCACTTCCGCGGTCTGTACGCCCTGGACCGAATCGAGCTTCGGCTTCACGACACGCAGCAGATAGTCCGTGACGTTGTTGCTCGGCAGCACGTCGCTATAAAAGCCCATGTACATCGCGTCGGTCGTTTGCCCCACCTGCACGGTCAGCACCGGCTGTTGCGCCTGCGGCGGCAACTGGTTGCGCACCGAAGCGATCTGCGTATTGATCTCGGTGAGCGCGCGATTGGAGTCGTAATTGAGGCGCAGCGTCGCGGTGATCGTCGAGACGCCCGTGGTGCTCGTCGACGACATGTAGTCGATACCCTGTGCCTGCGCGATCGCGGCTTCGAGCGGCTGCGTGATGAAGCCCGCCATCGTGTCGGCGCTCGCGCCATAGTACGCGGTGGTGATCGTCACCACACCGTTTTCGGTTTGCGGATACTCGCTGACCTTCAGCGCCGCCAGCGAGCGCAAGCCGAGCACGAGTATCAGCAGACTCACCACCGATGCGAGCACCGGGCGTTCAATGAAGAGGTCGGTGAATTTCATCGCGCGCCCCTCTATTGTTCCTGAGGCGTCGGATTCGCGCTGTCCGCAGGCAGCACGCGGTTGTCGATCACGAGCGGTGTGCCATTTTTCAGTTTTAGCTGACCGCTCGTCACGACCTGCGCGCCTTCGCTGATGCCCTTGAGGATGGCGACCTGGTCGCCGCGCGTCGGACCCGGCGTGACGAATACCTGTTGTGCGACGGGCAGGATCTTGCCTTGCGCATTCTTTTGCTCGCCGGGCTTCACGATGAACACGGTCGCGCCATACGGGTTATAGGTGATCGCTGTTTGCGGCAAGGTCAGATAGCGCTGCGCGCTGCCCGCATCGATCTTCACGTTCGCATACATGCCGGGCAGCAGCTTGCGCTCGCGATTGTCGACGGTCGCTTCGATCTGCACGTTACGCGTGGTGCTGTCCACGCGCGGATTGATCGAGCGGATCTTGCCGTCGAACGTACGGGTGCCGAACGCATCCGTATCGACGACGATGGCCTGACCCACCTGCAACTGGCCGAGCTGCTGCTGCGGCAGAAAGAAGTCGGCGTAGATCGGGTCGATGGCTTGCAGCGTGACGATGGCGTCGCCCGGATTGAGGTACTGACCGGGGTTGACCGTCGTGATGCCCACGCGTCCCGCGAACGGCGCGCGAATCGTCTTCTTTTCGACGAGCGCGGCCTGTTGATCGACCTGGGCTCTTTTACTCTTAAGGTCGGCGGCGTCGCCGTCGAGCTGCGCCTTGGCAATCGCCTGAATGCCGAACTGCGCCTTGTCGCGGTTATAGACCGTTTGCGCAAGGTCCGCCGCTGCTTGCAGCGATGCGAGCTGCGCGCGGTCCGAATCGTCGTTCAGGCGCACGAGCACCTGGCCTGTCCGCACCTCCTGGCCCGAGTTGAACGCGATCTCGCGCACGAGCCCCGCCACTTCCGTCGTCACGTCGACGCCCCGCACCGCGCGCAGGCTGCCCACCGCGGCAAGCTGCGGCTGCCATGTTTGATAGCCTGCGACAGCGGCCGTGACGGTGGCGGGCGGCGCGGTATTGCTCGCCATGAACTTACGGATCATGTGAGCTCTGAACAAATTGAAACCGACCAGCGCGGCGAGCAGGATGCCCACGCAGATCAGCATGATGATCATCCGCTTTGTCATCGGTTTTTTCGTCGTCATCGTCGCGTCCTTGCAGGAGCGGCTACTGCATGAGGATTCACTTCGGCGTCGCCGGCGCTGGCTGGGCTGCCTGGCTCGTCGCCGTGTCGTTCCACCAGCCGCCGCCGAGCGCCTGGAACAGCGCCGCCGTGTCCGCGTAGCGCGCGGCCCGCGCCTGCGCGAGATTCACGACGGTCTGCTGGTATTGACGCTGTGCATCGAGCAGCGCCAGATAGCTCACGCCGCCGATGCGAAACTGGCCGCGCGTCAGGTCGAGCGAATCGCTGGCCGCGCGCCAAGCTTGCGTCTGCGCGCTCAGGCCGGTTGCATCGTGTTCGAGCGCGCGTAACGTGTCAGCGACGTTCTGGAAGGCGAGCAGCACCGTTTGGCGGTATTGCGCGTTAGCCTCGTCGAATGCCGCTTCTGCTGCACGCTTTTGCGCGCTCAACTGGCCGCCGTGAAAGATCGGCTGCGTGATGCCTGCGCCGAGGCTCCAGATCATGTCGGCGTACTTAAGAAGGCCCGCGGGCGTCAGCGCCTGCGGACCGTAACTGGCGGAGAGCGTGAGCTGCGGATACATGTTCGCCGTCGCGACGCCGACCTGGGCGCTCGCCTGATGCAGCGTGGCATCGGCGGCGAGAATGTCGGGGCGCTGCCGCACGAGCGAAGACGGCACGCTCACGGGCAGCGTTTGCGGCAGCGTGAACATCGACATCCTGAACTCGGGCACGTCGGTATCGCTCGGCGGCTTGCCCGCGAGGACCGCGAGCTGGTCACGCGTCTGGTCGAGCGACTGACGCAACGGCGGCAAGGTCGCGCGCGTCTGCGCCACCAGCGTTTCCTGCGCCAGCAGCGCGGTGCGGCTCACGCCGCCCAGCTCGAGCTGCTGGCGCATGATGCGAAGCTGCGCATCTTCGTCGTCGGCGATGCGCTCGGTCGCATCGATCTGCTCGCGCAGCGAGGCTTCCTTCACGGCCGCGGTCACGATGTTCGCGGTCAGCGCGAGATACGCGGCTTGCAATTGAAAGCCCTGGTAATCGACCTGCGAGCGCAGCGATTCGAGCTCGCGCCTTCCGCCGCCGAACACATCGAGGTTGTACGACACGCTCACCGATGCGTTATAGAGGTTCAGCACTTCTGTGAGTTGCGGCTCGCCGAACGTGACGCCGTTGAACTTCTCGCGCGTCGCATTGGCCTTCGCATCGACGGACGGATACAGCGTGGTGCCGATTTGCGCACGAAGATTTTCGCCGGCCTGCCTGAGCGCCGCTTGCGCCGCGGCGACGTTGGGGCTGTTGGCGAGCGCTTCGCGGATCAGCGTGTCGAGCGGCTCGCAATGAAAGAGCATCCACCACTGCGCAGGAATGTCCTGGCCGGCCACGAACTGTTGCGGGACACCCGAAGCGCCCGGCGACGAGGCCGTTTGACCGGGTAGCGGCGTGGACGTGTAGGTGTCCGTAGCGGGCGGGGCGGGCGTATGGTAGTTCGGGCCGACCGTGCAGCCGGACAAGGCGGTCAGGACAGCGACCCATGCAGCGCGCGCGAGCACCCCGCGGGCTGCATGGCGGCGAGACGCACGGCGCGAACGCCGGTGCAGGCGGCTGCGACTGAATCCGTGGTTGACGTCATCGATCATCGATCCACCTTGTTTCACTGCGTGGAATACGAACGAAACGGCAGATGCAGAGTTTGAAATCATGCCACAGGTGGCGCCGGCCTGATCGACCTGGACTACCATTGATCTACTCTCTCGCTGGCCACGTCCCCACGGAGGTCGATATGAGCGGTGACGCATCGAATGAAAGCGGGCCTGATCTGGCCCAGGGCGTGCCCGTCGAATCTCTCGGCGAAGCGGGCCTGTTGTCAGGGCACGTCGGGAATGACGCGGTGCTGATCGCACGGCTCGGTGACGAATTCTTCGCGATCGATGCTGCCTGCACCCACTACCACGGCCCGCTCGCCGAAGGGCTGATCGTCAGGGACACGGTACGGTGCCCATGGCATCACGCGTGCTTCAGCCTGCGCACGGGGGAAGCGGTGCGAGCGCCCGCGCTCAGCCCGGTCGCGTGCTGGGCTACAGAGATCCGCGGCGACAAGATTGTCGTGCTGCACAAAAAAGCGCCGTCCGCGGGTTCCGTGACCTCGCCGGCCGGCGCGCCACAGAAGATCGTGATCGTCGGCGCAGGGGCTGCCGGTTTCGCTGCTGCCGAGCGTCTGCGGCGCCTCGGCTACGCGGGCAGTCTCACGATGCTGAGCGACGACGACGCGCCGCCGGTGGACCGGCCGAATCTCTCCAAGGACTATCTGGCCGGCAGCGCGCCCGAGGACTGGCTGCCGCTTCGCGACGACGCTTTCTACGCCGATCAACGCATCGATCTGCGGCTGAACGCCGGCGTCACCCGCCTTCACGTCGCCGCGCAGGAAGTGGAACTCGCGGATGGGAGCAAGGTGCCCTACGACCGTCTGCTTTTAGCGACGGGAGCCGAAGCGGTCCGCTTGCCGATCCCCGGCATGGATTTGCCGCACGTGCGTACCCTGCGCACATTGGCCGACAGCCGCGCCATCATCGCTCGCGCGGCGAACTCGCGGCGCGCGGTGGTCATCGGAGCCAGCTTCATCGGGCTCGAAGTGGCGGCGTCGTTGCGAGCGCGTGGACTCGAAGTCCACGTCGTCGCGCCGGAGCAGCGTCCGATGGAACGTGTGCTGGGGCCGCAGATGGGTGAATTCGTGCAGCGGTTGCATGAAGAACACGGCGTCGTCTTCCACCTCGGGAACACCGCCAGCGCGATCGATGCGCAGCAGGTATCGCTCCAGGCGGGCGGCAAACTGGACGCCGATCTGGTGGTGGTCGGCGTCGGCGTGCGGCCACGGCTGGCGCTGGCCGAGCAAGCCGGCCTCGCGATCGATCGCGGCGTGGTGGTCGATGCCTGCCTGCAGACCAGCGCGCCCGGTGTGTTCGCTGCCGGCGACATCGCTCGCTGGCCCGATCCTCACAGCGGCACGGCAATTCGTGTGGAGCACTGGGTCGTCGCGGAGCGCCAGGGACAAACGGCGGCGATGAACCTGATTGGCGGACGCGAGAAGTTTGACGCCGTGCCATTCTTCTGGAGCCAGCACTACGATGTCCCGATCAATTATCTCGGGCACGCGCAGAGCTGGGACGAGATTTCAGTCGAAGGCGATATTGCAGGACGCGACTGTTTCCTGCGCTACAAGCAAGGCGGACGTGTCCTCGCCGTGGCCTCTATCTATCGCGACGTAGAAAATCTGCGTGCAGAAGTCGAGATGGAGCACGACTTGCGTTGACGCCGAAACGCATCGCACCGGTCACCGCCCGGCCAGACTCTTGAGGATTTTCCGCACGATCCGTTCGTGCCGCTCGAGCGCCTCTGCGAGCGTGCCGGCGCCATAGCTCTCGTTGTCATCTCGCGCTTCCATTCCGGCGATTCGCGTCACGAAGAGCGCGGGTTCCCCTGCCTTCGTGTCGGCCACACCGCGAAAACGCGTCGTGACCGTCACGCCGGACTCTTCGAGCAGCGTGCGGCGAAAGATCAATTCGTTCTCGGCCATCCAGCGCGACCACTCGCTGTGGTCGAACACCTCGACAGGCCTGTTCTTCGTATCGAGGACGTAGAAGCGTTCACCCTTGGGCGGCAGAGAGCGGGATCTCATCTAGCTGGCATCGGCGACTAGTCGAGTTTCATGATGCCCATGTGCATCGCGGTGTCGGCACACATGACGACCAGCTTGTCGTGCGAAACACCTTCGGTCAACCGATGATTCAGCACCTCGTCGAATGTCCCGGCGCACTCCGAGACCGCGCTCATCGCGTCTCCTTCCGTCCGGTTGTAGGCGCCAGCGAGAAGCCATCGCGCCCGGCATTTTGCGGAGTCTATCGTTTCCTGAACTGAAGCATCAGGGCCTGCTGCGTGGCATTCGGGAATCGCTAGCGGCTGGAATGCTTGCGACAAGGTGGGGATGAGGAAGGCAGCGGCAACGATGTATCGACGGCACATGGCAGCTCCTTTCTTGAGGATCTTCTTACCGCCGTTGATTCGCGACGATGAGTCAATCGACAATCTATCACTTCTGCCAAAGTCGGTGAGTGTGCCAGCCGTCACATCAGCGCGGACTCCTTCTGGCCGACGCGCAGCCGATCCATCAAGTCGTTGGTCACCCGGCGAGCCGTCGATAAATCGCGTCGCAACCGTTCAAAGGCAACCATCGCCCATGGAACGACGAATACGAATACAACGCATTCCAGTCCGGTCAGCACGGCAGCCATCGCCCGGTTTGCCTGCGTACCGTTATGCGGTAACCAGTGAAGGTGCCACACGAATGCCGGTTTGATCCCAACGTCGAAAGTCATTGCCAAAACCAGCATCAACGCGACGTGCAATGCCCGCTGCATTTCGAGGACAGCCGTCGTGTCGTCATTGTCTTCGTGAATGAGCACGATCATCCGGCCAGCGATCGCGAGCGTCATTAACGCGAGGGCGCAAAAACAACTCAATTCGAACATATGACTTTATCGTCCACCAGAAACGAGAACGGCGTCCTGCACATCAGGTCTTTCAACCCGTTACGCAGGACGCCGTTGCCCAGTGAGCCCGTTGCCGGGCAGTTCAGTATTCAGTGATGCTCAGTGCTACGGAGCGAATCGCCATTGACACGCCTTGGTGCAATGCAACGCAAGTGTCGTGCCAGTCCGTTTCGCCCGTCGCGTGCATGCATAGTGCTGCACTGCGGCGCAGCGCGGCACGGTTCTGGTGCGCAACGGCACCGATCGCGTTCAAAGTCAGCGGCGATCAAGGCAGATTTGCACGGGCGTGATCTTCCAGATCCGTTCACAGTATTCGCCGATCGCGCGATCGGACGAGAACTTCCCCGAGCGCGCCGTGTTCAGGATCGACATGCGCGTCCAGCGCGCCTCGTCTTTCCAGACTTCGCTCACACGCTCCTGGCACGCGACATAGTCGGCGTAATCGGCGAGCACGAGAAAAGGATCGGCCCGCATCAGGTTCTCGACGAGGAGACGAAACATCTGCTGGTCGCCACGCGAAAAGCATCCGGCGGCAATCAGGTCCAGCACGTCGCGCAACTCCGCATTGCCTTCGACGTACTGCGCGGGCCGATAGCCTTCGCGTTTGATGTGTTCTACCTGCTCCGAAGTCAGACCGAACAGAAAGAAGTTTTCGTCACCCGCTTCTTCGCGGATCTCGACGTTGGCGCCGTCCAGCGTGCCGATCGTGAGCGCGCCGTTCATCATGAATTTCATGTTGCCCGTGCCGGATGCTTCCTTGCCGGCCGTTGAAATCTGCTCGGACAGATCGGCGGCGGGATAGATGAATTGCGCGTTCTTCACATTGAAGTTGGGAAGGAATACGACCTTCAGCCTGCCCTCCATCATGGGATCGTTGTTCACGACCTCGGCGATGCCCGTGATCAGCCGGATCATCAGTTTCGCCATCTTGTAGCCTGGCGCCGCTTTTCCGCCAAAGATAAAACAGCGCGGCACGCAACCCTGCTCCTGACTACGGCGCAGACGCTGGTAAAGCGTGATGATGTAAAGCGCGTTCAGATGCTGTCGCTTGTACTCGTGAATGCGCTTTACCTGAATGTCGAAGAGTGCGTCGGAATCCACGATGACGTTCGTGGCGTTGCGGATGCGCTCCGCCAGCACCGCTTTGTTCGCCCGCTTCACTGCACGCCACGCTTCCCGAAACGCCGGATCGTCGGCGTATGCCTCCAGCTTCCGAAGCCGCGTGAGGTCGGCGACCCATCCCTTGCCCACCGTTTCATCAAGCAACTGCGCAAGGCCCGGATTGGCGAGCAGAATGAAGCGGCGCGGCGTGACGCCGTTCGTGACGTTGAGAAAACGTTCGGGCCACATCTGCGCGAAGTCGCGCAGTACGGTCTGCGTGAGAAGCGCAGAATGCAGCGCCGCAACACCATTCACCGCGTGGCAACCGATGGTCGACAAGTGAGCCATGCGCACTTTTTTCTCGCCTGCCTCGTCAATGATCGACATCCGCGCCGCACGCGGCTCGTCACCCGGAAATCTCTGCCGCACCTCGTCGAGAAAGCGGCGGTTAATCTCGTAGATGATCTCGAGCGGACGCGGCAGCAACCGCGCGAACAGCGGCAATCCCCACGTCTCGAGCGCTTCGGGCAGCAGCGTATGGTTGGTGTAGGCCAGCGTGCGCCGCGTGATGTCCCATGCCGCTTCCCAGGAAAGCAGCCGCTCGTCCACCAGCAGACGCATCAGTTCGGCGACTGCAATGGCAGGATGCGTGTCGTTCAGTTGCGCGGTGAACATGTCGGCGAAACGCGAAACGGGTTCGCCCTTCAGGTCGAGCAGACACAGCATGTCCTGCAGCGAGCACGAGACGAAGAAGTACTGCTGCTCGAGGCGCAGCCGCTTGCCGGCTTCGGGCTCGTCATTCGGATACAGCACCTTGGACAGCGTTTCGGAGATCACCTTTTCCTGCACGGCCCGGTAGTAGTCGCCCGCATTGAAGTCCTCGAGGCCAAAGGATTCGATCGCCTCGCTCTTCCACAGTCGCAGCGTGTTGCACGTATTGACCCGAAAGCCGGGCATCGGCGTATCGCAGGCCACGCCCTTGACCATGCGCGCAGGCAGCCAGCGCACGCGAAGGCGGCCTTGCGCATCGTTCCACATTTCCGTATGTCCGCCGAACGAGACGTAATAGTTCACGTTGGGGCGCACGATCTCCCACGGATTGCCCTTTTGCAGCCAAAGGTCGGTGACTTCGACCTGCCAGCCATCGCGAATGTCCTGATTGAAGATTCCGAACTCATAGCGGATGCCGTAGCCCACGGACGGAATTTCGAGCGTCGCGAGCGAATCCAGATAACAGGCTGCAAGCCTGCCGAGCCCGCCATTGCCGAGCCCCGGCTCTTCTTCGAGCGCAAGCAGTTCGTCGAGATCCTGACCGAGCGCGCGCATGGCCTCGCGCGCATTGTCTTCGATACCGAGATTGACGAGGCTATTGCCCAGTTGCGGACCAATCAGGAACTCGGCGGAGAGGTAGCATGCCACCCGTAAATCGCGTTCGGCATAGGTCTGAATCGTCGCAGCCCAGCGTTCCAGCATGCGGTCGCGCACGCTATAGGCCAGCGCCATGTACCAGTCGTGCTGGGTTGCTATACCCGGCGTGCGGGCCTGCAGGCAGACCAGATTGTCGAGCACGTCGCGCCGCAATGCGTCGACGCTCAGGCCGCTACGCGCGGATTCGGCGCTCGGGTTCACGCCTGATGTCGGGGTGGTGGCCACGATGCATCCCCATGTTTCACCGGTTCAAGAATCTATTCGGGCCATGCCCAGTCCGTGACCTCGGGGCGATCCTCGCCCCCCGAACGCCGGAGGTCACCCGATGCCTGCGCGCGGGCATCGGGTTTCGCAAGATGCAGGACATCGAAGCCTGTTAGCCGTTTGATGAAGAGAATGATCAAAACTCAGTGTTTCTCAATTTCCGGTTCCAGTATTCGATCACGCGCGTCCGTACAGAACGTCGAACCACAACTCATGTTTCCTGTAAGTCACCTTTTCCCGGTTTCCGACATGGGCTCGCCGCAAGCCTTGCATCGATAGCATGTGTACCCTTGCGGGTCCGTGCCGTTTTCCACCAGTCCGGTCGTGCGAATCGGTTCCCACTCAGACGAGTACTGCGGGTCTTCCTCGCACCCCACCTCTTCACCGTCGTGTCCGTTGATGCACACGAAGTATCGCCGTATCAACGTCGTCATCGCTGCCCTCCTGCGGCTTACGATTACTGCGAAGCGACGCTTCAGCCGCGCAAGCTGGCCGTACAGGCCCACTCGTGCAGGATCGAACTCCTGACGAGTCGTGTCCTGCACCGTGCGCTCCGTAGTTTCTAGTATTCCTTAATTAATCAATCCGAGGTCCCCGCCTCTCGTGCGACCGCTTCGTCTGCTGATACGCCGTTACGTATCCATGACTGAACGTTATCTGCGAACCCATTTTTTCGCGCCGCACAACTGAGTGATGTCTATTTTAGTTCTATCAACACCGAGGAAGCTAAACGCTTCGATCCGCCGTACGTTCGCTTGATGCTCCAGGTATCGCCGCTACGCCTGGCTCGATAAGCAAGAGCCGGCCGCATGACGCCGTGACGCACCAACCGGCCCCGCCGAAGCCGTTCCTCCACTTTTCAATAGCCGCCCCTCACACGGTCCCAACCGTATCGCACTGCGGCCTTGAATCGCTCCCACCGATTTTCCGGATAGCGCGACTCCCAGGTTTCGCGAAGACTCTGCTCGGCCCCGGTCCAGTCCGACCCGCGATATCGCTCCTCTTGCCCGAGCGTGGCACCGTGCGTGTAGGCCCGGCGATACTCGTCGTATGAAGCGCCCGTGCTTGCGTAGTGCGCTTCATAGTCCTTGCGCAGTTCGCTTTCGTGGGCTTCGTCTTTGGGCAACGGCGCTCCGAGATTAGGGTCACCCGCGTACCCAGACGGAGGTTCCGCTTTTGCCGAGCCCGATTTTGGATTGTCATCCAGCGCGCCTCGCGTGGCCCCGGCTTCAGGTGCGCCCGCTTCCTGCGACGCAGCATAACCCCACGGAATCGATCCATGATGCTCTGTGCGCGTCGTTGCCTGCTGCGTCTTGTCAGCCGCTTTTGGAGCCGCTGAAGAAGCGGCTCTGCCATGCATCCCGGCGTTTGCGCTGGCAGGAGCGTCGCCGGTGGTGGTCTTGCGAGCATTAGAAGCCGACAACGTGTTGCGCGGCCTGGCGGCCTCGTCCGTTCGGTGAGACTGGGGTGCAGGGTCCGCACCCCGCTGGGAGCCGTCGCTGGAAGCCGAGTCCTGCCGATGTAATTCCGCACCCGGTGTCCTGGCGTCTACAGGCCGGTTGCGCCATTCGTCGGCGCGTTCCCCAATGTCCGCCGCACCCGCCCGGCGCATCAGATCGAGCGTCGTGTCGATCTGCGGCTCGGAAACATCGGCACTGACAAGCGTGCCGCCACGGCGGACAAACTGCCTGTAGTCATCGGCTTCCGGCGGATACTCGCCGGCCTTGAAGAGCCGCGCGAACAATTGTTCGAGTCGATCGAACATTGCCTTGTGATGGCGCACCTCCCCACTGCCCGGGGCATAGACACGCGGCCCCTTTTCGACCGGAGCGTCAGCGCTCGTCGAGTAGATCGCCATATCGGCTTGCAGTACGCCTGCTCCACGGAGCGCCAGTTGCGCCGAATGCGCCTGCGCGTAGCTGTCGAATACGCCTATCACCGTCTGCTTCACGATAGCCTCCATCGCTATTCAACGAGACGCTCTCGCCGCCTCCTGGCGATGCGTGCAACGCGCGTGCCCAGCCCATGCGACACGCGCCGCCTCAAGCCGCTGCTGCCGGCGGGCGGGTGCGCTGGCGCGCGCCCGCCATCCCGTTATAGCTTAGTGCCGGCGCGATTGCGCCTCATTGGCCCAGGACGTTCTGTAGCCGCTGAATGACATCCGGCCATCCCTTGCTCATGCCTTCGAACGCGGCCTTGCCAAGCGGCGAATCCAGATCGAAGCCCTTGTGCTCGAGTGTCAAGCGAGTCCCGCTTGCTTCGGCTGCGAGCCGCCATGTGATCGTCGTATTCAGCGTGCCGGGTGCGAACGAATAAGACAGTAGCCGTTCAGGCTCGACGGCGACGACCTCGCACGACTGCAAGCCCCACGGTCCCATATCGAGCGTGAAGCGATGCCCAACGACCGCGCGCACATCGCCAGCGGCCCACCATCTGGCGTGAATGGCGGGGTCGGTCAGCGCCGCCCAGACTTGGGCCGGCGGGTGTGCAATGAAGCTGGTGTGATGGATGCGTCCGGGTTCTGTCATTTCGTCTCCTCAATGGCGTGTGCAGAAGCGATGCTACACGCCTCGCGTGACGGCGCGCTCATGAACTCAGGCGCGCACCACCGTCACGCCGGCCGCCTCGATCGGCTCGATGAGCTTCGCGTCCGTCGAACGCTCGACGACGATGGTCTGCGCCATGTCGAGCGGACCGATGCAGTACGGCGAAGCGGCGTTGAGCTTGGCCGCCGAAGCCAATACGACCGTTTCCGCGGCGCGCGCGGCCAGTGCGCGTTTTACATAGGATTCCTCGAAATCTCCCGTGCTCAAGCCCGCCTGCGCGTGAACGCCCGTCACGCCCATGAAGTACAGGTCCGCATGGATGTGCGAGATCGCCTCCACGGCCGCCGCGCCCACCGTGACCACCGAATGCTTGTACAGCTTCCCGCCAATCAGCACGACCTCGATGCTGGGATGCTCAGCGAGCGCCACCGCGACACCGGGGCTATGCGTGACGATGGTCGCCCGCAGTTCGCGCGGCAGGCACTCGACGAGGAGCGCCGAGGTCGTCCCGCCATCGACGATCGCCACCTGCCCCGGCGCGATCATGTCCGCGGCCTTTTGCGCAATGCGCCGCTTGGCCGCCACCTCCATGCCGCGGCGCTCGGCAATGGGGGCCACCGCCGGCGAAGCCGGCAGCGCGCCGCCATGCACGCGCTGCAGCAGGCCTTCGGCCGCCAGTTCGCGCAGGTCGCGCCGCACCGTGTCCTCGGAAACGCCGAACTTCTCGCTCAGTTCGCCGGCGAGCACCTGGCCGTCGCGCTTGAGGGCTGCGAGTATTGCTTTCTTTCGTTGATCTGTGAGCATGGCATTGGCATGAACGGGATTGCACGAATTTTCTTGATTTTGCACGAACCTGCACGATACCATGAATGGCAAATGCTGACCGAGGAGAACGAGATGACTGCAACCCAGGACCGCGTGCGAATGATCAACACCACCGTGCTGTCCGACGACTGGTATGTGCTGCGCAAGGTGACCTTCGACTTCCTGCGCAGCAATGGCACGTGGCAACGCCAGAGCCGCGAGACGTACGACCGCGGCAACGGCGCGACCATCCTGCTGCACGACCCGCGCAGCGGCAATGTCGTGCTCACGCGGCAATTCCGCATGCCGACGTTCGTCAACGGACACGACGGCATGATGATCGAGGCGCCGGGCGGCCTGCTCGACGACGCCGCGCCCGACGAGCGCATTCGCGCCGAAGTCGAAGAAGAAACCGGCTACCGCGTGCGCAACCTGCGCAAGGTGTTCGAGGCGTACATGAGCCCAGGCTCGGTAACCGAAAAGCTTTACTTCTACCTCGGCGAATACGACCCCGCCGAGCGGCCCGGTGCAGGGGGCGGCGTCGAGGAGGAAGGCGAGGATCTGGAAGTGGTCGAAGTGCCGCTCGGCGATGCGCTAAGGATGATCGAGCGCGGCGAGATCGTGGACGGCAAGACGATCATGCTGCTCCAGCACGCGGCGTTGCGCGGTCTGGCGCGCTAACATAGCCGTTCCCGCACGCTCAATATCGACCGCACATGTATATCGTTTCGCTGATCTATACCGCTTCGCTCGAACGCATCGACGACGCCCTTCCCGCGCATCGCGCTTACCTCGACGCGCAATTCGAAGCCGGCAACTTCATTGCAGCCGGCCCGAAAATGCCGCGCGACGGCGGCGTGATCATCGCCTCGCACATGCCGCGCGAGCGACTCGATGCGCTGCTCGCCGCCGATCCCTTTGCACAAGAGGGCGTCGCCATCTACGAGGTAACGGAATTCAAGGCGACGCGGCTTGCGCCCGGCCTCAATCTGCCGCGAGCCGAAACGCCTTGATCAGTTCGATGAGCCCGCATCCGCTGCCATGGGCAGGACCATGCCCGACCACACGATTTCCAGCTCCACCGCAATGGATCGCGCGAGCCCGTCGAGCCCCGGAAAGAGCGACGCATTCGTGATGTTCATGCGGTAGAGCCACTTCATCGCGTCCATGCGGATACGCTCGGGCAGCACGATCTTGTGCAGCAGTTCCTCGTGGCTCTCGTAGCCTTCGAGAATAGCCTGCAACGGCTTGTCGATCACGCCCGGCACGACGAACGTGCCCGACTGCGCGACGAGCCGGTCGTCCATCTCCGTGGGTTCACCCGACCAGAGAATTTCGTTCGTGTTGCTAAAGAAATAGCGTTCGAAGTTATCGTGCGCACGCGGGTCGATCACATCGCGCGTGAGCGTGGGGTTGGTTTTGGGCAGCGCGCGGCTGTTCCACAGTGCAGGCGTGTTGAGTGCGTAGACGGCCGCGTCGCCGGTTGCGCGTTCCAGCGCGAAAAAGGCCGCGACGAACGGGCTCTTGGTGAAATCGAGCAGCCGCGTGGGGGCGCCGTGGTGCTGCATGAGCGCGAGACAGCGCAGGTCGTCCTTGAGCAGGTCCGGATGCGCGAGAAAGTTGTGCGCCTTGCGGCGAAACACGCGAATGGCGCGCTCCTCGCGCTGGCGCCATTGCAGGCGGTCGCCCACGTAGTCGCGCATGTAGCGCGTGAGCGAGCTTTCGAGGTGCCACTGCGCGTTCTGCTGGCCGCGAAACGCCCAGCCGTCGAGCTGTGTCGTCAGCACCATGAACTGCTGCCAGTCTGTGAGTACCGTGGTCTGCATCGTTATTCCGGAGGCGTTTGTTTTTGCGTTGCGCTGGGTCGCGTGTAGCGCGCGCCCCGCTGGACACGCTAGCACATCGACAATGACAACATCACGAAGCCTTCGCCGCGTTCCTCGTGCACATTCAGGCAAATGCACGCAGCATCGCGATCTGCTCGCGCCAGCGCGTCAGCACCTGCTCGGGCTCGTAGAGCCGGAACGTCACGCCGCTCAGCACCTCGGCATACTTCGCGCGATGTTCGGTGACGGATTCGATTTCGACGCGAAATACGCTCAGTTCGAGCGCCGTTTGCCGCTGCGCCACGGCGTGCGAGCGGGCGCGTATCTCCAGCAGCGCGCCGTCGTGCACGAGCGAGAGCGTAAGGCGGCCGTCGCGCACGAGGTTGGCTGTGGTGCTGGACTGCGGCCAGAGCGCGACGAGCAGCGTGGTGGCGTTCACGGCCAGGATCTCGCCCGCGCTGAGTTGCGCGCCGTGCGGCCAGCCGTCCTCGCTTACGGTCGAAAGGCGGAGCGCATCGGCGAGGCGCGCTTCAAGGTGGTCGCCGTCGAGTTCGCGCACGAGCGCTGCGGGCAATCGGGTGGACGAGGCGGGTTGCAACGGCCGCGGGGCCGGTTCCTTGTGCGGCATGGGGCGTTCCTTACGGGCATGACTGACGTCGGGTCGTTCGAAATTGGACCGTAGCGCCGCGCCGAAGTCAAATCGCCCCGCCTTTCATCACCCGTTCAGCCCTTGGTCGCGCCGAACGTGAGCCCCGCCACGAAATGCTTTTGCATCGCGAAGAACATCATTACCGAAGGCAGGGCCGCCAGCACCGAGCCTGCGGAAACGAGGTTCCATGCCGTCGTCCACTGGCCCTTGAGGGCCGCAACGCCCACGGTGATCGGCGCGGCGTCGTCGCCCTGGGTCAGGCACAACGCCCAGAAGTAGTCGTTCCAGACGAACGTGAATACGAGAATGGCCAGCGCGGCGAGCGCCGGTCGAATGAGCGGCAGCACGATGCGCACGAACACGGTCCATTCGTTCGCACCCTCGATGCGCGCGGCCTCGACGAGTTCGAACGGCAGCTGCTTGATGAAATTGCGCAGGAAGAGCGCGCAAAACCCGGTCTGAAACGAAAGATGGAACAGGATCAGCCCGCCCACGGTGTTGTAGAGCCCGAGCTTGAGCGTCAAGTCGCGCACCGGAATCATCAGCACCTGGATCGGCACGAAGTTGCCCGCAACGAAGGTCGCGAACAGCGCCGAATTGCCCGGAAAGCGGTAAATGGCCAGCGCATAGCCCGCCAGCGCCGCGAGCGCGATCGCCCCGGCCACGGCGGGCAGTGTGATCTGCACGCTGTTCCAGAAGTAATGGAGCATCGGCGAAGTCGTGAGCGCGTCGCGATAGTTCGCGATCAGCGCGAAGTGCCTTGGCCAGCCCCAGTAGTTGCCTTCGCTCAGTTCTTCGGTGGAGCGCACAGAAGTAACCAGCACGGCGACGAGCGGCAGCAGCCAGATGACGAGCGCCACGGGCAGCGAGAGCTTGTACAGGCGGCGCGACGCGGGCTTCCATTTGTCGACCGGTATCGGAAACATGTGGGGCTCCTCGTAGCGGATTCAGTGCTCGCTGCGCAGCAGGCGGCGCAGGTGATAGACGATGTACAGCAGCATTATCGCGAACAGCACGACGGCAATCGCGGCCGAATACCCGAGCCGGTAATATTTGATCGCCTGGTCGTACATGTAGTACGCGAGCACCGTCGAGCTTTCGAACGGACCGCCACCTGTCATCACGGAGATAAGGTCGAAGCTGCGCAGCGCGCCAATGACCGTGACCACCACGGCCATGAATGTGACGGGACGCAGTTGCGGCAGGATCACGTGCCACAGCATGGTCCAGCCCTTCGCGCCTTCCATGCGCGCGGCCTCGATCTGCTCGCTGTTGAGCGTGGTGAGGCCCGTGAGATACAGAATCATGCAGTACGCGGTTTGCGGCCAGAGCGCTGCGAAGATGATGCCGGGCGTGGCGTAGTTCGGGTCGCCGAGCACCGGAATGCCGTGGCCGAGTATGAGCGCGAGCAGGCCGAACGTGGGGTCGTAGAACCACGAGTAGATGAGGCCCACCACCACGCCCGAAAGCACGAACGGCGCGAAGAACAGCGACTTGACGATGCGGATGCCGCCCACCGCCTGGTTCAGATACAGCGCGATCGCGAGGCCCATGGGCGGCGCGAGCAGGAACAGCACGAGCCAGATCACATTGTTCTTGAGCGCCGTGTAGAACGTGGGCGACTGGAACAGTTCGACGTAATTCGCGAGACCCACGAAACTCGCTTCGGTCATGCCGTCCCAGTTGTAGAGCGACAGACGCAGCGTGGAGAGAATCGGCCAGATCACGTAGACCGCGAACATGATGACCGCGGGCGCGAGAAAGAGGCACGCGGCACGGCGCTGGCGACGTGCGGTGGGCGACGCGCGGCGGCGCGGCTGGATGCCCCGGCCGCTTGCGTGCGGCATGCCGCCGTTCTCGCCGCCTGCCGGCGCGGCGCCGTCCACGCGGTGCGAAACGGTGTGAGTCACTGCCTGTCTCACGGCAAAAACCTCCTGTTAGCCGACTCAGCAGGCGGGCAGCATTGACGCACCGCCCGCCTCTTCTTCGAACTCCTTACTTCTTGTAGATCCGCTGACGCGTCTGCTCCAGTTGCGCGAGAATCGCGTCGATCTTGGTCGGATCGGACACGAACTGTTGCATGCCCTTCATGCCTTCGTCTGCCATTTCCTTCGTCATGTCGCGATCGTAGAACTGCGCAATGCCGCCCTTCGTGTTCGAGAGGATCTGGAAGCCGATCTTCGAAATCGGATCTTCAGGCTCCGGCGACTTGCTGTTCGCCGAAAGCGAACCCAGCCCCTTGGCGAGTTGCGAGCCGATCTCCGGCGTCTCCGCAAACGCGAGGAATGCACGCGCATCGGCCTTGTTCTTCGCCTTGCCCGGAATATGCAGCGATTCGACCGGACCGTCTTCGGCGGTCGGCACGTTCGGGTCGATGATCGGGAACTGGAAATAGCCCATCTGCTGCTTGACCGTCGGGCTGAAGCCGCCCGTGATGAACGTGCCCATCAGCATCATCGCGGCCTTGCCCTGGAACAGGAACGGCTGCGCCGAGTCGAGATCGTACGAGAGCGAATTGGGAATGAAGTCGCCGTCATCGATCAGTTGCTTCCACGTGACGTACACCTTCTTCACGCGCGGGTCGGTGTACGGCACTTCGCCCGCCATGAGCTTCTGGTGGAACGCGTTGCCGTTCAGGCGCAGGTCCAGATAGTCGAACCAGCCCGCAAGCGTCCACGCGTCGCGGCCGGCCACGGCAATCGGCGCGATGCCGGCGGCCTTGAGCTTCTTGCAGGCGTCGAGGAATTCATTCCATGTTTTCGGCTCGCTCTTGATGCCCACCTTGTCGAACAGGTCCTTGCGATAGAACATGCCCCACGAGTAATACACCGTGGGCGCGGCATACTGCTTGCCCTGGTACGACGAAGCCTCCTTCGTCGATGCGTACATGCTGTCCCAGTTGTTTTTCTTCCAGTCGTCCGACAGGTCCGCGAACAGGCCGCGCTTCGCGTAGTAGGCCATGCGCTCGCCGTCGTGCCAGTTCACGATGTCGGGCGGCGCGGTCGTGAGCCAGTTCGGCAACTGCACCTTGTAGGCTTCCTCGTCGACGAACGACACCTTCACGTCGGTGCCGGGGTGCGTCTTCTTGAACTGGTCGATCACCTGTTCCCACACGGCGCGCTGGCTTGCGCCCTTGTAGGCAATGTTCATTTCGAGCGTGCCGGCCTGCGCCGCGCTTGCGAACGTGCCTGCAAGCGCGCCCGCCGCCAGCGTCGCAGCAACGAGCAGGGTGCGTGGTCTGAAGGTCTTGCCGATCATGCGTGTCTCCTTGGTTATACGTCGTTGTCGGTGCTGCATCGGTAGGAACTGGATCTGCTATGCGTCTGTTATGAACGGTAGGCGCTCACGCCCTGCGGTTCTATCGTACGCGAGCCCATCACGATTGCCTCGTCGGGAATATCCGCAGAGAGGGTGTGCGTACCCGGTCCGTAGTTGAATACCCAGGTGAAGCCGCCGCGCCGGCTCACGCGTATCGCATCGCCAAGCGGCTGCGGCGTGAGGCCCGCTTCGCGCGCCACGCGCGCAAAGAGCGCCTGCGTGCTCGCCTCGTCGAACAGGCTCGCGAGGTAGTGGACCGCGCCGCTCTTCACGTAAGCGGGATGGCCGTCGCTGAACGTCGCGCGCACTTCCGGCACAGCCCATTCGTTTTCGCCGGTGTTTGCACCGAGTTCGATCAGATCGCGCCAGTGGCGCGCGTGGCCTTCGTGCGCGCCGTCGATGTCGAAGCGCACCGGCTCGCTGATGTTGGGCCGCAGCGACTCCACGCGCCACACGCGCAGCGGCAGCAGCGCCGCGAGCGGCCCTGGCGGCAGGTTGGCGGGAATCTGCAGATCTACGGTTTTCGAACCCGTGCGCGGCCCGATCACCACCTGCGCGCCCGAATTGGCGAGACGCTGTGCGAAGTCGTCGGGCACGATGGGCAGCGGCGGCACGACCACGAGACGGTAGCCGTCGAGCGGCGCGTGCACCGAAACGATATCCACATCGAAGCCGAGCGCGCGCAGCGCCGAGTAGTACTCCACAGCGAAACGCGGATAGTGGAAATCCGCGCCCTGCGGATGAATTTCGAAGAGCCACTTCGCCTCGTAGTCGAGCACGAGCGCAACGGGCGTCTTCACGTCGAAGTCGCGGCCGCCCTGCTTCGCCGCCGCGAGCACGGCCTCGATTTCCTCGGCCACGCGTGCCGCTTCCGCACTGCCAAGATCGGGGCGGTTATCGGGCGTATTCAGACCCGCGTGCATCTGCTCCTGCGCGAACGGCGCCTGGCGCCAGCGGAAATACGACACGCAGCCCGCGCCATGCGCGAACGCTTCCCAGCTCCACAGCCGCACCATGCCGGGCAGCGGCGCGGGGTTCCAGTGCGCCCAGTTCACGGGACCGGGCTGTTGCTCCATGACCCAGAACGGCAGCTTCGACATGCCGCGATACACGTCGTGATGGAACGAGGCGAAGTCCGGGTGACCGGTGCGCAGATAACGCGCCTTCACGTCGGGCGCGTACCACTGCTGGTCGAGCGCGCCGAGCGGATAGCTGTCCCACGTCGCGACGTCGAGATCGGCGGCAACCTTGTAGTGATCGAACTCCATGAACAGTTGCATGAAGTTGTGCGCAATGGGTCGTCCCGGCGAATGCGCGCGCAGGATATCCACCTGCATGCGGTTGTAGCGCTGTACTTCATCGGAGGCGAAGCGCTGGTAGTCGAGCCGGTGCGACGGATGCGCTTCGGTTACGGTGCCGACGGGCGCTTCGATTTCGTCGAAGCTGCGGTACTCCATGCTCCAGAACACGGTGCCCCAGGCGGTGTTGAGCGCGTCGATGCTGCCGTAGCGCGCCTTGAGCCATTCGCGAAAGCGCTGCACCGCCGAAGGGGAGTAGCTCACCACCGTTTGATGGCAGCCGTACTCGTTATCGGTCTGCCAGTAGGCAACGGCGGGATGCTTGCCATAACGCGCCGCAACCGCTTCGCAAATGCGCCGCGAAGCCTCGTAATACGCCGGCGACGAAAAATCGTAATGCCGACGCGAGCCGAACCCGCGCACGCGGCCATCGGCGCCCACGGGCAGGATGTCCGGATGCTGGTCGATCAGCCACTTGGGCGGGGTGGCGGTGGGCGTGCACATCACCACTTGCAGGCCGGCGGCGCCGAGCGTGTCGATCGCGCGATCGAGCCAGCCCCAGTCGAATTCTCCGGGCGTGGGCTCGATGCGGCTCCACGCGAACTCGGCGATACGCACCTGCGCGATGCCCAGCGCCTTCATGCGCGCGGCGTCGTCTTTCCACATGGCCTCCGGCCAGTGCTCCGGGTAATAGCAGACTCCAAGACGCATCCCTGTGTCCTCGGTGGTTGTTGTCATGCAGGTTGATCGGCGGTGGCGAGCGGCGCGACGGCGAAGCCGTCTTCCGCAAACAGATGGCAGGCGCTCGCGCTCGCACGGAACTGGACGGTGTCGCCGCTACCTAGCCGTGCGTCGCCGGGCGCCTTGGCGACGAGCACCGCACCGCCAGGCTGCTCGAGGTGCACGTAGCTGTGCTCGCCAAGCTCTTCGACCAGGGTAATGGTGCGCGCAATCGTCAAGGCGTCCTTATCATCCTTTGACGCTACGACACTGCCATTCATCAGTTCGAGATGCTCGGGCCGCACGCCGAACGTGACAGGCGCACCCACCGCAAGCCGTGCGCCCTGCACTGGCAGCCGCACCGTTTCGCCGCTTTCGTCGAGTGTGACGCTCACGCCGTTCGCCTCGATAGCCGACACGCGCGCCGGCAGAAAATTCATGCGCGGCGAGCCGATGAAGCCCGCCACGAAGCGGCTCGCGGGCCGATGATAAAGCTCGAGCGGCGCACCCACCTGGGCGATGCTGCCGTATCGTTCGGTATCCTTACCGCTATGCAGCAGGACGATCTTGTCGGCGAGCGTCATCGCCTCGATCTGGTCGTGCGTCACGTACACCACGCTGGCCTGCTCGAACTGTCGATGCAGGCGAGCGATCTCGATACGCGTCTGGCCGCGCAAGGTGGCGTCGAGATTGGAAAGCGGCTCGTCGAACAGGAACACGCCGGGCTCGCGCACGATCGCGCGGCCAATCGCCACGCGCTGGCGCTGCCCGCCCGAAAGCGCTTTGGGGTGACGTTCGAGCAACGCTTCGAGTTGAAGAATGCGTGCGGCTTCGCGCACCTTGCGGTCGATTTCGGCCTTCGGCGTTTTCGCGAGTTTCAGGCCAAACGCCATGTTCTCGTACACGGTCATGTGCGGGAACAGCGCGTAGCTCTGGAACACCATCGCCACGCCGCGCTGCGCGGCGGGCACGTCGTTCACGAGCTTGCCGCCAATCGAAATATCGCCGTCGGTCAGGTCTTCCAGGCCCGCGATCATGCGCAGCAGCGTGGACTTGCCGCAGCCCGATGGGCCGAGGAATACACAGAACTCGTTCCTGCCGATCTCCAGATCGACGTTGCGAATCACCGGCGCATTCTCGCCGTATGCCTTCTGAACGCCGCGCAACGAAATGCTCGCCATCGTCCCGTCTCCATGTTCTAATCGGCACGAAACGGAGATTAAGCGCTTAATCAGCAGCCCATAAAAAAGCGATCGCATGGGCGATCTGGCTGGCTTGTCTCCGATATTCGTTTTGATTGTCGGGCCAATGTTGCAGTGGCCGTCACAATCATGCAAATGTTGAATCGCCTTCCCATATTTTGAGATCGCATGCCGACCCTGAACGAAGTCGCGCGCCGCGCCGGCGTCACGCCGGCCACCGTCTCGAACGTCTTGCGCGAGCGCGGGCGCGTGGGCGAAGCCACACGCCAACGCGTGCTCGAAGCGGTCGAGGCGCTGGGCTATCGCCCGCATTTGTCGGCGCGCGCGCTTGCCGAAGGGCGGCCGCCCACCATCGCGCTCATGGTGTCGAGCATCGCTAACCCGTTCTACCCGGAGTTCGCGCTCGCCGTGGAGAATGCGCTGCGGCGCAGCGGGCGCTTCCTCATCATCTGCAATACGGACGGCGACCCGCAAACGGGCCGCGCCTACCTCGAACAGATTGCGGGCACGCTCTCGGCGGGCGTGCTCGTGATGAACGCCAATCTCGACTTTGCCGACCTGCGCGCCACCGTGCGGCGCGGCGCGCCCGTGGTGCTGTGCATGTGGGAGCGGCCGCTCGACCCGCCGGGCCTGCCCTGCGTGGCCGTGGACTTCCGGCGCGCAGGCGAGCTTGCCGCGCAGCATTTGCTGACGCTCGGGCACCGGCGCATTGGCGCGATTGTCGGCAGCAAGGTTTCCGGCATCCACGCAGCGCGCTATGACGGCTTCGTCGCGGCCATGCAGGCAGCCGGCCTCGACGGCGCGCTCGCGCCCGTGCGCTACGCGCCGGATACGACGCAAGGCGGCTACGCGGCCACGAGCGAGTTGCTGGCGCGGCATCCCGACCTCACTGCGATCTTCGCGACCAACGACCTGCCCGCGCTCGGCGCGATGCAGGCCGCCGCCGATCTCGGGCTCGACGTGCCGCGCGAGCTTTCCGTGGTCGGCATCACCGATATTCAGCTTGCGCGCGAGTCGCGGCCCGCACTCACGACCGTTGCGGTCGCAACGGTCGAGGCGGCGGAGCTGGCCGTCGAATTGTTGACGGAACTGGTCGAGGCGACAGATTCGGCCACCGGCACGGCTGCGCGCGTGTGTGTGGTTTCAGCGCCGCGCCTTGTCGTGCGGGCTTCGACGGCGTCGCCGCGAGCGAAAGGCTAACGAAAGAATTGATATACCAAACCCTACCCAGCGCAAAGAACCCATAAGCAAAGCTTAAGGTTCCGTTCGAACCATCCGTTAAACACGATGGCGCTGCACATGTGCACCGTCACGCAAAAAACAATCGAAGATGGCTGGAGAAAAACGAACGTGAAGCGAACAACGTTGAATCAGAAAGCCTGGAGCATCGTCGGGCTGCTATGGATCTCGCTCGTCGTGATGGTGGTGGCCAACGCCTTCATGACGCGCTCGGGCATGGTCACGGACCGCAAGAACCTGGTCGAACAGGAGACGCAAACCGCATTGGGCGTGGTCTCGTACTACCAGAAGGAAGCGACCGCCGGCCACATGAGCGCCGACGACGCGAAGCGTCTCGCCATCGCCACGCTGCGCGGCACGCGCTACGGCGACGACCAGAGCGGCTACTTCGGCATTTACGACAGCAACGCCATGGCGCTGCTCGTGCCGCCCAAGCCGGAAATGGAAGGCAAGAGCCAGGCGAACATGACCGACCCGCGCGGCACGCATGTGGCGCTCGAGATCGTCAAGAGCTCGTCCACGGGCGGCGACGGCTACAGCAGCTACTGGTGGCCGAAGCCCGGCAAGAGCGCGCCGGTCGAAAAGATCACCTATTCCGCGCTCGTGCCGGGCTGGGACTGGCACATCTTCACCGGCATCTATACCGACGACATCGACGACGCCTTCCGCAGCGCGCTGATCAGCAACCTCTTGCTCGTGACCGTGATCGGCGCAGCGGTGACGCTCGGCCTCATGTGGCTCATCCGCACGATCCGCAGAAGCCTTGGCGGCGAGCCGGAATACGCCTCGGAGATCTGCCAGCGCATTGCCGAAGGCGACCTCACGGCTCATGTGAATCTCGCGCCCGGCGACCAGCACAGCCTGCTCCACTCGATGCAGCAGATGCAGCGCCGTCTCGTCGAAACCGTGCAGCGCATTCAGACTTCGGCTGAATCGATTACAACGGGCGCGAAGGAAATCGCATCCGGAAACCTGGACCTGTCCTCGCGCACCGAGGAGCAAGCCGCCTCACTGGAGGAAACGGCCGCCAGCATCGAAGAGCTCACGACCACGGTCAAGCACAACACCGACAACGCGCGCCAGGGCAATACGCTCGCCGTGAACGCATCGGAAGTCGCCGCGCGCGGCGGCGAAGTCGTGCGCCGCGTGGTCGAAACGATGAACGAGATTTCGAGCAGCTCGCAGCGCGTGGAGCAGATCATCGGCGTGATCGACGGCATTGCCTTCCAGACCAACATCCTCGCGCTCAATGCGGCCGTGGAAGCGGCGCGCGCCGGCGACCAGGGCCGCGGCTTCGCCGTCGTGGCGGGCGAAGTGCGCAGCCTCGCGCAGCGCAGCGCGACGGCCGCGAAGGAGATCAAGGACCTGATCGGGCAGTCGGTGGCGCAGGTGTCGGAAGGCACGAGGCTCGTCGACGAAGCGGGTAAAACCATCGACGAGGTGGTGATTTCGGCGCGCCGCGTGGCCGACCTGATGGGCGAAATCGCAGCAGCGTCCGAGGAGCAGCATACGGGCATCGAGCAGGTGAACCGCGCCGTCGCACAGATGGACGAAGTCACGCAGCAGAATGCGGCGCTCGTGGAGGAGGCATCGGCCGCTGCGCAGTCGATGGCGGCGCAGTCGAATGGCTTGCGCGATGTCGTGACGGTGTTCCGGGTCGGGGCGCAGGCTGAGCCGGCGATTGCGTCGACAGTTGCAGCGCCTGCTCGAAGCGCGCCTGCCGTGCGCCCGGCGGCACCGCTCAAGCGCTCGGTGCCGCCCGCACGCGCGAAGGCCGCTGGAAAGTCCGCGAACGCAGCACCGGCAGCACCCGCGGCAACGGCAAAGGCGGCATCGGCCAGCCCTGTGGCCACCGCCGCTAACGAATCCGCAGACTGGGAAACGTTCTAAAGGCTGTTCGCGACGTAATCACGCAAGGCGCTCGCCCTCATCCGGCGCGCCTTGCACCGCCCGCCACGCAGCAAACGTGATCAACCCGGGTGCAAGACCCGGATCGCCGATACGCGTCCAGCTCGTATGCGTATCCTCGAGTCCCGGCACCGGCTGGGGCGTCGCAAACTCCACGCGCGACATGCCAGGCCGATACGCTTCGTTCGGCCAGTAAACCGGCATGATGCGGCGCGCCGCCATTTCCTCGCGCAGGGCTTCCGGGCCACCCTCGTCGGCCACGACATCGCATTGCGCCGCCCAGTCGTGGCTGTCCCATGCGAGAAACACGCCGGCGTTGCCTTCGGCGTCGAACGTCAGCACGGCATTCTGCTCGGGCCGCCAGTAGTACTCGACGATGCGCTCGCGCAACGCGACTTCGTGCAGCACGTCGGCAATGCGCCGGTTCGCGTAGATCGCGCCCACCCCATGCACGCCGATATGGCCGCGCCTAGCGCAGAACTTGCGCTTGGCGTCGTCGATCGCGCCGCGCAGCTTGCGGGTCATGGCGGGATCGGACTTCTTCACATAGAAGTCGATCAGTCCCGCGTTGAACGCCTCCACCGCGTGCGACTCGTCGGCCGTGGCCGTGAGCAGGATGCGCGTGCACGCCAGATCCTTCGCGGCCGCAAGGAACTCGACGCCAGTCATCTCCGGCATTTCATAGTCCACGACGAGCGCGGCGATATCGCCAAAGCGCGCCGCGTCGGCCATCACGTCCTCGCCTAGCGCATTGCCGCCCTTCTTCTCGAACTCCGACCATGCAGCGCCCGCAGCGGGATTGCGCGCGCTCTGCCGTGCCTCGTGCGAAGCGACGAAGGCCAGCGTCTCTCGCGCGCTCGTGAAATAGCGGTCCGTGCCCGCGCCCGGAAAGAGGCCGCGCAGCGCGTAAAGGAAGTCGGGGCTGTCGTCGAGGAAAACGACGGAGACGGGATGGTAAACCGGCTGTCTGACGATGGAGCTCATGCTGGATCTCGGTTAAGCGCGCTGCACTTCATGCGGCTCATGCCATGCCGCGAGGTAAACAAGTGAATTATGCGGCGTGTCGCCTGGACACAGCAACCCGAAGCCGCAAAAGCGCGATCAACGAAAACACGCGCAAACGTTATCGCGCCCTGCGAGCATGAACCGCTTTGCGTATGTGGGAAGCACGGTATTGGATGAAGAGGAAGACGAAGAGAATGATGCATGCCTCCCTTTCTGCGGAGGCACGCGCGGCTGCCGCCTGCAGTCCTTATCTGGAGTCACTCTGATGTACGCACGCGAATCCATTCCCGCCGTCCTGTCCCGTGGCACCGCCGGATTCTCCGACGAAATCATGGAAGCTACGCCGACCAAAACGTTCCATCACGTCATCGATATCTACCTGAAGGACTCGAACGCGTTCATGAACACGTATTTCGCCCGCTATTTCGAATGGCAGGGCATTTGCCGCGAACGCTGGTTTCACGAGTGCATTCACAACAATCTGCTCGCCTCGGGCGGCGTGTTCGTCACCAAGCGCGCGCACCAGGAATACGTGCAGGAAACCTTTCCGTTCCAGCGCGTGGATTGCTACCTCAACACCTTCCAGGTGCGTCAGTGCTCCGCGTATCTCGTGTTCCGCTTCTGCGTGGACGGGCGGCCTGTTTCGCTCGGCTATCAGCAGATTCTCTTCGCCGGCACCGACAAGCGCATTCGCCGCTTTCCGCCCGGCATCATCGAGCGCGTGAAGGAATACGAGCTGGTCCTGCCCTCGGGTTCGAACTAAGCGTGTTGAACCCGGCTACATGAACTAGCCCGCGAAATCCTGCCCCGCCGGAAAGCGGCGGGGTTTCGCCGGTGCGTCATGCAGCGCGCGATCCGCGCTCGTGCCGGGCTCGGGCAGGCGGATCGTGAAGGTGGTGTGAACGTGTGGCTCGGACTCGCACGCTATCGTGCCGCCCAGCGCTTCGGCCACGCGGCGGCAGAACGTGAGGCCCATGCCGGTGCCGCGCCCGTGCGCCTTGGTCGAATAAAACGGATCGAACACGCGCGGCAAAATATCGCCGGGAATGCCACAGCCGTTGTCGGTAAAGCGCAGCACGCAAAAGTCCGCTTCGCTCGTCGCGCTGATCTCCACTCGGCCCACGTAATCACTCACCTTGTCGCTACGTTCGGCCATTTCCGCGTGAATCGCGAAGAGCGCGTTCTTGAGCAGATTGAAAAGCACGAACACGACGAGCGAATCCGAGCCCGAGAAACTCAGTTGCGCGTCGATGGGCGTCACTTCCACCATATCGCGCTCGCCGGTGCGAAATGGAAAGCGCTCGAGCGCCGCATTCACGCAGGAACGCACCGGGTAAGTCTCGAAGCTGCGCCGGTCGAGCCGGTCGAGCGTAAACGATGCCAGTGACATTTCAACCACTGTGCTCGTGCTGTCCACCTGGCGGCGTATCGACGTGGCGAGCGACGAAAGGCGCTCCGACTGCCCCGGGTAGAGTCCGTCCACGCACAACTGGTGCTGCACGGCCAACTGGTAGCCGCGCATAAGTTCGGGCAGCACATTGCCGATTTCCTCGGCATGCATGCCGATGGCCGCAAGCGGCGTGGCGACCTCGTGCGCCACCGTGGCCGCGATGAGGTACGGGCGCATGAGGCCGTAACGCACGATCGTGACCGCGAGAATGCCGAGGCTGATGGCGATGAACACCGCGCCCACGGGATAGAACGCGAGCCCGTAATTCACGGCGTAGTCGGTCGCGGCGAACGTGTAAAGGCCGAGGCTCACGAAGCACAGGTCGAGCAGCTTGCGGCGGTCGTGCGCCTGCGTCTGGCCGCGCGCAGCGTACAGCAGCCACGCGCTGCGGCAGGCGAGCAGCACCGTCTGCGCCACATGCACGGGATGCAGCATGCCCGCCTTCGGATACTTGCCGAAGAAGAACGTGCCGTAGCCGTCCACGACGGCGTCGCTCAACAGCAGCAGCGCCGCGAGCAGCACACTGAGCAGATAGGAGGCGATGAGCAGCGGGCGTTCGCCGCGCCGGCCGCTCACTTCGGTCACGAAGTGATAGAACGTGGTGGGCAGAAAGAGAATGAAGAAATATCCGCCCTTCACCAGCGCGGCGGAGAGTTCGGGGTCGGACGTCTGGAACAGAAAGGCCCAGGTGCCCTGCCAGAAGAACGTGGTCGCGCACATCAAGGCGAACGGCACCGAGAGGCGCGTGAAGCCCTCAGTCAGGAGCACGTAGACGCCGAATCCGAGAAATAATGCGGACACGAACGCTGGCAGGATCGAATACATAGTCTGTCGCGTGGGTTCTTGTTCTTATCAACCTGGTTGGCGCGGCGCGTTCCCTGCAGCGTCCCCGTGCGCCCAATTTGTGCGATTCGCAGGCCGGATCTCGCCGTCACATGCATAGCGCATTAAATGCGCGCCGATCGAATCGATTTTGCCGATTATCGCCGCTAATCCCTTATTGCGGCGAAATTTTGCCGATTTCGGTGCTGCCGATATGCGCCGCGAATCCCCGCTAGCGCAATTTCGGTCGAATTGGCAGAAAACCACGGTATCCGTCGATTGAGGACAACCCTGGCGCCACCCAGAATAGAGGTCATCACCCACCCCGACGGAGCACCAAGATGACCCCGACCCTTGCCGATGTCGCGATCCCCGACAGCAAACTCGCCCGCGAAATCACCGAACTCGTGCGCGATACCGAATCGCCGCTGCTTTTCCATCATTCGAGCCGTGTCTATTATTTCGGCGCGCTGGCCGGACGCCGGCTCGGCCTGAAGTTCGACCGCGAACTGCTCTACGCGGGCGCCATGTTTCATGACATGGGCCTCACGCACACGCACAGCAGCGAGCACGAGCGCTTCGAAGTGGACGGCGCGAATGCCGCGCGCGATTTCCTGCGCGGCCACGGCATCTCTCAGCACGACATCGACCTCGTGTGGACCGCCATCGCGCTGCATACGACGCCGGGCATCCCCCAGCACATGCATCCCGTGATCGCGCTCGTCACGGCGGGGGTCGAAATGGATGTGCTCGGCATTGCCTACGACCGCTTCAGCGACACCGAACGCGAGGCCGTGGTCCACGCGCACCCGCGCAGCGAGCACTTCAAGGAAGACATCATCCAGACCTTCTATGACGGTATCAAGCACAAGCCCGCTACGACGTTCGGCAACGTGAAGGCCGATGTGCTCGCCGACAAGGACCCGCACTTCCACGCCGGCAACTTCTGCAGCGTGATCCGCCATTCGGCCTGGCGCGGTTGAGTGTCGGGGAGCGCGCCATCCCGGAAGCCTGAGGCGGCGCTGACACGCCGCGCGGGCGCGGAGCCCCGCCCGACGGGCGATGCTATGCTCATCGCGATGCCCGGAACCGCGCCGCCGGGCCACGCCGCACCGCGATGCGCGCGCGTCCATTCGCAGTCCCGGGGGCTTCATGCAGCACACGCCAGGCCGCACGCGGCCGCATGGCTTTTCCAGCATGGTCATGAAACGCCCGCATCTCGTGGTGACGGTGTGCTTTCTCGCGGCCATGGCGCTCGTGACCGGCGTGGGCCTGCGCCAGATCTACCAGATGACGCGCTACGACCTCCATAGCCGCCAGCGCGACCTGGAGGTGCGGGCCGTGGCGGTGGACGCGCTGATCTCCGCCGAGCGCCGGCGTTTGCTGTTCCTGCGCGACTATGCAGAACACGTGCTCGCCTCGCCGAGTCAGCAGCGCGCCGGCCTGCAGGACCCGGCGGTACAGGCCGCGCTGCACGACAGCGACAAGCTGCAATGGGACGTTCCCGGCGCAATGGATGGACCGCTCGTTTTCGGCACCAATGCGCAGGGTCTCGCTGGAATCGAGGGCTTTCACCGCGACGCGGCCACGCTGCCCGCCGACATCGTGCTCGCGCGCTCGATCAGCCCGCTCCTCGCGATCAGCCAGAACGCCGACGCGGTGCAAAGCACGGTTGCCTACATCTCCGCCAACGGTCTGTACGTGCTCTCGCCCGCGCGCCCGGACGCGCCCGCGCCCGACCTGTTGCGGCGCTTCAGCACCATGCCCTACTACCACCCGCATCCCACCGGGCAGAGTGTGGCACACGATATCCTCTGGACTCCGATCTATACGGAATCGAAGAAAAGCGAGGCGATCGCCACGCTCAGCGTGCCCGTCTACGCGGAAGGGCGCTTTCGCGGCGCCGTGGTAATGGATGTCGCGCCCTCGCGCCTGCTCGCGCTCCAGCTCGCTTACGCCAACCTGGTCGACGACGAGGAACCTGCCGAGTTCGGTCTCCTGAACAGTAACGGCGACCTCGTGTATTTCGTCGATGGCAAGATCACCGCGCAGCGTCCCGCCAGATTCGATCCTTATCTGCTCGACATGGCGCGCGCGTCGGCCGCCGCCTGGATGCAGCGCGGCCAGGGCTACGCCCAGCGCGCCGGCAAGTATCTGATCTTCCAGCACGTGGGCGAGTCGCACTGGATCCTGCTCACGAACACAGACAACTCGGAACTCACGCTCGCGGCAGCGCGCCACGTGTTCAGCAGCCCGCTGATCGTCGCGTGGCTGGCGATCGCCGTGCTGCTCGTCGGCACGCTCTTCATCGTCAAGAACATCTTCGGCCAATACGTCGAGGCGAGTTCGCGGCTCGAAACGCTCGCGCGCAGCGATCCGCTCACCGGCCTCGCGAACCGGCGGCGCTTCCAGGAGGTCTTCGACGAAACACTCGAACGCGCCGCCCGCGAAGGCAATGACCAGGCGGCCGCGCCCGCCATGGCGATGCTGATGCTCGACATCGACTACTTCAAGCGCGTCAACGACCGCTTCGGCCACGCGGCGGGCGACCGCGTGCTGGTGATATTCGCAGACATCCTGCGCAAGAACCTGCGCAGCGCAGAAATGCCCGCGCGCGTGGGCGGCGAGGAGTTCGCGGCGCTGCTTCCCGGCGCCGATCTCGCCACGGCGGCAGGCGTCGCCGAGCGCATCCGTCTGGCGGTCGAAGCGCACTCGGCAGACTCGGCGCATGTGGCCAGCACGCCCGGCGAAGCCGTGAACCCGGATGCGATTGCATTCACCGTTTCCGTTGGCGTGGCGGCCAGTCCCGCCGATTGCCCCGCCCACTACGAAGCGCTCATGTCGGTGGCCGACCGGCGGCTCTATGCCGCGAAGGAAGGCGGCCGCAATCGCGTCGTTGCAGAGGATTCCCGATCGATCGATCCGGCGCGCGCTTGATTGATCCGCTGGCTACGCTCATGCGTCGTGCATGAGCGCAGGCCCCATCGGGCACTCTGATTGCTGTCTCGCGCGGGACAGCAGCGCGTCGCCCGCGCAGGAAAGACGCTACCATCGGCAGCGGCGATCGATGACGCGCTCGCGACACACGCCGCACATGCCCGCTACCCGTCGCCTTTGTTCGCGCAGCCGGAGTCCGACCGACCACCATGAGCAGCCGACTCACCGCCCTGACGACGTTTTGTGCCGTGGCGCTCGCCGTCCTGGTAACGCTCACGGTGGTGGTGTACGCAGCGGACGCCGTCTACGAACGCCAGCAGCGCGAACAGATCGATGTCTTTTCGAGGCGCGCGCTGCTGCGCGCCGAGCTGGTGACCTCCGAAGCCGAGACTGCGCTGCGCCAACTCGCGCCTTACTCCGACATGTCGTGCACGTTCGAACACATGCAGCGGCTACGGCAGATCGAGGAACAGTTTCGATACATTCGCGAAGTCGCCTGGACCGATGGCGAGGCGCTTCGCTGCAGTTCGCTGCGGGGCGCCTTCGACACCCCGTTGCCTCCGCCCGAATGGACCTACGCCGGCGGCTTCACCGCATGGCATACCGAAGTCGGCAAGCCCGGCAACGAGCGGCACATGCTCAACCTGCGCCTCGCCAATCATGTCGTGGTGATCGATCCGCGCTTCTACCTCGACATCGTGCCGCTCGACGACACCATCGAGCTGGCCGTGCTCGAAACGCAGGACGGTGCCGTCATTTCAAGCTGGGCGCGCACAGAATCCGCCCTGGTACGCGCGGCGCTCGAACGCACCCACAGCAGCCAGTATTTCGAGGGGCGCTATTACGTCGTGGAGCGCTCGAGCCGCTATCCCATCGCAGTGGTCTCGTACGAGCCCGAGGAGCGCCTGCGCCGCAACCTGCCCGCACAACTGCGAACCGTGCTCCCCGCAGCGCTCGTCCTGAGCGTAATCGGCACGTGGCTCGTCATGCTCTGGCGCCGCAAGCTGCGCACGCCACGCAACGCGATATTGGAGGGGATCCGGCGGCGCCAGTTCGTGGCGTGGCTGCAGCCGCTCGTTTCGCTGGAAAGCGGGCGCTGCGTGGGCGCGGAAGCGCTCGTGCGCTGGAAGCTCGAAGACGGCACCATCGCCGCGCCGGACACGTTCATTCCCATGGCGGAGTCGCTCGGCCTCATCGAGCCCATCACCGATCAGGTTGTGCGCTCGGTGTTCCATGGCGTGGGAGCCGTGCTCGCCAGGCGCGGCGATCTGCACGTCTCGATCAACCTCGCTGGCAAGGATCTCGCCGGCACACGCGTGCTCGAGGTGCTCAAGGCCAGCCTTGCGAAATATGCAGTGCGCCCCGAGCAGATCTGGTTCGAAGCGGTCGAGCGCACGCTCATCGATACAGCCAGTTCCGCGCCCGTTCTCGAAGCGTTTCGCGCGGCGGGCCACCGCATCTTCATCGACGATTTCGGCACGGGATATTCGAGTCTTTCGTATTTGCAGCAGTTGCCGGCGGATGGCATCAAAATCGACCGCTCGTTCATCCGTTCGCTCGCGAGCGGCGAGGAAATCAACAAAATCGTGCCGCACGTCATCGAAATGGCGCGCAGCCTCGACCTGATGATGATCGCAGAAGGTGTAGAGACCAAGGCGCAAGCGCAGTATCTGCGCGAACGCGGCGTGCAGTTCGCGCAGGGCTGGCTCTACGCGAAGGCCATGCCCGCCGACGAGTTCCTGCGCTATCTGGAGCGCGAAGCGGCGCGCACGCGCAAAGCGTAAGCGTGACGCGCGCTCAGGCGAACGGACTTGCCGACGTGCAGTGCGCCAGCGATCCAGTTACGTGCGGGTACCCCATGCCGCCACGCGCCACAGCGGCCTTGCTGAGCACGGCGCTGTCGTAGCCACGCCCGGCGAAACGTACGACATCGACGAGGCTAAAGCCTTGTGCGCGATAGAACGCAATGAGGTGAGCGGCGGGAAACGGCGTGTCGAGCGCGAGCTGCGTGCAGCCACGGGCAGCCGCCCAACGCCCCGCGAAAGCGAGCAGCGCACGGCCGATACCGCGGCCTTGCCATTTGGGCTCGATGCCGAACTGATGGACCGAAGCCACGCTGCGCAGGCGATAATGTTCGCACTGCGAATGACTATCGTGACCTTCCACCGTGAGCGAGCCGATGATCCGGCCATTGCAGACGGCGACGAAGCAATCTCCAGCCAGCGCGCGTTCACGCGTGAGGCTCACCGCCTGGTCGACGCATGCGCAGTGGAATCCGAGCGACGCAAGCCGCGAGAACGCGCGATGCAGCAAACGCGTGAGCGCTTCCCATGAGTCGTGGCGCGGATCGAAGCGCCTCAGCACGAGCCGGCCAATGCCGGGCTGCACAGAGGTGAACCGCTCATCCAGGCGCTCGGTTGCACGCGAGATCGACATGGCGTCTCCAGTCGTTTCGATGCATCCAGTCTAGGGTCTGGTCCGTAGGGGCCACAAGAAAAAATGTCGTAAAAACCAGGGCGATGGTCGTGAACACAATGATGCAAGCGCGCTAGCCTTGCGCGTCCATTCGCTCCACCACGGCGAGCACGATGCGCCTCGCCGAGCTGATATGCGCCACGGTCAGGGCGCGCGCGCCGCGTGCGTTGCGTGCGAGACACGCCTCCAGGATCGCCTCGTGTTCGTGCTGAAACGAGGGTGTATCGGCGAGCAGCGTATTCTGCAGCCGCTCGTAGCGATCCACCTGCGCGCGCAGTTCGCGGATCGCGGCCAGTTGCCGGGCGTTGCCGCAAGCACCGTAGAGCAGTTCGTGAAACTCGCGGTTGAGCTCGCCCTGCTTCTTCGTGGTGGCCGCCTCGTCGAGCAGACGGTGCACGAGTTCCGCGCGTGCAAGCGTTTCGTCGTCGATGCGCTTGACGCTGTGAAAGACCGCGTCGCCTTCGAGCAGCGCGCGCAAGCCGTAGATCTCCTCCACGTCTTGCACCGTGAGCATGCGCACCACCGCGCCGCGATTGCGGAAAATCTCGACCAGCCCTTCGCGCGCGAGCCGCTGGATGGCTTCGCGCAGCGGAATGCGGCTCACCTCGAAACGCTCCGCGAGATCGCGCTCGACAAGGCGCTCGCCGCTGCCCAGTTCGCCGCTCACGATCAGGTCGCGCAACCCGGACGCAACCGCGTCCGCCGTGGAGTCGAATTTTGTTTCCATGCGTGTTTTGCCCGGTTCCCGGCCAGTCCCGATTTTCACCATTTCGGCATAATGGTATACCAAAATGCCGAATGCGGTCATAATGACCCACCCCTTTTCGATGCAAAACGGAGAGTCAGCATGGCGCATGGCGAACACACCTACCGCGTTTCGGTGCAATGGACAGGCAATCGCGGCAGCGGCACCTCGGGCTATCGCGATTACGACCGCGATCACGTGATCCGCGCGAACGGCAAGCCCGACATCGCGGGTTCGTCGGACCCGGCCTTTCGCGGCGACGGCTCGCGCTGGAACCCCGAGGACCTGCTCGTGGCTTCGGCTTGCGCGTGCCACAAGCTCTGGTATCTGCACCTGTGCGCCGAAGCGGGCATCGCGGTGCTCGCCTATGAAGACGAGGCCGAAGGCACGATGGCGGATACGCCGCAGCGCGGCTCGTTCACGAAGATCGTGCTGCGCCCGCGCGTGACGATTCGCGCGAGCGACAACCGCAGCCTCGCCGAACGGCTGCATCACGCCGCGCATGAGCAGTGCTATATCGCCAATTCGGTGAACTTCCCCATTGTTTGCGAACCGTCCATCGAACTGGCTGCGTAAGCGCTCGCGAAAGCCTGAAGCGCCGTGGCGAGGCGCTTTCCCGGCCCCCCCGCGGGAGCCGGGAAAAAGGTTTCGATCGCGAATACCCTCTCTATACGATGGATAACATCTCACCGCGCCGAAGCTGCCCCATATAAATCGTATGCGAGTTAATCTCATGCGCTTGACAAGCCGGATTTCCTCGTCCATTATGCGTCGCATGCGATTCGATCTTACGCGACGCATATCACCGAACCCCGGATTCAATCAAGGAGCGCATCATGGCAACGATCGACAAAGTGCTGTTCTCGGGCAACACCCACACCACCATCAATCACGACCCCGCCGCCCAAAAAGGCGAATTTGGCGTGGTCGACCTCCAGCTCACATCTTCAACCGGCGACACGCTCGACATCGTCGCGACCGAACCGCACCCGCGCGCCGAGCAGTTGTTCGCCGGCGCATGGTCTGCCTGCTACATCTCCGCGCTCGGCATCGCCGCATCGCTGAAGAAAGTCGCGCTGCCGCAGGACGCTTCGGTGGACATCCAGGTCGACATCGGCCAGACCGGCACCGCCTGGTTCCTGGGCGCGCACTTCACGGTCACGCTGCCGGGCGTCGAGCAAAACGTGGCGGAAGCCATCGCGCGCAGCGCCCATCAGATCTGCCCGTACTCGAAGGCCGTGCACGGCAACATCGACGTGAGCCTGAACGTCGTCACCGCGTAACCGGCAAACGCAATCGCCACTCACACCCAAACTCACTGCACCTACCTAGCGAGATATCACCATGAAGACCCGACTCATCGCCACGCTCCTCCTCGCCCTTTCTGCTAGCGCAGCCGCGCCCGCATTCGCCAGCGGCTACGGCCCGGCCCCGAGCTACCGCCCCGAAATCGGCGCACCGGCATCGCAACGCGGTCAGAGCGTGCAAACGCTCGCGGCCGAGGGCACCGAAAGCGGCAACGCGGCCACGGCGTACGGCGGCATGACCAGTGTCACCTCGGACGCGGGCAGCCGCGTCGCCATGGAGCGAAGCAGCCTCTTCGCCCACCATTGATTGCGCCACCGCGTTGTGGCTGTTTCGCCGGGCATCGCGATGGCGGTGTGCGGCGAAACCGGTGTCGGCCTACGATATAATCGCAAACGATTAATTCAAGTTTGCGAGCCATCAAGGCCTTCGTCTGAAGAGGATTGACCATGAAATCGACGGACCACCCCGCGCAAGCCGCCAAGCCCGCGCCGCTCGCAGACTATCTTTGCTTTGCGGTCTACTCGACCAATCTGGCGTTCGGCAAGGCGTACAAGCCGATTCTGGACGAACTCGGGCTGACCTATCCGCAGTACATTGCGATCATCGCGCTGTCGGAGCAGGACAACCAGACGGTGAGCGGCCTGGGCGAGAAGCTCTTTCTCGAATCCAACACGCTCACGCCCATGCTGAAAAAGCTAGAATCAATGGGGTATGTGGAACGGCGGCGCGATCCGGAAGATGAGCGCCAGGTGCGTGTGAGCCTGACCGCCAGCGGCCGGAAGTTGCGCGAAAAGAGTCTGAAAATCGCGGATCTCACCGATGCGACCGGGCTGGGTCACGACGAATTCATGAAATTGCAGAAGGCGATTGTGACGCTGCGCGCCAATCTGATTCGTTCGATCGACACCGAATAGCCGTCACGCCAGCGCGTACCGTTTTTACGGGCCGGCTTCAGACACCAATAGTTAGGATTACGACTTATACCTTGGTTGCCGAGGTGAATGCGCACGTCTGTTGCTTTCTGCCCGCCACGGTACAACATCTCTATCAGGAACTTGTATGTCAACCGATCTTCAATCTCCACCCCTTTCGCGCCGGCGCTTCATCGGCGCCGCGGCCGCCACGCTGGTGGCGGGCGCCACAATGAGCCGGCTCGTTTTCGCAGACTCGAAGCCGTCGGCAAGCGGAATCACACAGATCGCCGCCGGCGATCCGTCTTCGATTCGCCCGCTTCGCGTGCACGTGCCAGACTCGGCGCTGACCGACCTGCGACGGCGCATCGTCGCCACGCAATGGCCCGAGCGCGAAACCGTCGACGACGCCTCGCAAGGCGTACAGCTCGCGACCATGCAAAGACTCGCCAGCTACTGGGCCAATGACTACAACTGGCGCAAGGTGGAAGCGCGGCTCAACTCGCTGCCGCAGTACGTCACGGAAATCGACGGACTCGATATTCACTTCATCCATGTGCGCTCGAAGCACGAAAATGCGTTGCCGATCATCGTCACGCACGGCTGGCCCGGATCGATCATCGAGCAGTTGAAGATCATCGAGCCGCTCACCAATCCGACCGCTCATGGCGGGAGTGCATCCGATGCGTTCGATGTCGTCATTCCCTCGCTTCCGGGCTACGGTTTCTCGGGCAAGCCGACGAAGACCGGTTGGGACCCTCAGCGTACTGCTCGCGCCTGGGCCGTGCTGATGGACCGGCTCGGCTACAAGCGCTACGCGGCGCAAGGCGGCGACTGGGGCAATGCCGTGACGGAGCAGCTGGCGCTGCTCAAGCCGGCAGGGCTCGTCGGCATCCACACCAACATGCCCGCGACCGTGCCCGACGCTATTGCCAGGTCGCTCAAGGACGGCACGCCGCCCCCCGCCGGACTTTCGACCGATGAGCAACACGCCTACGACCAGCTCGACAATTTTTACAAGCACGGTCTGGGTTACGCGCTGGAAATGGCGAACCGCCCGCAGACGCTCTACGCAATCCAGGATTCGCCAGTCGGCCTCGCCGCGTGGATGCTCGATCACGACGCCAGCGGTCAAGCGCTGATCGCACGCGTGTTCGAAGGCCAGCCCGAGGGCCTGACGAAGGACGATGTGCTCGACAATGTCACGCTCTATTGGCTGACGAAGACGGCGGTCTCTTCTGCGCGCCTGTATTGGGAAAACAAGCTCAACTTTTTCGAGCCCAAGCATGTCGAGCTGCCCGTTGGCGTGAGCGTCTTCCCGGACGAAATCTACGCGGCGCCCAAGAGCTGGACGGAACGCGCTTACCCCAAGCTGATTCACTACAACCGTCTGCCGAAAGGCGGTCATTTCGCAGCGTGGGAGCAGCCTGCCGCATTCACGGAAGAGGTTCGCGCGACTTTCAGGACGCTGCGTCAGCCTGCCTGACGAAATGCCACACGTGAGCCTTCGAGAGTCCGACGATTTTATCAAGGACTCCGAATGCTCACGCCGAATCCCCAGACCTGAGACCATGAACGCGACCCTTCCCAAATACTGCACAGCGAGGCCGCCAGCATCGCTCAATGGGAAAAACGGCGCATTTTCCGGCGCTTTTCCGTGAATCGAAGCGCTCGCGCTTCGCGGACAATGCCGGTTATAGCCAGATTTTCGGCTATTTCAACCATGCGCCCGCCGGCGCAAGCCAAACTTCGATGTCAAAAAAAGAAAGGTGATTGTCTTGTTTGCCCGGATTTTCCTGCTGTGGATGGCGTCGTTGATGCTGGCGCACGTCGGTTTTCGATATCTCGATGCGGATTCGCCCTTCAATTTCGGCGACACGGCGTTCGATCCGGCGTCCGCAGCGCACCCGGCCCAGCAGCAGGACGCCGAACTGGACCTGGAACTGGCCGCGCAAGGTGCGATCGTGCGGGGGATTGCTCCGTTGGTGTCGATCAAACCGGACATCGTCAATGTCGGCGCCGAGGTGGCGCCTCATCTGCGCGACGCCATTTGGGCGCCGTATGCCGCAACGTCGGCGAACGCGTCCTATCTTCGCAAAGCCTGTTCGTCGAGCCTCGTGTGCCTGAAAACGGTCGCTCGCTGGTTCGATGCACGATTCGCGGCGCTCCTGCTGGCCCTCTGCGCGCTGCTGCTCGCACTGCGCGCCTGGTGGCTACGGACGGTGCGCCGCGATCTGCTGGAAATGATTGACACGCTGCGCATCGCGACGAGCGGCACCGGTGCGCCCCCCGTGCTCGCGGACTGCCCGCGCAAACTCCACGGCCTCGCCTGCGCGATCGGCGATCTGGTGTGCCGCCGCAGCGGCGCGCTCGAGGACCAGTCGGCCACTTTCGCCGCTTTCCTGCGGCAAATCGAATCGCGGGCTGCGCGCTTGCGCGCCTATGCCATGACCGTCACGCGCTGGAATTTGCGCGTGGCGCTCGTCGAGGACATCGATCTCTTTCAGGACGTCGCGCGGCAGTTCGTCGATACGGCCGGCCACGGCGGTGCGAATCATGCGCCAGTGAACGTGGATGCCTATTTGAAGGACCGCTTCGTCTACGGCGCGCACGCGGACGCGAGCATCGCGCTGCGGCTGGACGCCGGCGAGGCGTTTGCGCTGCCGCGCTCCGCGCTCGCGCGGCTCGTTAACAACCTCGTGGGCAACGCACAGGCGCACGGCAAACCGCCCATCGAAATCTGCACGGCGCGCGGGTTGCGCACGTGGACTTTGAGCGTGCGCGATCACGGCGAAGGCGTCGGGGCGAATCTGCCCGAAGGTGGCGCGCTGGCGTCACCTGCGCTCGCCTCGCGCGCGGCGAGCCTCGGGCTCGATTCGCATTGGGGCATGGGCCTGTCGATCGTCCGGCGCCTCGCGCGCCTGTGCAACGCGAAGCTCAAGATCGGCAATCATCCCGAGGGCGGCCTCTGGGTGCGCGTGATCGTGCCGATGGATAAAACCCGCCAGGCCTGAAGGGAGTCCCCTTCGCCTCAAGCCCCCAGCAGCACGCCGCTGCGTGTTGGCCGCGTGCCCGTCACGCGGCCGAGCGGTGCGCCGGCCGTGACGAAGCGAATCGCCCTTCGCATATAGAAATTGCCTTCCACGGTGCTCTTCACCGTCGTCGTTTCGCCCGTCATCGGGTCGACGATATCGAAGAGCGGGTCGTTCTCGCGGATCCAGTCGCCGATCTTCGCGCGGTGCACGAGAATGCCGCTGTGCGGCGCATAGAATTGCGCGCTTCCGGCGAGCGGCGTAGCCGGCATCAGCAGTTCCGGCAGCGGCTTCACGTCGCCGGTGAGAATCGCGCCGCGCCAGCGCAGATAATCGATCAGCGCGTCGGCGTCCTGTTGCGCGCTTTCCCACGACACGTCGCGTTGGCCGCGGCACTCGACCGTCACCGCCGTGGGACCGGCGGGCACGGGCTGCGCGGCCGGCATCTCTTGTCGCAGTTGCCACCACAGCAGGCTATGCGCCTCGTCGAAAGCCAGCGCACCCGAGTCGGTCGCGAGCAATTGCGCCTGCGAACCGAGGTAGCGGGCAAGCGGCTCGACATCGGGCCAGCCGGCCTCGCTCGTGTACACGTGCATGACCGCCTCGAGCGAGCAATGCAGGTCGATGATGAGATCGGCGTCGTGCGAAAGCCTCAACAGCGCCAACTGGAGCGAATCGAATTCCGTGAGCGGATTCTGCGCGTCCAGCGCTTCGCGCATCAGTTGCCGGATCAGCTCGCGGTTGCGATCGACGTCCGCGCCGAGCGTTTCTTTCGCGCGCGCGAGCAGCCTGGGAAACGCGTGGAAATGGCGGTTGAAGTTCTTGCCGCTCGCGAGATCGAAGCGGCCGATGAACTGGCCAAGCACGTGCTGGTTAAGGCCAACCGGATTGGCAAGCGGCACGAGCACCACCTGCGCGGCGAGCGCGCCTTGCGCCTCGAGTTCGGTCAGTTGCGCGCGCAACAGCACGGCGGCCAGCATGGCGGGCGTTTCGTCGGCGTGAAGCGACGCCTGGATGTAGACCTTCTGGGGCGCGTCGGCAGGGCCGAAATGGAAGCTGGTCAGTTCGCGGTGCGTACCGGGCGTGGCGCTCAGGAGCGCAATGGATTGCTGGTTCATGAATTCAATGCGGTTTCAAAAAAATGTCCGGCGGCTCAGTTTCCGCTCAGTTGCCGCTCAGTTGCCGCTCAGTTTCCGTACGGATCGAAGTCGAAATAGCGATGCGCGATCTGCGCGTAAGTGCCGTCCTTCAGCATGGACGCAATCGCGTCGTTCATCTGCGCAGCGAGCGCGGTTTCGTCCTTGCGCATGCCGATGCCCGTGCCGCGGTCGCCCATCGATATCGGGCCGCCCGCAAACGCGAAGCCGTTGCCCTGGGGCGTGCGCAGGAAGCCGTAGTCGGCTTCGACGTAGCCCAGCAGCGCGGCGTCGAGCCGCCCGTTCACGAGGTCGGCGAACACCTCGTCCTGGCTCTTGTAGGTGACGACGTGCACGCCCGCCGGCGCCCAGTTCGCGAGCGCATAGGTCTCGAACTGCGTGCCTGCCTGCACGCCGACCGACTTGCCGGCCAGCGACTGCGCGGTGCCGCCGAACGTGGCGCCCTTGCGCGCGACGAGCCGCGACTTGAACTGGAACAGCTTCGACGTGAAGAGAATTTGCTGCTCGCGCTTCGCAGTGATCGCCATCGACGACATGACCGCGTCGATCTTGCGTGCCTGGAGCGCCGGAATCATGCCCGAGAACTCCAGCTCGACCCACTGGCAATGCGCATGAATACGGCGGCAGATCTCGTTGCCGAGATCGACGTCGAAGCCCTTGAGCGAGCCGTCGGGCGCCTTGGCGTCCATGGGCGGATAGGTCGGATCGATGCCGAGGCGCACGGTGTTGCCCTCGCGCGCGAAGGCACTGGTGCTTAGCGCAAGTGCAAGGGAAAGCAAGATCGACGGGATTGTTTTCATGACGAGCACACGATGAACTGCGGGGAAAGTGAGGGGTCTCCTGCCCGACCGATGTTAGGACGGCGCTGCGTTCGGGAAAAGCCCGGATTCGTCTATCATGATCACTTCCACCGATCGCAATGGATCATCGCCCATGAGCCTCACGCTTTCCCAGTTGCGCGTCTTCGTCGCCGTTGCCCAGCACGGCAGTGTGCGGGCGGCTTCGCGCGCGCTCGGCGTGGCGCAAAGCGGCGTGACGCAGCAATTGCAGAATCTCGAAGTCGAACTGGGTGGCGCGTTGCTCACGCGCACGAATCGCGGCGTGACGCTCACGGTGCTTGGGCAGCGCCTGCTGGTGCGGGCGGCGTCGATTCTCGGCGAGTGCGAGCGCGCAAGCGAAGAGGCGCAGCAACTGCGCGGCGATTACGCGGGCGAAGTGGCTTTCGGCCTGACGACCGACCCGCTAATGGACGCGCTCGTGCCCGTGCTCGGGCAGTACAGCAAGCGGTTTCCTCGCGTGGCGCTGCGACTGCGCACGGGAACGTCGCGCATGATGATTTCGTGGATTCGCGAAGGCACGCTCGATTTCGCGCTCGCGCTCGTTTCGGACCAGACCGATACGACCGATCTTTCCGTCACGGAGCTTTATCCATCGGATCCAGTGGTCGTTTGCCGCCGTGACCATCCGAAGGTGGGAGCGCGCTCGCTGCGCTCGCTCACGCACTGCGACTGGCTCGCCACACGCTCGCCCAATATCGCGGACGCCTTCGCTTCGAGCCGGCTCACGACGTTCTTCACCGACCACGGCTTGCCGCCGCCGCGCATCGTCGCGACGGTGGAGGGACTGTTCGAAACGCTGCATTGGGTCAGCGAGACGGACTGCCTCGCGCTGGAGTCGTCGGTGGTCGCCGCACGCGGGCCGTTTTCCGAGCGGCTCACGCGCATCAAGATCGCCGAGCGGCCAGCCGCGCAGCAGGTCTGCCTGCTGCAGCGCGCGGCCGTGCCGCTCACGCCTGCGGCACAGGAACTCGCGACCATGCTGGCTTCGTATACGCGCGCGGGTCGTGCGCCGCGTTGAAATCGCCGCTACGCGCCCGGTCCTTGTAGATAGGCAGTCAACCCCGACGCAAGCGCGGCAAATGTCACCGCGCAACGCGCGCTCGTGCGCAAATCCTCGTGCATGGCCACCCACGTATCCAGCGTCAACGAGAACTCTTCGCGCAGTACGCGAACCAGCTTCGGGTCTCTTGCCGCCAATGGCGACTGGCACCCGCCGATACCGAATCCCGCGCGTATCGCGGCCAACTGGGCGAGGTCGCTGTCGGCCCGAAATGCAAAGTTATTGCGGTTGTAGGCCGCAAACCTGGACTGGAGCGAGCGAATGTACGCGTTCTCCTGATCGAAGCCGATGACCGTATGGCGCGACAACTCCTTCATCGACCTGGGCACGCCATGAACCGCCAGATATCGTTCGTGGGCGTGCAGCCCGACCTCGATCGCGCCAATACGTTTGGCGACCAATGCCTCCTGCACGGGCCGGAACATGCGTATCGCAATATCGGCTTCACGACGAAGCAAGTCATCCGCTGTGTTCGACAGCACCAGTTCAATCGTCAGCTCCGGATATTCGTTGCGCAGGGCTGTCAGTATCGGCGGCAGGACCTCGACGCCAATGACCTGGCTTGCCGTCAGCCGCACCGCACCGCGCACACCCGATCCGTGACTGCTCGCCGCCCGGCGCAATGCGGCTGTGGTCGTCGCAAGACCGACGGCGTACGGTCTCAGTTCATTCGCCGCGGCCGTCGGTGAAAACCCATCGGACGAGCGCGTAAAAAGCGTGAGTCCCAGCGCCGCTTCCAGACTTTCGATGTGGCGGCCAACGGTGGGCTGCGTGATGCCCATCGCACGGGCGGCCGCCGACAACGAGCCGCTTTCCAGCACCTGCAGAAAACTCCGGTACCACTCCCAGCTCGGTTCCTTTTCGGCCATGTTCGGGTCCCCTTTTCGATCGCAATCTATACATAAATGTATAGCCTATCGCCTATTTTCGGTAATTTTCTATTGACGGCAAGCGGCGCAGAATGCCCTTCATCACAGCTCACCCGCAAGGAGAACCGGCATGAACACCATCCCCCTCAATCGACAGAACCGCGCACTCGTACTTGGCGCAAGCGGCGGAATCGGCAGCGAAGTCACGCGCCAGTTGCTAAGCGCCGGCTGGCAAGTCCGCGCGCTGCGGCGCGGCGGTGCGCCGGGAGCGGCTGCGGCCAGCGGCATCGAATGGCTCGACGGCGACGTGCTCTCGCCCGAAGCGGTCATGAACGCGGCGCAGGGCTGCAAGGTGATCGTGCACGCCGTGAATCCGCCCGGCTACCGTCGCTGGGCGCAGGTCGTCCTGCCGATGATCGACAACACGCTCGCCGCCGCGGCCGCCGTGGGCGCGACTGTCGTGCTGCCGGGCACGGTCTACAACTTCGGCCCCGAAACGTTCCCCGTGCTGCGGGAAGACTCGCCGCAGCAGCCGCTCACGCGCAAGGGCGCGATTCGCGTGGAACTGGAGCGGCGCATGAAGGCCGCGAGCGAGCATGGCGTGCGCTCGATCGTCGTGCGCGCGGGCGACTTTTTCGGGCCGCACGTGGGCAATAGCTGGTTTGCGCAAGGGCTCGTGAAAGCGGGCGCGCCTGTGCAGGTCGTGCGCCAGCCGGGTACGCGCGGCGTGGGCCACGCGTGGTCGTATGTGCCCGACGTCGCGCGCACGATGCTCGAACTGATCGAACGGCGCGACACGCTGCCTCCGTTCTCCACGTTCCACATGGCCGGCCACTGGGATGCCGATGGCTCGCAATTCGTCGAAGCGATCTGCCGCGTCGCCCGGCGTCACGGACTGAAGCCGCAAAGCAAGCCCTTTGCCTGGGCCTTCGTGCGCGCCATCTCGCCCTTCGTGACGACGCTGCGTGAACTGATGGAGATGCGCTATCTGTGGAGCGAGCCGTTGCAGCTCGACAATGCCCGGCTAGTCAGGGAGCTCGGGCGCGAGCCGCATACGCCGCTCGACGAAGCCGTCGAGGCGACGCTCATGGGCCTGAATTGCCTGAGCGCCGATGAGCGGGCGCCAAAAGCGGCCTAGCGATTGCACCTGCAAGCGCCTCACAATTTGCTATGGATTCCGAATCATATGGAAAAACGCAATCACGGCATAGCGGGCCCCGACCCCGGCGGCAAATACGCAAGCGGGTCCACAGCGTGCCCGTCCTCGCGCATCTCGAACTGCAACAGCGCCTGACCTTCGCTGCCGCCGCCCATCTCGGCAATGGTCGCGCCGCGCTGCACGCTGGCGCCTTCCGCCACCATCAGGCGACGGTTGTTGCCATAGGCCGTGACGAAGTGGTCATCGTGCTTCACGATGACCATGAGGCCATACTGCTTGAGCTTGTCGCCGGCATAGACGATCCGCCCGCCGTCCACGGCCTTCACCGCCGCACCGGCCTGCCCCGCAATCTCGATACCGCGCGAGCCTTGCGTGCCGAACTCGCGCACCACCGTGCCCGCAACCGGCCAAACGAAGCGGTTCACGGCCGGCGTGGCCAGCGCGGCCGCGCGCGAATCGCTCGCGACGCCCGAGGGCGGCCCCACGCGGAGCATCTGCCCTGCACGCACCGGGGAAGCGGCCTCCATGGCGTTCCATTGCGCGATCTCATCGGGCCGCCGCCCGAACGAAGCCGCGATCGAGTCGAGCGAATCGCGGGGCTGCACGCAGTAGTAGCCCGCGGCGGCGCTCACGCAAGCACCGGCTACATAACTGGGCACGGCGAACGGCTTTTCGGCGACACACCCCGAAAGCAGTCCCAGTGTGACAAGCAGGATAGGGGCGCCCGCAGCGCTGGCGCGCCAGCGCCATGAGCGAAGGCGGGTTGGTAGGTATCGTAGTTTCATGGCGAATCTCCGCGAATGGCTGAATGGGTCACTGCCGCCAGCCCGCCGGCTGGCATCCGCATAACGCGACCCATGTTTTCGCGTTGACCGCTCCATATGACGCACGACAAGCCTTTGCGTGCATACGATCCAACGTTGCGGAAAGCCCAAAACAATCAGGAAACCGAACGTAGGGAAACGTCGAAAGAGATCCGTTGAATCTTTAATTTTTGATGCGAGGGCGGGAACCCGCGTCTGCCGCAACGCGGGTTCCGCGCGAGCGATGTCAATGCGAATGGCTCGGCACGTCAGAGCCGCGGCAGCCCACCAGGAAGTCGAAATCGCAGCCCTCGTCGGCCTGCAGCACGTGCTCGACATAGAGCTTGCGATAACCGCTGCGATCGGCGGGAATGGGATGCTGATTCGCGGCCCATTCGTCGAGCCGCGCGACGATCGTCTCGTCGCTGATATCCACGCGCAGCGTGCCCTTTTCGCAGTCCAGTTCGATCCAGTCGCCGTCGCGAACGATCGCGAGCGGTCCGCCCGCGCGCGCTTCGGGGGCCACGTGCAGCACCACCGTGCCATACGCGGTGCCGCTCATGCGCGCGTCCGACACACGCACCATGTCGGTCACGCCCTGCGCGAGCAGCTTGGGCGGCAGGCCCATGTTGCCCACTTCGGCCATGCCCGGATAACCCTTGGGCCCGCAATTCTTCATGACGAGCACGGAATCTGCCGTGACGTTGAGTTCGGGGTCGCCGATACGCGCCTTGTAGTCGTCGAAGTTCTCGAACACCACGGCGGGCCCGCGATGCTTCAAGAGCTTTTGCGTGGCCGCCGAAGGCTTCAACACCGCGCCGTTCGGCGCGAGATTGCCGCGCAGCACGCACAATGCGCCGTCTTTCACGAGCGGATTGTCGAGCGGGCGAATCACTTCGGCGTTGTGGATGGGCGCTTCGCGCACATTTTCCCAGAGCGTTTTGCCATTGGCCGTGAGCGCGTCGGGATGCGGCAGCAGATTCGCTTCACCCAGGCGCCGCAACACGGCGGGCAGGCCGCCTGCGTAATAAAACTCCTCCATCAGGAAGCGGCCCGAGGGTTGCAAATCAACGATGGTCGGGGTACCGCGCCCGATGCGCGTCCAGTCGTCGAGTTCGAGCGGCACGCCGATGCGTCCCGCAATCGCCTTCAGGTGGATCGCCGCATTGGTCGAGCCGCCGATGGCCGCGTTCGTGCGAATCGCATTCTCGAAGGCCTCGCGCGTGAGCAGTTTCGAGAGACGCAAATCTTCGAGCGCCATCTCCACGATGCGCATGCCCGACATGTGCGCGAGCACGTAGCGCCGTGCATCCACGGCGGGAATCGCCGCGTTGTGCGGCAGCGTGACGCCGAGCGCCTCGGCCATGCACGCCATGGTCGAAGCCGTGCCCATGGTGTTGCAGGTACCCGCCGAGCGCGACATGCCCGCCTCCGCCGACATGAACTCGTGAATCGAGATCTTGCCCGCCTTCACCTGCTCGCTCAGTTGCCATACCACCGTGCCCGAGCCAATATCGCGCCCTTCATGTTTGCCGTTGAGCATCGGGCCGCCGGTCACGGCAATAGCCGGCACGTCGCAGCTCGCGGCTCCCATCAGCAAGGCAGGCGTGGTCTTGTCGCAGCCCACTAGCAGCACGACGGCATCGACGGGATTGCCTCGTATGGATTCCTCAACATCCATCGAAGCGAGGTTGCGCGTGAACATCGCCGTGGGCCGCAAGTTCGACTCGCCGTTCGAGAACACCGGAAACTCAACCGGGAAACCGCCGGCTTCGTATATGCCGCGCTTAACGTGCTCGGCGAGCTTGCGAAAGTGCGCGTTGCAAGGTGTGAGTTCCGACCACGTATTGCAAATGCCGATAATCGGCTTGCCGGCGAATTCGTGATCCGGGATTCCCTGATTCTTCATCCAGCTCCGGTACATGAAGCCGTTTTTGTCCGTGGTGCCGAACCACGCGGCCGAGCGAAGCTTGGGCTTACGGGTGTTCATGGCTTTGCCCACTTAGTGAGAAAGTCCTATAAATAGCATGACTATATGGACTGCGATTATCGGGAAAACGCTAATCGAATCCGTTCCGGACGTTGCATATAGTTTGTCTATTGTGGTCAGCAGGGGCGGCTAACGGTTTACCGAAAGGATATAACCGGAGGCCAGGGATGGCGCGATACTTCTCGTGATACTGTCCGGCCGTGATGGACGCGGGTGTAGCGCCATGAATTAAAGAAATACAACGCACAGAGCTACATCGGAGACACGCATGAAACTGGCAACTCGCATGGTAAGCGGGCTGGTCGCTACGGCGGCCGCTTTTTCGTTGGCGGCGGGCGTCGCGCACGCCGAAGACAAGCAGATCACGCTAGGCTTTGCGCAGGTCGGCGCGGAAAGCGCCTGGCGCACGGCCAACACGGTGTCGGTCAAACAGGCCGCGAAAGACGCCGGCATCAATCTCAAGTTCTCAGACGCCCAGCAGAAGCAGGAAAACCAGATCAAGGCGATCCGCTCGTATATCGCCCAGAAGGTCGACGTGATCGCGTTCTCGCCCGTGGTGGAATCGGGCTGGGAGCCGGTGCTGCAGGAAGCCAAGCGCGCCAAGATTCCCGTGATCCTCACGGACCGCAACATCGACGTGAAAGACCAGTCGCTCTACGTGACGATGATCGGCTCGGACTTCCTGGAAGAAGGCCGCCGTGCGGGCAAGTGGCTTGAAGATCACTACAAGAGCAATCCCGGCCCGATCAACATCGTCGAACTGCAGGGCACCGTGGGTTCCGCACCGGCCAACGACCGTCACTCGGGCCTCATGGAAGTGATCAAGAACGATCCGAAGTTCAAGATCATCGCGTCGCAAAGCGGCGACTTCACGCTGGCCGGCGGCAAGCAGGTCATGGAAGCGTTCGCGAAGACGTATGGAAACAAGATCAACGTGGTCTACGCGCATAACGACGACATGGCGCTCGGCGCGATCCAGGCCATGGAAGAAGCGGGCATGAAGCCGGGCAAGGACATCAGCGTCGTGTCGTTCGACGCCACCAAGGGCGGCTTCGAGGCGATGATCGCCGGCAAGATGAACGTCGACGTGGAATGCAGCCCGCTGCTCGGGCCGCAGCTCATGAGCGCCGTGAAGGACGTCGTGGCGGGCAAGCAGTTGCCCAAGCGCATCGTGACGAACGAAACGGTGTTCCCGATGGATGTGGCGGCGCAGGTGCTGCCGTCGCGCAAGTACTAAACTCGCTGCAAGCGGCGCGGTGTGCTTCGTAGCCCTTAGTACGTAAAGGGTTCACGAAGTCCGCCGCGCGCTCTGGCCTCTTTCACGGTTGCCCATGAGCGTTTCCCCGATACTCGAAACTGTCGGTCTTACCCGAACCTTCCCCGGCGTGCGTGCGCTCGACCGGGTCGATTTTCGTCTGTACCCCGGCGAGATTCATACGCTGATGGGGCAGAACGGCGCCGGCAAGTCCACGCTCATCAACGTGCTGACCGGCGTGCACCAGCCAGAGGCTGGCGAGATACGCCTCGCGGGCCAGGCGGTGCACTTCGCGACGCCGCAGATGGCGGAGGCCGCCGGCATCCAGACGCTCTACCAGGAGGTCAATCTCTGCCCGAATCTCTCGGTGGCAGAGAACATTTTCGCGGGTCGCCAGCCGCGCAAGCGCGGCCTCGGCCTGATCGACTGGAAAACCATTCATCGCCGCGCGGAAGAAGCGCTCGCGGAACTGAATCTCTCGCTCGACGTCACGCAATCGCTCGACACTTACCCCATTGCGATGCAGCAGATGGTGGCGATTGCGCGCGCGGTGTCCGTCGATGCGCGCATTCTGATTCTCGACGAACCGACTTCGAGCCTCGACGAAGGCGAAGTCGCGCGCCTCTTCGACGTGCTGCGCAAGCTGAAAGCGTCGGGCATTGCGATTCTGTTCGTCACGCATTTTCTGGAGCAGACCTACGCGATTTCCGACCGCATCACGGTGATGCGCAACGGCGAGCGCGAAGGCGACTATCTCGCCGCCGATCTGCCCGTGCAAACGCTGGTCGCGAAGATGGTGGGCCTGCAGAACGCGGGCGAGCGGCTCACGCAAACCGAGGCCGCGCACAATGAAACCGCTGCTTCGGACGCCGAACCGTATCTCGCCGCACAAGGCGTGGCGCGCCGCGGCGTGCTGAACCCGCTCGATCTCGAAGTACAGCCGGGCCAGATTCTGGGCCTCGCCGGCCTGCTCGGCTCGGGCCGCACGGAAACCGCGCGTCTGCTGTTCGGCGCGGATAAAGCCGATGAGGGCACGGTGCATATCAACGGTAAGCCGGTGAAGCTTTCTTCCCCGCGCGACGCCGTACGGCACGGCATGGCCTATTGCCCCGAAGACCGCAAGAAAGAAGGCATCGTCGCCGATCTGTCGATACGCGAAAACATCGTGCTCGCGCTGCAGGCGCAACTGGGCTGGTGGCGCATGATCCGGCGTTCGCGTCAGCGCGAACTGGCCAACGAGTATATCGAGCAACTCGGCATCAAGGCGCGCGACGCCGAGCAGCCCATTGGCCTGCTTTCGGGCGGCAATCAGCAGAAGGTACTGCTCGCGCGCTGGCTCGCGACCAAGCCGCGTTTGCTGATACTCGACGAACCCACGCGCGGCATCGACGTAGCCGCCAAGTTCGAGATCATGGACCGCGTGCGCGCGCTTTGCGCGAAAGGCCTCGGCATTCTGTTCATTTCGTCGGAAATTAGCGAAGTGGTGCGCGTGAGCGACCGCATCGCCGTGCTGCGCGACCGGCGCAAGGTGGCCGAGCTTTCGGGCGCATCGCGCTCGGAGCACGAAGTCTACGACCTCATTGCCGGAGACCGTCGATGACGCGCCCCGCTCTCCCCGCCTGGCTCTCGCTCGTCATCCGGCATCCGCTGGTGTGGCCGGCGGTCACGCTCATCGCTCTTTTCGTCGTCGATGTCGCGCATCGCGGCAACTTCCTCGCAATCACGATGCTGGGCGGCCACCTGTTCGGCGCGCCCATCGACATCCTCATGCGCGCCGCGCCGCTCGTCGTGGTGTCGCTCGGCATGACGCTCGTGATCGCCACGCGGGGCATCGACATTTCCGTGGGCGCCGTCGTGGCGATCGCGGGTGCAGCGGCCGCCACGGTGCTCGCCGCCGATCCTTCGCGCGTGGGCTTGGCGTTCGGCGCGGCGCTTGCGGTGGGTCTACTTGCCGGCATCTGGAACGGGCTGCTCGTGGCGTTCGTGGGCATGCAGCCGATCATCGCCACGCTCATTCTGATGGTGGCGGGCCGTGGCGTGGCGCAATTGCTCACGGGCGGACAAATCATCCCGATCGGCGCGCCCGGCTACCTCTTCGCGGGCGGCGGCTATTTCGCGCTGATACCGTGCGCCGTGTGGATCGCGCTCGCCGTGACCGTGCTCACCGCGCTCATCGTCAATCGCACCGCGCTCGGGCTTTTCATCCGCTCGATCGGCGTGAATCCGGTGGCCGCGCGCCTTGCGGGTCTTTCGTCGCAAGCCGTGGTGTTCGGCGCGTATGCGTTCTGCGGCGTGACCGCTGCGATTGCGGGCATTCTCATCAGCTCGAACGTGCGCAGCGCGGACGGCAACAACGCGGGCCTCCTGCTCGAACTCGACGCCATTCTCGCCGTGACGCTCGGCGGCACTTCGCTGCTGGGCGGGCGCTTCAGTCTCGCGGGCACGGTGCTCGGCGCGCTCATCATCCAGACGCTCACCTACACCACCTATTCGATCGGCGTGCCGCCCGAGGCCACGCTCGTCGTGAAGGCCGTGGTCGTGCTGCTCGTGTGCCTGATCCAGTCGCCCGCCGCGCGCACCTTCGCGTTCCAACAACTCAAGCGTATTGCTCTCGCACGCCGCGCGCGCGCCTGAGCACGAAGCGCACCCATACGGGGGAAGCCGAGCATGAACCGCCCTGCCCTGTCATTTTCGAACACGCTCGCAGCGTGCAGGCGCGGCGCGCAGCGCTTCGTCGATCCGCGCGTGCTGCCCATCTTCGTGACCGTCGTGCTGTTTGCCGTGCTGTTCGGCTTCGGCTCGGTCATGTACACCGGGTTCTTCTCGCTTCAGGTGGCCTTCGGCCTGCTGGTCGATAACGCGTTCCTGCTGATCGTCGCCATCGGCATGACGTTCGTGATCATCTCCGGCGGCATCGATCTTTCGGTCGGCGCCGTGGTCGCGCTCACCACGATTCTTTGCGCGGTGGGCACCGAAAAGCTGCACTGGCCCGTGCTCGTGGTCGTGCCGCTCGTCTTGCTCTGCGGCGCGCTCTACGGCGCGGCAATGGGCGCGCTGATCCACTTCTTCCGGCTGCAGCCCTTCATCATCACGCTCGCGGGCATGTTCCTCGCGCGCGGCACCTGCTTTCTGATCACCACCGAATCCATCCAGATCAACGACCCCGGTTTTCACGCGCTTTCCGAATTCAACATTCCGGTGGGCAGCGGCTCGCTCACCACGGGCTCGCTCACGGCCATCGCCATGCTCGTTGCAGGCATCGTCATTGCGCACTTCACGCGCTTTGGGCGCAACGTCTACGCGATCGGCGGCAACGAGCGCTCCGCCCTGCTCATGGGTCTGCCGGTGGCGCGCACCAAGATCGGCGTGTATGCGCTCTCGGGCTTTTGCTCGGCGCTCGGCGGCGTGGTGTTTACGCTCTACGTGCTCTCGGGCTACGGTCTGCAGGCACAAGGCATGGAACTCGACGCCATCGCCGCGACGGTGATTGGCGGCACGCTGCTCACGGGCGGCGTGGGCTATGTGATCGGCTCGGTGTTCGGCGTGGGCATTCTCGGCACGATCCAGACGCTCATCACCTTCGACGGCACGCTCAGCTCGTGGTGGACGCGCATCGTGATCGGCGCGCTGCTCTGCGCGTTCTGCCTCATGCAGCGCGCGACCGAGCGCCACGCCGCGCGCCGCAAGTCCACCGGCACGGGACGCGGCGCACCGCGCACCACACGCCCGCGCACACAATCCGCCACGCCGATGGACCAGGCCAAGCTCGCGAGCCCGCCGCCGCACATGCAGGAGGCGAAGGGCGGCGCGTAAGCCGCTTGTCATCGCGCTTATGGAGTAGTTACGGGTATACATGGATTAGGAGGCCTCATCACGCTGCACTAAGCTTTTTGCGGTACCGTCGGCGCCCGGCGAACCCACGTTCGCTGCGGATGTCTAGCGCGTGATGACTCGAATCAGCGAGCGCCGCGCATGCGCGTTCCCCCGGTACTGTCCAGTATCTGCACGCTTTTCGACGAAAAGTCGACACCATCGACCACGAAGACAAGACCGGAGGAAAACATGGCGCACGATCGGGATGACGCAAAAGACGGGAAGAGCTTGATCGACACGGGCCGGCGCGGCCTGATGCAGGGTGCGGGGCTAGGTGCGGCGCTATCGCTGCTCGGCGCGGTGGGCGGCGGCGGATTCATTTCCACGGCCCAGGCAGCCGAGGGGGGATTCCCCTCGCACAAGAAGTGGAAGATCGTGTTCGTCAATCACGTCACCACGAATCCGTTCTTCGTGCCGACGCAATACGGCATTCAGGACGCGTGCTCGCTGCTGGGCATGGACTACCAGTGGACCGGCTCGGCCACGTCCGACGCAGGTGAAATGGTGCGCGCCGTGAATTCGGCCATCGCGGCCAAGGCCGATGCGATCGCGGTGCCGATCGTCGACCCCACCGCCTTCGACAAGCCCATTCAAGCGGCGCTCGACGCGGGCATTCCGGTCTTCGCCTATAACGCCGACGCGCCGCGCGGCAAGAAGAATCCGCGTCTCGCCTATATCGGCCAGGACCTGTATCTCTCGGGCTACCAGATGGGCGAGCGCATCGTGAGCCTCATCGACAGCGGCATGGTCGCGCTCTTCATCGCGACGCCCGGCCAGCTCAACATCCAGCCGCGTCTCGATGGCGCAAGCGACGCCATCAAGAAGTCCGGCAAGAAGATCGACATCCAGACCGTGGCCACGGGCGCGACCGTCAACGAAGAGCTTTCGAAGATCAAGGCGTTCTACCTCGGCCACCAGGACGTGAAGGGCATGTTCGCCGTGGATGCGGGCAGCACGCAGGGCGTCGCACAGGTGATGAAGGAACAGAACCTGCCATCGAAGGGCGTGCATGGCGGCGGCTTCGACCTGCTGCCCACCACGGTTCAGCTCATTCACGAAGGCTTCCTCGACTTCACGATCGACCAGCAGCCGTACGTGCAGGGCTTTTACACGGTGATGCAGGCGTTTGTCACGCTGGCCTCGGGCGGCCTCGTCGGCCCGGCCGACACCAACACGGGCCTGAAGTTCGTGACGAAGGACACCGTCGAGCCGTACCTGAACACCTCGACGCGTTTTGAAGGCAAGACCACCAAGCCGCAAATCGTCCCGATGAGCGGCGCGATCAAGTCGTGATCCACTACGCGTAATGAACTCAGTGAACGAAACTGGCAAGGCTGAAGTCTCCGCGCGGGCTGCCCGCCCGCGCGGGCAATGGCTCTCCGCGTGGGCGCCCGAGCTGCGCATTTTGCTCGTGGCCGTGATCCTCGCGGCGTACTTCGAATTTTCCAACCGCGATTTCCTGCTCACCAACGCGAGTCTCGTCAACCTCTCGCAGTTCATCGCGCCGGTGGCGATCATTGCGTTCGGCGAAATCATGCTGATGATCGGCGGCGACATCGATCTCTCGGCAGGCATGGTGTTCGCCTTCGCGCCGTTCATGATGGTGTTCGCCAACGACGCGGGCGCGCCCATGTGGCTCGCCGTGATCGCGGGGCTCGTGGCCGCGGGCATCGTCGGCTTCGTGAACGGGGCCGTGACCGTGTGGCTGCGCCTGCCCTCGTTCGTCACCACGCTCGGCACGCTCTTCCTCATCAACGGCATCACGCTGACCATCTCGCGCGGCACGCCGGTGCAAACGCCGGGCTCGCCCGAGTTCGCGGCCTTCATGGGCGCGTGGGGCTATAGCGAGATTCTCTGGACCATCGTGATCGCGTTTGCGATGCACGTGCTGTTGCGGCACACACGCTGGGGCCTGCATACGCAGGCGGCCGGCGCGAATCCAATAGGCGCGAGCGAAGCCGGTATTCATGTGAACCGCCTGCGCCTCGGCAACTTCATCATCGCCGCCGTGCTCGCGGGCTTCACGGGCATCCTGGAAGGCTTTCGCATCACCTCGATCGACCCGCAGGCAGGCGGCAACCAGATCATGTTCCTCGCCGTGGCTTCGGCCGTGATCGGCGGCACGCCGCTCACGGGCGGCTCGGGCACGATCGTGGGCGGCCTGATCGGCGCGGCCGTGCTCGGTATTCTCAACGACGGCTTCACGCTCATCGGCATCAACGCGTTCACGTTCAACATCATCCTCGGCGCCGCGATTCTCGCTGCCATGGTCTTCAACATCCACGTTGGGCGCCTGCGCCGCAAAGGGGGCCAATGATGGACGAATCGCAAGCCTCCGCTGGCGGCGCCACCGCCACCGCTGATGCTCCGCTTGCCGTGCGCGCCGACAACATCGTCAAGCGCTTTGGCGCGGTCACGGCGCTCGACGGCGTTTCGCTCACGCTCGGGCGCGGCGAAATCCTCGGCATCCTCGGCGACAATGGCGCGGGCAAGTCCACGCTCGTGAAGATCCTCACGGGTTTTCATCAGCAAACTAGCGGCACACTGCAGATAGACGGCAACGAAACGCTGCTGCGCTCGGTGGACCATGCGCGCTCGCTCGGCATCGAATGCGTTTATCAGGATCTCGCGCTCGCCAATTCGCTGAGCATTTATCACAACATGTTCCTAAACCGCGAGATCGTGCGTCGCGGCCCCTTTAAACTGCTCGACCACAAGCAGATGCGCCAGCGCGCAGCGCAACTGCTCGACGACATCGGTGTGCACGTGCCCTCGGTGGACCTGCCCGTGGAGCGGCTTTCGGGCGGTCAGCGCCAGGCCATTGCGGTGGCGCGCGCCGTCCATTCGAACGCAAAAATCCTCCTGCTCGACGAGCCGCTCGCCGCGATGGGAGCGCGCGAAGCGGGTCTCATCATCGATCTGATCATGCGTTTGAAGGAAAAAGGCGGGCTATCGATTATCATGATCATGCACAACTATGCGCAGACGCTCGATATTGCGGATCGCATCATGTTGATGCAGCGAGGCCGCGTGACATACGAGCAGCACAGCGCCAATACATCGGTGGCTGAACTGATGGATATCGTGCGGCGGGAATACCGGGCAATGCGCGCCACCAGCGCGTAATGGCCCCATAACAAAGGGGGACGCTCCGATCGGGTAGCCCCCGCCGGACAATCATGGATTACCGCAATCTAGAGAAACGCAAGAGCATGCACGCGCGCATCGTGCAGGAGCTCGGCATGCAGATCGTGGGCGGCACGCTCGCCCCCGGGCAGCGCCTGCCCGCTGAACCCACGCTGTGCGAGACCTACGGCGTGAGCCGCCCCGTGCTGCGCGAGGCCACGCGCGTGCTGGTCGCCAAGGGCCTCGTGGTTTCGAAGCCGCGCGTGGGCAGCGTTGTGCGGCCGCGCGAAGAATGGCACATGCTCGACCCCGACGTGCTGTACTGGACCGTCAACAGCATTCCCGAAGGCGAATTCTTCCGCTCGCTCATGACCGTGCGGCAGATCATCGAGCCCGCCGCCGCGGCGCTTGCCGCGATTTCAGCAAACGACGAAGACCGCGCCCGTATTATCGCCGCCTATGCGCGCATGGAGCAGGCGCAAACCGCCGCCGACCTGCTCGAGCCCGATCTGGAATTCCACCGCGCGATCATGGCGGCCACGCATAACAACATGCTGGCGTACATCGGCAACATGCTCTCGCTCGCGCTTTCCGAGTCGATCAAGCTCACGAGCCGCCATCCCAACACGCATGCGCTCTCGTTGCCGCGCCACAAGGCGATTCTCACGGCGATCGAGCACGGCGACGCGCTCGCGGCGCGGCAAGCGAGCGTCGTGCAGCTCGATAATGCGCGCGCCGATGCCAATTCGATATTGGGCGGGGCGCCGCTGGAGACTTGAGGCGCGCAGCTTACGCCCTCCTTCGCCTTTCACCGGGTGTTAGAGGGCGGGGTCTAGCGGCGTGATTTTCGCCAGCATGAGCGTGTATTCCTCGGCGGCGATCTGGCGAAATTTCATCTTCACAACCGCTTCGCGCTGTGCAGGGTCGTCATTGGGAAAGAGGCGCGTCGCCGCGTTCCTGATCACGAGGTCCTTCTCGTCGGTTTGCGGCACGGTGCCTGGCGGCAACGGGATGGTCGGCGCGCCCTTGCCGTCCATCGCCTGCACGAGCAGGAAGATGGGCACGACATCGCCCAAACCGATGGGCAGCAGTTGCGCAGCGTTGTTGCCGAAATGACGTCGCACGATGGCCTGTGACCCCAACCGCAACGTGAAGCGAAACGGAAACCCCGTGCGAATGGAAAGCGTGACGGGATCCGCCGACGCGACCTGCTCGATCGATTCGATGCCTTCGACCTGCAGGGTCTGCGAAACGGACTTCGTCACGCCGCTCAGATGGAGTAGTTGGTCTTGCGGATCTTCCTCCTTCTCGACCTTCAGAACGTTGACCGCCGTGAAACGGCGAACCAGCTTGACGATCTCGCCCAAAGGCAACGTCGCGATGACGAAAGCAAGCGCCACCGCGCCGCCATCGGGCTTTGCCATCGCGTTGGCGAGCAGCGCGAACGGAATCGCTAACATGAGCCGCAATGAGTACCAGTACACATCTGAGACATTGAGCGCCCGGCGTCGCACCGCAAGAACGGAATCGCTCACGATGAACATAAAGGCGCCGCCAAACACGGCAAGGATGCCGGGCACATTCAAACCAAACAGGCAGGTGGCAGCGGTCGTGCTGTCGCACGACGCGCACATGTACACCCAACCCACAACGGCGGAAGCCGCATAAACCATCACGACGAGAATGCAATACGGCGGCACAAAAGCCGTGAGACCGTATTGCTGGTGATAGATGTGCAAGAAGAGCCGGTCGCATAGCTGAAGATTGTTATCAGCCAGGCCGCGCCAATCCTTGTCGCCGCCTTGCGGCGGCGCAGCGTTCGTGTCCGGCACGGGCCTGGCAAGCGTGCCCGGGAACGCACCGTTGATCGCATCGATCAGCCACTTCGACCAGAAGCGCTGGAGGTACGCAGAAAGCGCCCCGCACTTGAGGCTATTTTCAAACTCCCGATAGCGCACATACCATCCGATTGTGAGGAAGGCGATGAACGGCGCCGACGCGAGCGCAGTGGTGAGGGCGGCAAGCACGAAGATCGGCAGCGGGAGTTCCTCGATCCTGAACAGCCACGGCCGCCTTTGCGGTTTCGTCGAACGTATCGGATTCGTCGGATTCGGCGCAGCCGCGATCGCGGCTTTCCGACTTGCGTTTTCCGTGACCGGTTTCGCCGCATTGCGATCGCCGGCAACCGATCCCGCACTCGCGGACAGGGACGGCACGGGCGCTCTCGGCAAGTGCACGGCGAGCAGCGCAAGAGCGTCGCCGGCAGCGTTCACGATGACCACAACGAAAACCAGCAGCAATAGTCGCCCTGTCGCTAACCAGTAGGTTTCCGTGAGCAGGCGCTGCGCCCATTCGCGGTTGGTCTCCTCGTTCGTTTTTGCAATCACAAGATTCCCTCCATTAACGAAGGAATGCTAATTACTTAAAAAAACAATACATCCGGTTAGCTTTTCCCCCCTCGCGCTTGCTGCCGCTCAACGGCACCACCATGTCGCCTGACCACCCAGGCTGTCCGTAAGCGTCATGTTTCTGTCGATGTTCAGCCCGCAGAGCACGTCGGGCGCAGCAGTAATGCGTTGCGTCATCTGGTAGCCCCGCTGGGGGAGCGTAGGCACCGTGCTTCCCGACTGCCAGTAGTGCTGCGTCTGCAAATTCCAGAACAATTGATCGCCCGTCAAGCCGCAGTTGGCGCCCACGTAAATACCGGGTTGATAACCGGCGCTCCTGACCGCTGCAAACCACGCATTGCAATAGGCGATCACATCGCTGGCGTCCGCTGCATTGCTCACGCCTTCGAGATCGAGCCATACGGTCACGCCTTGAGGCACGCCAACACTCTGGGCATTGTCAGCCGCATTCGTTCCGTAGCTCACGCCAAGCGCGCCGGAAGGCGACCAGCCCGCGGCGCTCACATGCTGCACGACGCCGAGCGCCAAGCCCGCGCCGAGCACCGCATTGGCCTCGCTGGAGCTCAGATCGAGCGCCCCCTGCGTATCCGAGCGCGAGAGATAGCGGATGCAGGCGCCGAACCCGGCTGCCTTCATGCCTGAAGCCGCACTGGAAGAGACCGGTGACACACAATCGAAAGCATGCGTTCCGATCGGCAGTTCTTGAGACGAATCGCCATTCGATAACATTTCGGCCTCCTCTACAAAGTAACGGCGCGACGTCATTGCATGAAAGGCCTGCCCGGTGGACGAACCCTGTGCACGAAGCGATGTGCCGAATGGCGCGGAGCGCGCAATTGCGCTGCGGAACGTGGGACAGTTGGGAGATGACGCAAGAAAACGCTACACCGCGAGCGAGCGCCCGGATGTACGGCAGCGAACACAGGCGGTGCGCGCTTTCCGGCTCAATGCGGACTGCATTGATGGCGGCGTTGCACCGCCAGGCATGAACCAGAAGCACTGCGCACTAACCGAAATAATGCTCGCAAACTTCGGAAGGCCAGCGCGCCAGCGTTGGAGAGAGCCTTCGCGCGCTTTCACCCTGGACGCCGACGCGCGCGAGGCCTTCGAGGAGCGCCTGGGCGCTCCAGTGACTCCGGTGGCCCTTACACCGCCCGCTTGCTGCGGCGGAACTGGTCGAACAGCACCGCGAGCAACAGGATGCCGCCGCGAATCAGGTACTGATAGAACGTCGGCACGTTCATGAGGCTCATGGCGTCCTGCACGGCGCCCATGATCAGCACGCCCACCAGCACGCCCGAGATCGTCGCCACGCCGCCCGTGAGCGACACGCCGCCCAGCACGCACGCCGAGATCACACCGAGTTCGAGACCCACCGAAGTCTTCGGGTCGCCGAGGCTCATGCGCGAGGCCAGCATGACGCCAGCAAAGCCCGTAATGAGCCCTTGCAGCACGAACACCGTGATCTTGATGCGCGTGACCGGCAGGCCGGCAAGGCGCGCCGCTTCGCTATTGCCGCCCACCGCGAGCACGTTCTTGCCGAACACGGTTTTCTTGAGCAGGAAGCCGAACACCACGAAGCCGATGATGTTGCTCCAGATCGGGAACGAGATGCCGAGGAACGAGCCGCCGCCCAGGTCGAAGAAGCGCTCTTCGGAGATCATCACGGCGTCGCCGTTCGAGGTGAGGAACGCGAGGCCGCGCACCGCTTCCATCATGGCCAGCGTGGCGATCAGCGAGTTGATCTTGAAGCGCGCGATCAGCACGCCGTTCACGAGGCCTACCGCGCCGCCCGCGAGCACGCCCGCGGTAATGCCGAGCAGCACGCTATGCGACTGCGTGATGACCGTGGAAGCCACCACGCCCGAGAACGCCACGATCGAGGCGACCGAAAGATCGACCTCGCCGAGCGCGAGCACGAACATCATCGTGACGGCAATCGAGCCGATCAGCGTGACGGAGAGCAGCAGGCCCTGAATGTTGCGGGTCGTGAGGAAGTCGGGGACCGTTGCGGATAGCACCGCGAACAGCACCACGAACACCACCACGATGCCCGATTTGTTGATCATGTCCCAGGCACGCGCGCGCTGAGGGGTAATGGGCGCGGCGGCTTCGTTGACGGTAGGCGTGCCCTGTGGCTGCATGGCTTCACTCATTTCTGGTTCATCGTTTCGGATCGGTTACGCGGCATCGTTGCGCGCGCAACCGGCAAGGCAAAAAAGCAAAAAGCGGCCGCTTTAGCGCGGCAGCGCCATCTTGATCAGTTCATTGGGCGACGCATCGGCTTTCGACACGCTGCCCGCAATACGCCCTTCGCGCATGACGATGATGCGGTCGGATACGCCGATCACTTCGGCCAGATCGCTCGACACCATGATCACGGTCTTGCCCGCTTCGGCGAGCTCGTACAGCAGGTTGTAAATCTCGGCGCGCGCGCCCACGTCGATGCCGCGCGTGGGCTCGTCCATCAGGAACACCTCGATGCGCTCGGCGAGCCAGCGCGAAAGAATCACCTTCTGCTGGTTGCCGCCCGAAAGCGTGCCGATGGCCGTGTCGCCGTTGCGCGTCTTGATCGCGAGCTTCTTGATGTAGTCCTGCGCGAGGTCGCGCTCGCGCCGCGCATCGAGCAGGAAGCGCGCGGGGCTGAAGTGACGGCGCGCGCTGATGTTGAGGTTGTCGGCCACCGAGGCGATCGCGACGATGCCTTCCTGCTTGCGGTCTTCGGGACAAAGCGCCAGGCCCGCGCGCACGGCGTCGCGCGGACTTGCGAAATTCACGCGCTTGCCTTCGAGTTCAACGTGACCCGCTGTGGCACGCGTCGCGCCGTAAATCAGCTTCATGAGTTCCGAGCGCCCTGCGCCCACGAGCCCGAAGAAGCCGACGATCTCACCGCGCCGCGCCGTGAACGACACCGGCTCGTTAAGACCCGGCCCGAGCAGCCCCTTCGCTTCGATCAACACCTCGCCCGCTTCGCGCGGACGATAGCCGTACACGTCTTCGATCGAGCGGCCCACCATCGCGGCAATCAGGCGATTGCGGTCGAGGTCCGCCACCGAATCGAACGTCTCGATGCGCTTGCCGTCGCGGAACACCGTCACGCGGTCGCACAGTTCATAGACTTCGTCCATGCGGTGCGTGACGTAGATGATCGCGCGGCCATCTGCGCGCAGCGCGTTGATGATGCGAAAGAGGTTCTCGGTCTCGCGCGCCGAGAGCGAACTGGTCGGTTCGTCGAAGGCGATCACACGCGCGTCGCGCATGAGCGCCTTGCCAATCTCGATCATCTGGCGCTGGCCGATGGAGAGATTCTTCACCGGCGTGCGCGGATCGATGCGCTCGCCAAGGCGCTTGAGTTCATCCATCGCGCGCTTGACGAGCGTGCCTTCGTCGAGCACGCCGAAGCGATTGGGCAACTGCCCGAGCATCAGGTTTTCCGCCACCGTCAGCTCGGGCACGAGATGCAGTTCCTGATAGATGATCGCGATACCCGCTTCGAGCGCCGCCTTCGTGGTCGTGAAGCGATGCTCCACGCCATTCAGCTTCAGCGTGCCTTCCTGCGGCTGGTTCACGCCCGAGAGCACCTTGAGCAGCGTGGATTTACCCGCGCCGTTCTCGCCCATCAAGCCGTGCACTTCGCCGGCACGCACTTCCAGCGCCACGCGGTCGAGCGCGCGCACGCCCGGAAAGCTCACGGTAATGCCGTCGAGCTCCAGATACGCGCGATTCCCCTGTTGAGCGCTCGTTCCTGCGACCTGCGCGTTCGCATCAGTCATCGTTTCAGTCATTGCATCCCTGCCCTTTCCATCGCCTCTAACTTTCTACGCTTAGATACCCAGCTCGCTGCGCACGGCCGTCCAGTTGTCGCGCGTCATCAGCTTGCCGGTGGTCTGCGTGTCGGCGGCGGGTTGCTTGCCGTTGCGAATCCAGTCGATGAGGTTCTCGGCGCTTTCCTTGCCGTGGTTCGTCGAGCTCACGGCGATCGTGCCGTAGAAGCCCGTGGGCTGCTTCTTCTGGAACTCGGCGAACGCTTCGCCTGCGCCGTTGATGCCCACGCCAATCACGTCAGCCGAAGGAATGTGCAGCTGTTCGGTTGCGCGCACGGCGCCCAGCACGCTTTCTTCGTTGAGCGCGAACACCACCCACTTCTTGATGTTCGGATGCTGAGCGAGAACCGGCGATGCCGCATTGAAGCCGCCTTCGTCGTCGGTGGTCTTTTGCGGGGCGTCGAAGATGTTTTCCTTCTTGAAGCCGCCGGCCAGCAGCGATTGCGTCGCGCCGTCCGTGCGCAGCTTCGCCGTGGGCAGTTCATAGTCGGTGATACGCAGCGCGCCCACTTCTTCCGGCTTCCAGCCGCGGCGCTTCATTTCGTCGGTGATCGCCTGGCCAACCTGATTGCCGATCTTGAGCGCCGACATGCCGAGGTGCGGCACGCTGGCGAGCGGCTTGCCCGACGAGTCGACGAGCTGGTCGTCCACCGTCACGAACTTCATGTTGTAGCGCTTGGCGCGCGCCTGAATGGCCGGTCCGAGACGCACGTCGGGCGCGCAGATCACGAAGCCCTGTGCGCCTTGCGCGCCGAGGTTGTCAATGGCGGCGAGCACCTTCTCGCCGTCCGGCGTGCCGATGTTCACCACCGAGAAGTTCTCCTTCTGGCCGAGCGCCGTGGCGGCCTTCTGCTCGTTGATGAACCATGCCTGTTCCGGCATCTTCACGAGGAAGCCGATCTTCACGGGCGAGTCGGCGTGCGCCGCCACGTTCATGCCGAGCGGGGCGATGCACATCGCCGCGAATGCGGCACGAAGGGTCAAGCGGCGAATCTTGCTGGTCATGCTCCTGTCTCCTGGGTGTGGTTTGCTGCTGTGTGTAGTACGTAAAAGAAGCGCTTAGTGGCCAAAGGCCTCGACTTCGATGTGCCTGCCGAGCAGGAACGCGTCCGCCACGAGGCGCAGCGGGCGCACGTCCACGTCGTCGGTGCCGTGGGCGATCAACCAATGAAAACGTTCATAGAGCGCCGAATATTCCCTTTCGGCTTCGAGCGCGACCGGCTCGCCCGCAATCGCGAGGCGTTTGCCGCCTTCCGCGATCGAAAGCAGGCCGTCCGTTGTCTCCACATCGATTTCCCATTGCTCGACCGGGCCGTGGCGCCAGTCGAACTCGGCGCGCACGGGCACGCCGTCGGTGTCGATGCAGTCGAGTTCCGCGGCGATGGGCGTCGCGCAGTCGCTCGGCACATGCAGCGTCGCGCCGCGCAGCAGCACTTCGCGCGGCAGGATGCGCGTGACGATGGAAAGCGCGTTGATGCCCGGATCGAACACGCCAAGGCCGCCCGGTTCCCAGATCCACTGCTGGCCCGGATGCCAGCGGCGCACGTCTTCCTTCCAGCGCACGTGCACGGCGCGGATGGTGCGCTCGGCGAGCCACGCGCGTGCGGGTTCCACGGCGCTCGCGCAGCGCGAATGCCACGTGGTGAACAGCGTGCGGCCGCGCTTTTGCGCGAGTTCGCGCAGCGCCTCGACTTCGCTCACGCTCGCACCCGGCGGCTTTTCGAGCATGACGTGCTTGCCCGCTTCGAGCGCGGCGCGCGCCTGCGCGTAACGCACCTGCGGCGGCGCGCACAGCGACACGGCATCGAGGTCGGACTCGGCGCCCAGCAGCGCGCCGATGTCCTTGTAGTTGCGCACGTTCTCCACTTGCGCATTACGGCTCGCGCTCGCCACGAGTTCGAAGCCGGGATTGCCCGCGATGGCGGGCAAATGCTGGTCGCGCGCAATCTTGCCGACGCCGACGATACCCAACGTATAGGACGCTTTCATGACGTATCTCCGCCCCTTCTTTTCAGGGAGATTTTTTATTCTGGATGACGAACGATTTACTTACCCCAGCGCAGCACGAGCGGATCGAGGCGTCGCGCAATCTCGATCAGCTCGGCGCGCGTCGCGGGATTCATCGCGGGCAACGGATGGCGCGGCAGTTCGCACTCGATCACGCCGCCTTCCTTCATCAGCGACTTGCAGGCAAGCAGGCCCGCCTGGCGGTTCTCGTGATTGATGAGCGGCAGCCACTTCTGGTAAAGCGCGAATGCGTCGTCGGCGCGGCCCTCACGGTGCGCTTCGATGATCGGGCGAATGCCGTCCGGGAAGCCGCCGCCCGTCATCGAGCCGGTCGCACCTGCGTTGAGGTCGGCGAGCAGTGTGATGGCTTCTTCACCGTCCCACGGGCCTTCGGCCGCTTCGCCCGCCAGCTTGATCAGCTCGCGCAGCTTGTTCGCCGCGCCGGGCGTTTCGATCTTGAAGTACGAGACCTGCTCGATCTCACGCGCCATGCGCGCGAGGAACGCGGCGGAAAGCACCGTGCCGCTCGCGGGCGCGTCCTGGATCATGATCGGAATGTCGATCGCGTCGGACACGCGCGCGTAGAAGTCGTAAATCTGCTGCTCGGGCACGCGGAAGGTCGCGCCGTGATACGGCGGCATGAGCATCACCATCGCTGCACCCTGCTCCTGCGCGCGCTTGCTGCGCGCCGCGGCAATCGACGTGCCGTAGTGCGTGGTCGTCACGATCACGGGCACGCGGCCCGCCACGTGCTCGAGCACGGTGCGCGTGATGAGTTCGCGCTCGTCGTCGGAGAGCGAGAACTGCTCCGAGAAGTTCGCGAGAATGCACAGGCCGTCCGAGCCCGCGTCGATCATGAAATCGACAGCGCGCTTCTGGCTCGCCAGATCCAGTTCGCCGGTTTCGGTGAACGTGGTCGGCACGACGGGGAAAATGCCCCGGTAGCGGGGCGTACGGCTCGTATTCATGTCTTCAGTCCTGCTTGAGAAAGGGTGTCAGGCCGCGCCTTCACGATTCGCTCGCCAGCTTTCCAGTGCCGCGCTCGGGCGTGCGCAACACCGCGCGCACGGCAAACGCCACGAGCACCGCGAACACCAGCGTGGCCGCGAGAAAGTAAAGCCCGGCCGCCAGGCTGCCCGTCGCATCCTTGATGATCCCGATGCCATAGGGGCCGAGATAGCCGCCGAGATTCGCGAGCGAGTTGATCGTCGCGATCCCCACGGCCGCGCTCGCGCCGGTGAGGAACTCGCCGGGCAGCGCCCAGACCACGGCTTGAATCGAGTAGATCGAGAAAGCAGTCAGGCAGATGAACAGCAGTTGCAGCGCCGGCGCGTGAAACCACGCGCTCGCGGCCATCGTCAGCGCCGCGACGCCCGAGACCACGACGATGTGGCCATAGCGTTCGCGATGCTTGTCCGAATGGCGCGGCACGGTCAGCAGACCCACCACCGCGAACAGATACGGCACCGCGGAAAGCAGGCCCGCCGTGGAATCGCTCACGCCGAACGCCTTGATAATGGTAGGCAACCAGAGCGACAAACCATAGATGCACAGCGGAAACGGCAGGAACAGCAGCGCAAGGAGCAGCACGCGGCGGTCCTTGAGCGCGCTGAACGGGTTGCGGTGCGTGTCGAGCTGGTAGGCGCGCTGGTCGGCGGCGAGTTCGCGCTCGATCCAGCGGCGCTCGGTGTCGTCGAGCCACTTCGCGTGCGCGGGCGACTCGGGCAACAGGCGCAGCGTGGGAATGCACAGCAGCACGGCGGGCAGGCCGCTCACGACGAAGAGCGTCTGCCAGTTCGACATGCCGAAAAAGCCGTGCGTTTCGAGCAGCGCGCCCGCAATCGGGCCCGTGACGATGCCCGCGATGGGCTGCGCGAGCACGAGCAGGCCGATCACGCGCGCACGGTGGCGCATAGGGAACCACTGCGTGAGGAAATACAGAATGCCGGGATAGAGCCCGGCCTCCGCCGCGCCCAGCAGGAAGCGCAGCGCATAGAAGCTCTTCGGGCCGCTCACGAGCGCCATGAGCATCGTGATCACGCCCCACGTGAAGAGGATGCGCGCGAACCACACGCGCGCGCCGAAGCGCGCGAGCGCGAGATTGCTCGGCACTTCGCAAAGGAAATAGCCGATGAAGAAGAGGCCGGCGCCGAGGCCATAGGCGGCGTCGGAGAGGCCTACTGCGGCGTTCATGTGCAGCTTGGCGAAGCCGACCACAGTGCGGTCCACATACGCCACCACATAGATCAGCGCGAGAAAAGGCAGAAGCCGGCGCGCGATATGGCCGACGATGTGCTTTTCCTCGCCGCTGGCGCTTGCCAGCGCAGCGGGGCTTTCGTGTTGCAGCACCTGCGGGTTCGTCATCGTGTCTGTCTCCACCCTTTGTTTCTATTCACCGGTGCACGCCTTCGCGCGCTCAGGGCGCCGGCGCGCCCTGCCTCAACACGTCAAACGCTTAGTGCGAATGGCGCGGCACCGCCGCCCCGCGCTTGCCCACGAGAAAGTCGAGGTCGCAACCTTCGTCGGCCTGCAGCACGTGATCGACATAGAGGCGCGCGTAACCGCCCTTGCCCAGTTGCTCCGCCACGCCAGGCGCGGCGGCCGGATCGACGTCGCTCAAGCGGCGCGCCAGTTCCTCGTCGCTGATGTCCAGATGCAGACGACCCGATTCGCAGTCCAGCTCGATCCAGTCGCCGTTGCGCACCGCGGCCAGCGGGCCACCGGCCGCCGCTTCCGGCGCGACGTGCAACACCACCGTGCCGTAAGCCGTGCCGCTCATGCGCGCATCCGAAATGCGCACCATGTCCTTCACACCCTGGCGCAGCAGCTTGGGCGGCAGGCCCATGTTGCCGACCTCGGCCATGCCCGGGTAGCCGCGCGGACCGCAGTTCTTCATCACGAGGATGGAGTTCTTGTCGACGTCGAGCGACTCGTCGCCGATAGTCGCCTTGTAGTGGTCGAAGTTTTCGAACACCACGGCGCGGCCACGATGCTTGAGCAGCTCGGGCGTCGCCGCCGAAGGCTTGAGCACCGCGCCGCGCGGCGCGAGATTGCCGCGCAGGATACAGATCCCGCCGTCTGCGATCAATGGGTTGTCGAGTTGACGAATCACTTCGTCGTTGTAGTTGGGCGCTTCGCGCACGTTGTCCCAGATGGACTTGCCGTTCACCGTGAGCGCATTGGGATGCGGCAGCAGGTTCGCTTCGCCAAGCCGGCGCAGCACCGCCGGCAGCCCGCCCGCGTAATAGAACTCTTCCATCAGGAAGCGGCCCGAAGGCTGCAAATCGACGATGGTCGGCGTATTGCGGCCAATGCGCTGCCAGTCTTCGAGTTCGAGATCCACGCCAATGCGGCCCGCAATCGCCTTCAGGTGAATCACGGCGTTGGTCGAGCCGCCGATGGCCGCGTTCGTGCGGATGGCGTTTTCGAACGCTTCGCGCGTGAGGACCTTCGAGAGCTTCAGGTCTTCCAGCGCCATCTGCACGATGCGGATGCCCGACATGTGCGCGAGCACGTAGCGGCGCGCATCGACCGCGGGAATCGCGGCGTTGTGCGGCAGCGAAACGCCGAGCGACTCGGCCATGCAGGCCATCGTCGAGGCGGTGCCCATGGTGTTGCAGGTGCCCGCCGAGCGCGACATGCCCGCTTCGGCGGAAAGGAACTGGTGCAGGTTGATCTCGCCCGCCTTCAGTTCCTCATGCAGACGCCAGACCACGGTGCCCGAGCCGATGTCCTTGCCTTCGTGCTTGCCGTTAAGCATCGGGCCGCCCGTCACGACGATGGCGGGCACGTCCACGCTCGCCGCGCCCATCAACAGCGCGGGCGTGGTCTTGTCGCAGCCGCACAGCAGCACGACGGCGTCGATCGGGTTGCCGCGAATCGCCTCTTCCACGTCCATGGAGGCGAGATTGCGCGTGAGCATGGCCGAGGGGCGCAGGTTCGATTCGCCGTTCGAGAACACCGGGAATTCAACGGGAAAGCCGCCCGCCTCATAAATGCCGCGCTTCACATGCTCGGCGAGCTTGCGGAAATGCGCATTGCAGGGCGTGAGTTCCGACCAGGTGTTGCAGATGCCGATGATCGGGCGACCATCGAATTCATGATCGGGAATGCCTTGATTCTTCATCCAGCTTCGGTACATGAAGCCGTTCTTGTCCGTGGTGCCGAACCACTGTTGGGAGCGCAGTTTGGGTTTGGTATCCGACATCGTGTTCGTCTTGTAGTGCGGGCGTTTCGCCGATTGGTTCGCCGAGTCGTTCGAGCGATGGATTGGGCACAGTCTAGGGAGAAGTCTGATAACCTTCTAATGAAAAAATGGACGCTTCCGATATCGAAATCGGCATTGGTATAAACACCTAAAACTATTTGGGAAAACAGGCGGAAAACATGCTCGATACGAGCCCCTGGTATGTGCGCACGCGGCTGAAAACGCGGCAATTGCTGCTCGTCGTGGCGCTGGCCGAAGAAGGCAACATCCACCGCGCGGCGGCCGCGCTGAACATGACGCAGCCCGCTGCCTCGAAGCTGCTGCGCGAGCTGGAGGACATGCTCGGCGCGGTGCTGTTCGAGCGCATGCCGCGCGGCATGAGGCCCACGATGTACGGCGACGCGCTCATACGCCACGCGCGCGCCGTGCTCGGCAGCCTCGACCAGGCGCAGGAGGAACTGAGCGCGCTCAAGGCCGGGCGCCTGGGCCACGTGGCGGTCGGCGCGATCACGTCGCCTGGCGTGCGCGTGCTGCCGGCGGCCGTCGCGGCGGTCAAGCGCACGCATGCGAACCTGCGCGTATCCGTGGAAATCGACGCCAGCAACGTGCTGCTCGAACATCTGGCGCAAGACAAGCTCGACGTGGTGCTGGGCCGCCTTTCCGCCGAACACGACAAGCTCCAGTTGCGCTACGAACCGCTCGCGGGCGAACCGGTATGCGCCGTGGTGCGGCCGGGGCATCCCATGCTCGAGAAGGCAGCGGATAAAGCCCAACCGATCACGCTCGCCGACATCGCGCGCGCCACCTGGGTCGTGCCGCCGGTGGGCAGTGTGCTGCGCCACCGCTTCGAACTCATGTTCCAGCGCGCGAGCCTCGCACCCCCTTCGAACGTGGTCGAAACGCCCGCGCTGCTCTTCATCACGCGCGTACTGGAGCAAAGCGACATGATCGCCGTGCTCACCGAAGACGTGGCGCGCTACTACGCGGCGCACGGCATGGTCGCGATCCTGCCCGTGCCGATGGATTGCCAGATGGACGACTTCGGCATCATCACGCGTGCGGACGGCCTGCTCACGCCTGCGGCGAGCGTAATGATCGACGCGTTGCGGCAAGTGAGCGCCGACATTTACGGGGCGCACAGCCGCGAGCCAGCCGCGCGATAATCGTGTGACGAAACCCGCACCAGAGGACTGCACCATGCCCGCCAGCCATACCGCCGCTCCCGACAGCACCGCCATTCGCGTCGCGCTGTGGCGCGCGCTGCACGTCCAGGTCGACGACGCACCCTATGTGCTCGAAGACGAAACCGGCATGCAGATCGCCGCGCCCGAGTCGAACTGGCGCGAGCGGCCCGATATGCACCCCGAAGGCACGCGCGGCTATCGTGCCTCGATCGTCGGGCGGGCGCGCTTTGTCGAGGACCTCGTGGCCGAACAGACCGCAAAAGGTCTCGCGCGGCAGTACGCGATTCTCGGCGCGGGGCTCGATACGTTCGCGCAGCGACACCCCGAGATCGCCTCGCGCCTGCACGTGTACGAGGTGGACAAGCCGGGCACGCAGGCCTGGAAGCGTCAGCGGCTCGCGGAGCTGGGGTTTCGCGAGCAGCACTGGCTGCGCTTCGTGCCGGTGGATTTCGAAGCCGGCGAGTCGTGGTGGGAACGGCTCGCCGCGGCCGGGTTCGATGCCGCGAGTCCCGCGGTGATCGCCTCGACGGGCGTCTCGATGTATCTCACGCGCGAAGCGAACCTCGCGACGCTGCGACAGATCGCAAAGCTCGCACCGGGATCCACGCTCGTCATGACCTTTCTCTTGCCGCTCGAACTCATCGACGAGCCGGAGCGCTCGCAGCATGCCGCCGTGTATGAACGCGCGAAGGCGGCGGGCACGCCGTTCGTGAGCTTCTTCGCGCCCGACGAGATGCTTGCACTTGCGCGCGAAGCTGGGCTGCGCGACGCACGCCATGTTTCGACTGCCGATCTCACCGCACGTTATTTCGCAGGCCGTAGCGATGGGCTGCGGCCTGCGAGCGGAGAGTCGATTCTGGTGGCGACGGTTTGAGCGGCGATCGCAACTGTGACGATCACCTGATTCAGAAACTTTCCAGGGAATCCAGTTTTCTAATATTCCTCAATTAATCGGGCTAGCGATTCGGCCTCTCGGGCGACAGCTTCGTCTGCTGATACACCATCGCTTATCCATAGCTGGACAGTATCTGCGAACGCTTTCTTTGCCGCGCCGCACAACTGAGCGATGCGAATTCTATAAACGCCGTCGAAGCTGAATACCTCCAGCTGCCCCTCGTACTCACGCGCATAGAACTTCATGGTTCGCTCCTTGAGTCGCCGCCGCGCCTGGACGTGCTGCCGACTTTGTACCAGCGCTACCAGAAAGCCGGATTCGCCTATCGTGCGCTCAATTGGCCAGCGGTCAAGGATTTCGTGATCTCTCACCCAGATCGAAACGCCTTGCACTCCGCGTTGAACCAATCGTCGACCCGGCGCTGCGCCGCCTGTAGATCCTCTGGGTAGTATGGGTCGTCCCATGGTGACGGGTTGTAGCCCGCCTTCCTCAGGGCCGCAAGTTCGCTGTCGCGTTGCGCCTTCGTCGGAGTCGCGTTGCTTTTGAGCGCAGCCAGATCATGACACTCCGTTGGGCTCAGATGCGGTCCGCTTTGTGGTGCACCGCCAACGGCACAGCCCGTTAGCAGGAGCGTCAACGCAGTGAGCGTCGAGCGGCTTTTAATGCGGCTTTCCATAGTGCATCTCCACACATGACGCTTTCTCGTCACTCACCCTGGCGCGTACCCTTGCGATAATCAGAAGGACTACTGCCGGTCCAATGTCTGAATGCGCGACAAAATCCGGTGGCGTCGGAAAAGCCGAGATCAAACGCCAGCACTGCCACGCTCGTGTTCGAGTTTGCCAGCCGATGGACTGCAATGTCCCGTCGCAGTCCGTCCTTCACCAACTGGAACTGCGTACCCTCCTCGGCAAATCTACGGTTGAGCGTACGTACCGAGGTGTGCAACGCCTGCGCAAGGTCCCGTATCGTTGTCGGCTGCTCGATATGCTGTTCAAGATACTCGCGCGTTTTGGCCACGATGGAACCGTGATGAAATGCGCTGAATGTCCAGTCTCCGGGCGCACGTTTCAGGAATGCCCATAGCTCGTGCTTCTCGCGCTTGAACAGTTCCGCACAGTCCTCATACAAGAAATAAATGCTCGTCATCCCTGTATCGAAGTGCACTGCGCCGGGGAACAGGAACGCATAGTCCCCAACATGCCTGGGCCTCGCGAAGCTGAACTCGATACGGTGCAGGACGATCTCCCTGCCAAGCAGCCATGACGCTACGCCGTGAGCCAGCTTCATCATCAACTCATGCCCAAGTGGCGTGACCTGCGTGCCAGACGCCCTTTCCACCAGAGCCAGGCGCACCAGATTGTTCTTCGTCGAAATCTGCAGTCGATAATCGTCCAGCAGCAAATTCCAGAAGCGAACAAAACGGTTGAACGCGACTAACACGGTTGGCGCGTCCAGCAAGCTGAGCATAAGGTACTTCAACGTGCCACCGCGGATTGGTCTGGACCACAGTCCCAGCATTTCATCGTCGAGTGTGGCCGCAACCGCCCTGTACAACGCGACGTATTGCTCGCGTGTCATTCGTGCATCTGGCTGATTGAGAAGCGACTGGGGGATGCCGGCGCTTGCGAGTGCCCGTGCTGCCACGTCGTCCCCGTGACGCGTGCGAATGAAGCGCAGCATCCCGTGCAAGAAGTGAGCGGAAAGCGTGAGAGGACTGTGCCGGGACAGGTTCATGGTCCGATCATTATGGCGCACTTTGCATATCGATTGGCGCGATGCGCCAATTTTCTACTCCCTTCCTGCCTATACTGGCCGGAATTTCTGCGGTTATCGAAGCCTGTGATCGTTGCCAGATGGCGCATTGCGTCAACCTCTGGCTGCCCAACTTCGCCAATCAAAAAGGAGCTGCTTTGAATACGAGACGCATTGTCGTGACGGGAATGGGCATCGTGTCACCGCTGGGATGTGAGGTTGAATCCGTATGGAGCCGTCTCTTGAATGGTCATTCAGGCCTGGCTCGTTTGCCTGACGATCTCACGGAAGGGATCGCATCGAAGGTCGGTGGCGTCGTGCCCATGTTGACGTCCGACTCCCCTTGGGGATTCGATCCTGCCATCGCAGTTGAACCCAAGGATCAGAAGAAGATGGACCGGTTCAGTCTGTTTGCGCTGGCCGCAGCACGGGAGGCTTTGAATCAATCCGGGTGGCGGCCTGACACTGAAAGCGCTCGCCAAAGGACCGCAACCATTGTGGCATCTGGCGTGGGCGGGTTCGGTGCGATTGTGGAGGCCGTCAGAGTTACGGACAGCCGCGGGCCAAGGCGCCTTTCTCCTTTCACCGTTCCCAGTTTTCTGGCCAATATGGCGGCGGGACAGATATCCATCCGTCACGGCTTTCGCGGTCCCCTGGGGGCACCGGTGACGGCCTGTGCAGCGAGCGCGCAGGCCATTGGCGACGCAGCGCGCCTGATTCGTGCTGGCGAAGCCGATATCGCCGTGTGCGGCGGAGCCGAGGCCTGCATCGATCGCGTCAGCCTGGGATCATTCGCCGCCGCAAGAACCCTGTCCACGGGCTTCAATGACGATCCCACACAGGCATCCCGCCCGTTCGATGCCGCACGGGATGGCTTTGTCATGGGCGAAGGTGCCGGCATGCTCGTCATCGAAGAACTGGAGCACGCATTGCAGCGAGGCGCCACGCCGATTGCCGAAGTGCTCGGTTATGGCACGAGCGCCGACGCACACCATATGACGTCGCCGCCCGAAGACGGCGCCGGCGGACGTCGAGCGATGGAACTGGCCATCCGGCAGGCGAATCTTGAGCCCGGGCAGATTGGGCATTTGAACGCCCATGCGACGTCTACGCCCGTGGGTGACATCAGTGAACTGGCTGCCATCAAGGCGATATTTGGAACGGGTAGAGGTCCCGCCGTGTCGGCCACCAAGGCCTCTACAGGACATTTGCTTGGGGCGGCTGGCGGCGTGGAAGCCATTTTCACCGTGCTTGCGCTGCGAGATCAGCTTGCGCCACCCACACTCAACTTGACGCAGCCTGATTCGGCAGCGGAAGGCATCGACATTGTCAGCGGTTCGGCCCGCAAGATATCGTCGGAGTATGCGATCTCCAATGGCTTTGGTTTCGGGGGCGTCAATGCCAGCCTGGTATTGCGTCGACTTTGATCACGAAGATCAGAGTCCGCGCTGGACAACGTAACGCCGCAAGCTGGGTTTCCACGGACTCAACCCAAAGCACGTGCGGCCGTTAAAATCCTCATGGAGCAGGTCAGCCGGTCCTACGACTTGCGGACCGGCGTGCGGTGTGGAGTTCGGCAATTGATGTCGCGGTTTGACAATCAATTCTTGTCGTTTTGAGCCGCGAAATCGGGCTTCCGAAACGCGCGACCGCGAACGCGATCGCGTGAACATGACGCAGATGCTGACCAGCACGTTCTGAGCCGACTGCGCGCTTGCTAACCAAGGAGTCTCGAAGCCGTCTGGACGATTTCCGCGACGAACACTTTGACCATTGGATGATTGCGCTCGCCGCGGCGATAAGCGACATAGATTTTTCGGCGAAGCTCTGGCCTCAGCTTCACCCATGCGACGCCGGGCGGTGAACGTAGCCTCCTGAGTCCGGGGACGATTGACACAGAGCAGCCGGAAGCCACCATCGCTTCGATCATCTCGGATCCACGGCATATGGCGTTGGTCCGAGGCTCGTAGCCGGCGCGACGGCACAAATCGGCGACGAAGCTGCCAAAGGGTCCCCCGCTCGATTCGATCGCCCACGTTTCGTCCCTGAGATCGGCCAGGCTAAGCGACGGCTTCTTGCTCAGCGGGTGGTCGGTCGACAGTGTCACGTACCACACATCCTCGGCCAGCGGCACAATCGCGATGTTTTCCCGATTCTCGCCCGCCACGATTGAGAGATCGTCAATCAAGGCGATGTCCGTTCTCCAGGACCGCAGTGCCGCGACCCCATCAATTGCCTCCAGTTCGTCGATTGCGATCGCCAGACGCGGATACGCGTGCTGCAGCGTCTTGACCGTATGAGGAAGGACAACCGAAGCAATCGACGGAAACGCGGCGACGCGCAGCTCGCCGGCGATCTCACGCCGAAGCTCTGCCATTTCCGAGCGGGCCTCGTCCAGCACAACCATCAGCCGCTCGGCGTAGCCCACCAGTGCGTGGCCCGCTGGAGTCAGCCTGACCCTGCGGCCGATGCGCTCCGTGAGCGTGACGCCGGCCTCATCTTCAAGTTGTGCGATCTGCTGTGAAACCGCTGAGGGCGTCAGGAACAGAGCCTCGGCGGCGGCGGCAATCGTGCCACACCGCGCCAGCTCGAGGAGTGCCCGCATTCGACCGAGCTCCAAAGCAGGTACCTCCCGAAAGAACAGATCGATTCAACAGAATTGCTAATGTATTACGTCAAAAACGATAAGTATACGTAAGCATACTAGCCGCCTAAGATTGAATCGCCGAACAGCGCAATAGAACGGCCGCAAGGCACATGCGTAGTGTCGAGTCCGACCAGTGTCACCGGTGAACAACTTTCTGGAGATTATTATGTTTGCCTTCCTCCTTACGCGGATCAGCCGCTGGTTCGAGCGCGCCGAACAACTCCGCAATGACGAGTACCTTGCGGGCGCACGAGACATTGCCGAACTCGAACACCGTATGCGCTCGCTGGAAAGCGGCTGCTAAATGACGTGAGGCTTGCGCAATCAAAGAACCAAGAGCAAACCGCATTGATCTTTTGGTTCGCGGGAGCGCTCAAACGTTGAAGTTTGACGCGATGTTCCCTCGCGTCTTGAGCGCGATTGACGGGCGCTGCGCTGTGAAGTAGTGCCGCAAGATTTCGAGGCGACGGGCGCGTACATCGAGCCTATCGGCATACGCGTTGCGCTCCACAGCGCTTAAGTCAACGGCCTTTACGTGAAACGCCCCAAGTTCGCACGGGACCTGTCGCTCGCCAGTCGCCCAGACGAACTGGCGTGATCCGCCGTCTTTCCAGCGCGCTTCGCGCAGATCCGCCATCTGGTACAGCAGACCGGTTGTCGAACCCGGCCAAAGACCGATGCGGTTGCCTGACTTAACCTCCAGTGCGTACGCCACGAGGATCTTACCTCGTTGCGTGAATCGCACACAGAACGTTGCTCTGTGCGAGTCAGCGATCGGGCGCATCGTCGTAGTACTCGAGAGACACGATCTTGCTGATGTTTGCCTCGTCGTTCGTTTCCGTGTGATTGTGGTCGACCACCTGCACGCCGATCTGATCCACTCAGACTCGATTTGGCTTATGCAGATATCGGCTGTTGGGGCATTCCCACGCGGACAATCTTCCTGTTCGCATCCAACAACAAAATGTCATGGCCAGATAGAGATGTCTGGTCCCACGCGCGGCTCCCGGCCTGTTCGGTCAGCCCAATGCTGTCCATTCATCAAAGGCCATTGACGCGTGCCTGTCAAGTCAGCGAAGGCGAATGGACTGCGCAGAACCGTGACGCTCGGGCGAGGTTGGAACGGCCACAATGATTCGACCATCCGAAACAGCGATGGAAAGTAAAACGCCTTCTCGCTTGCATATGTCGTCAGTGTCGACGCCTGCATTGCGCTCCCATTCCCGAAAATCGCGACGAGCGAATTTCAGCACTATCTTTCTTCTGCACAAGATCGCAGGTCTAGCCCGATCCACTACGTCGTCCTCTCCGATTCTTAATATCGGCAAAGAGCGGTCAATGCCGGCCAACAAATGAACAAACCGCATCGGTGCTATCAAAACTCCAGCTAATAAAAGGCCATCATGATCGTCCGGCCCCGAGAGAACTGGTTCCGGTTGTTGTTCGTCTGGAACGGCTCGATTCTGTCATCCATCATCCCCCAACTATGCTTCATCGCAGTGGTGAGCACGCTTGCGGTCTTCACGCACGAGCGAGTGTTCGGGGAAAAAATTCCGCTCAACACCGCGCCCTTCACGCTGTTCGGTGTCGCACTGGCTATCTTCCTCGCGTTTCGAAACAATGCCAATTATGAGCGCTTCAACGAAGCGCGGCATCTCTGGGGCAATTTTCTGATCGCTTCGCGCACGCTGACTTCGCAGATGCTTTGCTACATTCCGGAACGCGCCGATACCCTGCGTATTGCCCAGCAGGTAATCGGATTCGTTTACGCACTCAAGCATGAATTGCGCGGCACCGATCCCACGATGGATTTTCAGCGCCTTCTTTATCCCGAAGCATCGCATTCATACGCCCGATACGAAGCTGTGGATGCTCGACGCACAACTCGACGAGTTGAGCAAAGCATTGGGCGGCTGCGAGCGGATCGCCTCGACACCGGTTCCGTTTGCCTATAACGTGCTGCTGCATCGTACCGTCTACGCCTACTGCGTTTTGCTGCCGTTCGGCCTCGTGGATTCTGCGGAGTTTTTTACACCGCTACTGTGCGTTTTCATCGCCTATACGCTGATTTCACTTGAAGCGATTGCGAGTGAAGTCGCGGATCCGTTCAGCGTTGCGCCGAACGCGCTCGCGCTCGACGCAATGTCGCTGCTTCAAGATTTTTTCAATTTCCGTAGTACTTAGACTCGAATAGTCTTTACTGACCTTATCGAACATACGTTCTTTTGTATGCTCACTTAAATAACTAAGTAGCATCCCAAGAAATTTGGGCTCTGCGACGAGCTTGAACCTGACAAATCTTTCATTCAATCTGGCATCTTCCAAATACGCTGCAACTTGGGACGCGAATTTATTTCGCTATGACTCTTTACGTTCACTCTCAGAATAGGCGGCTGCTTGCTTCTCCGTGAGCGTGGATGCACTGTGATGCTCGTTAGAAAAGTCATCGACTAGTTGCAGCCCGGACGAATCCTCCTTTGACGCGAAGAGGCGTGCACGCCCCTCTCCTGCTACTACAATCCACGTTGCGTTGCCCATCGCCACTCCTCATGTCGTTTGCCAAAATACGTGCATTGGTCAGGACCGAAGCAGGCTTAAAGAACCACGCTTTGTAAAGCATACATCGTTCGGCCGCAACACACGCCGGTCTTTGCGACGGATTTTTCGCCCTCCCTGTATCGATGCATCGCATCACGCATCTCGCAGTTTGAAGCAGGATTTTCGCCCGCAATCGAAGGCGTAACGGGCGGCAAAGTTCCTGCTGCTGGACGCATGCCGCCGGCACATCGTGGAGCGGCGAGGCAGTATCGTCCGCCGGGGTGCGCCATGATGAGTTCATTCGCACGCACCCTCGCCCAGACATTCAGGTGTAGGCTCCACTTTGAAAGCCGCCTGATCCAGGATGCGAGGACGCCGCGGGTACTGGGGTCGGCTGCGTTCTTCGTGCGGCGCGACGATTCTCCTGGGAGGTTGATTTTCAGCGTTGATCAGATTATTGTGTCGACTGCTACAGAAAGGAAAATCCATGTCCGCCATAGGACGACCAAGAGAGTTCGATCGCGAGGCCGCCTTGCATGCCGCCATGCTGGTTTTCTGGCGCAAGGGCTTCTTCGCAACCTCGATGAACGATCTTTGCGACGCCATGGGGATCAGGTCCCCGAGCCTTTACGCGGCGTTTGGAAGCAAGGAAGACCTGTATATCGAGGCCGTGCAGCGCTACAACGCTGCGGCCCGTCGGCTGATCTGGGATCACATCGACGACGGCCCCACCGTACGGGAAGGTGTGCGAAAGGTCTTGCTCGCCGCCGCTGCCGTGCTGCCTGGCGACGAAGGGGTTCCACCGGGATGCATGGTGAATCTGGCAACCGTCGGTGCCGATTTTCCCGGTCCGATTCCCAAGACGCTTCAAGATGCCCGGCTCGACGGACTCAAGATGTTGCGATCGGCGATCAGGCGCGCGGTGACCGCGGGAGAACTGCCTCGCGCAACCAACGTCAACCGCCTTAGCCGTTTCTATCTAGGCACGATTCAAGGGATGGCCATTCAGGCCCATGACGGCGCGACCCGAAACGACCTGGCTGGCACGGCAGAGATGGCGATGGCCGCATGGCCCGGCAAGTGAGACGACAGCGTGGGTCGGTGACGGAGCCGCACCTGAACCGACTCTCATCAAAAGAACAGCAAGGAAGGGCTCGAACTGCAGCCCTTTCTCGCGTCAGGCGTTCGCGCCACCGTCGACAGTCAGCGCAGTTCCCGTGATGTAGCCCGCTTCGGCGCTCGCGAGGAAGACGACCGCTTGCGCGATGTCGTCACCGTTGCCGTAGGCTCCGGTTGCCGTGAGCGCCTTCATCACTGGCGCGAACGGGCCTTCGGCCGGGTTCATGTCGGTGTCGATGGACCCCGGCTGAACCAGGTTGGCGGTTATGCCCTTCGGGCCGAGTTCTCGCGCCAGACCTTTGTTGAACGCCACAAGGGCAGATTTCGTACCGGAATACACGCCAAGGATCGACGCCGGGACGCGATCGGCGAAAAAGCTGCCGATTGAAATAATTCTACCGCCCGCCCTGAGATGCGGAATCGCGGCCCTGGCCGCCACAATCGGTGCACGCACATTGACGTTCAACATTGCGTCGATGTCTTCCAGGGAAAGGTCCCTGACGTCGCCCATCCTGAGAATGCCGGCGTTGTTCACCAGGATGTCAAGTCCTCCGAGAACCTCGACAGTTTTCTCTACCGACGCCTGAATCGCAGATGCGTCCGCGCTGTCGGCCTGGATCGCGACACCGTGCCGGCCCGCCGCTTCAATGTCCTTCACTACGCCATCGGCTAGTCCGGCCGATTTTTCGTAAGTGATCGCTACGTCTGCACCTGCTGCCGCAAGGGCCTTCGCAATGGCAGCGCCTATTCCTCTGCTCGCCCCAGTGACCAAGGCACGCTTTCCATTCAGCTTCATCGTCGACTCCTTTTGTGTTGAACGACACACAAGTCTAGAAGCGACTCACTGCGAGAGTCAACAGTCTTTTGTAGTGATCAGCACATAAATAGATAGACACATAGAGCCCTGAAGTCCACTACTGTCGGGCCGCAAGCGCGTTTGCGGAACGATTTAACCAGTTTATGGGGAACACTTCCCCATCGCGACACAGTAGCGTGACGCAACTGTCATGTTTATAGTTGCGTCACGCTACTAAGCAGCAGGGATTTGACAAGAACTCTTGTATCTCACGCGGGAACGCAAGCTTAATGAGGAACACCATGAATGACAGTTTTGATCAGCTCGAGGCTGAAAGCGTAGTCAGTGACCCTCCAGTGCGGCCTGCGGGCAAATCGCGCGTGAGTCTGGCTGCGGGGGTAGTTGTGATCGCGGCGGCAGCGGCAACGGCGCTTCATCTCCACCAGTCAACACCAGCGCAGGCTGTTGTTCCGCCCGCGCCATCCGTTGCGGTCAGCGCGCCCTTGCAACGCAACATTGAAGACCGACTGGGTTTCCTTGGCCAGTTCTCCGCGGTCAGCCGTGTGGAAATCCGCGCGCAAGTCGGTGGCACGCTCACGGCGATCCATTTCAAGGATGGCGACATCGTTCACAAGGGCGACGTGCTCTTCGAGATCGATCCCGAGCCGTATCAGATCAAGCTAAGCGAGGCCACCGCGCAACTGGAATCGGCAAACGCGAAGCTTGCGCTGGCGACGCGCGAGCTTTCCCGCGCGCAACAACTCCAGCAGGCCGACGCCGGCACGGTCGAGAACGTCGATCAGCGCGTGGCCGATCAGCATGCGGCTCAGGCTGCTGTCGACGCCGCACAGGCCCTGGTTCGCGACGCGAAGTTCGACCTCGATCACTGCCGGATCGTGGCGCCTCTTACCGGCCGCATCGGCAACCACCTTGTTTCCACTGGCAATCTGGTCGCGGGCAGCCGCGCGGCGACGAGTCCGACCACGCTGCTGGCCACACTCGTATCAATGGATCCGGTGTATCTCGACTTCGACATGAGCGAAGGCGACTACATGGCCTTCCAGCGCGCGCGCGAGATGGCAGGCGGCGACGTGGCAAGCAAGGTCGACATTTCGCTCAGCGACGAAACCCGCTTCACGCACCGCGGCACGCTCGATTTCGTCGATAACGAACTGAACCGCGCTAGCGGAACGATTCATGCCCGCGCCATTGTGCCCAATAGCGACCTGCTTCTGACGCCCGGCGGCTTCGCCCGCGTGCGTCTGGCCGTTTCCACGCCCAGGCCCGTTCTGCTCGTGCCCGACGCGGCGGTGCTTGCAGATCAGTCGGATCACATCGTTCTCGTCGACGGTCCCAATGACGTGGCGACGCCCAAACAGGTGCAGCTGGGCGATCTTCGCGGCGGACTTCGGGTGATCCGTGCGGGCCTCGCGCCGACCGACAGGGTCATCATCGACGGCATTCCCAGCGTCAGGCCGGGTTCGAAGATCGCGCCGCATGCCGGCACGATCCACGCCACTTCCGATCAAGGCTAAGGCGGAGTCATGTCATGAAAATCGCGCATTTTTTCATTGAGCATCCGCGCTTTGCCGCGGTGGTCAACATCTTCATCACGCTGTTCGGCCTCGTCGCGCTGACGTTGCTGCCGGTCGCGCAGTACCCCAACATCGTTCCGCCTACGATCCAGGTGACCACGGCCTATCCCGGCGCTTCGGCCGACACCATTGCGCGCACCGTCGCGACGCCATTGGAGCAATCGATCAACGGCGTCGAAAACATGGACTACATCAGCAGCCAGTCGACGAGCAACGGCGCGCTGACCATTACGGTGACGTTCAAGATCGGCAGCGACATGAACGTCGCGCAGATGCTCACGCAAAATCGCGTGCAGGACACGCTTTCGCGGCTGCCTGAAGACGTCCAGCGCCAGGGCGTACAGGTCAAGAAGACGATTCCGGCGATCCTGCTCGGCGTGCATCCGTATTCGCCCGACCATTCGCGGGACGCGCAATATCTCTCCAACTATTTCATCCTGCACGTCAAGGACGAGATTGCGCGGCTGCCAGGCGTTTCCGATCTGAGTTCGCTCGGCGAGCGTCAGTATGCGATGCGGATCTGGATCGATCCGGACAAAGCGGCCGCGCATGATATCAGCGCGAGCGAGATACTCGGCGCGCTGCGCGCGCAGAACGCGCAAGTGTCGGCGGGCAATCTGAACCAGCCGCCTGTGCAAAGCGACGCCGCCTGGCAGGTCAACATCGAAGCATTGGGGCGACTCACCACGCCTGAACAGTTTGGCGACGTCGTCATCAAGTCGGATTCGCAAGGCCGCGTGACACGCGTTCACGACATCGGCCGCGTCGAATTGGGCTCGACCGATTACGGCAGCATTGCCTACGCCGATCGCGATCCGTCGTCACCCACGTGGGTCTATGCGGTGCCGGGCTCCAACGTGGTCACTGTCGAGCACGAAGTTCTGGACAAGATGAAGGAGCTTCGCAAGAGCTTCCCTCAGGGCGTGGACTTCAAGATGATCTATGATCCGACCACGTTCGTCACCCAGTCGATCGACGAAGTCGTCAAGACCATCTTCATCGCCATTCTGCTCGTGGTGGGTGTGGTGTACCTCTTCCTGCAAAACTGGCGCGCGACCATCATTCCGGTGGTGGCGATTCCGGTGTCGCTGGTAGGCGCATTCACGATCCTCGCTGTGCTCGGCATTTCCATCAACAATCTCTCGTTGTTCGGCATCGTGCTCGCGGTGGGCATTGTCGTGGACGACGCCATCGTGGTGGTCGAAAACGTCGAGCGCAACATGCGCCTGGGCATGTCGCCACGCGAGGCCGCTCATCGAACCATGACGGAAGTGTCCGAAGCGCTGATCGCCATTGCGCTCACGTTGTGCGCAGTCTTCATCCCCGTCGCTTTCATTTCGGGTATTCCGGGCCTCTTCTTCAAGCAGTTCGCGGCGACCATCGCCGCCTCGACCGTGATTTCGTGCTTCGTTTCGCTCACGCTGAGCCCGGCACTGTGCGCGGTGCTGCTGAAGCCCCATGCCGAAGATGATGGCCACACCACCGCGCGCGGCATCGGCGGCCTTCTGCATCGCGGCTTCGGACGCTTCAACGCGGGCTTCCACTGGCTCTCGTCGCGCTACGGCAACATGACGGGGCGCTTCGTACGTACAACATCAGTGATGCTGATTATCTACGCAGCCTTGCTCGCACTCACGACGTTCCAGTTCTCGCAGATGAGTTCGGGCTTCATCCCTGAGCAGGACCAGGGCTACCTCGCGGTGATCATCCAGTTGCCACCGGGGTCGAGCCTCGATCGCACGGACAAGGTTGTGCGCGAGGCCAACGACATCATCCTCGGCACGCCCGGCATCGAACATACCTCGCCGACCAGTGGCTTCGACGTGGCCACCGACACGAGCGCGCCGAACAGCGGCACGATCTATCTTGGCCTGCCTTCGCTGTACAGCCATCACATTCCGGGCGTGAACGCGGCGTCAATGCAGCGGATTCTCCAGAAACGGCTTTCCGTCATCAAGGATGCGTATGTGGTCGTGGTCCAACCCCCGCCTGTGCAGGGCATGGGATCGGCGGGCGGCTTCAAGCTGATGCTGGAGGACCGTGGCGGCCTGGGTCCGCAAGGCCTTTACAAGGCGACGACGGCGCTGGTCGCGGCGGCCAGCAAGGACCCGAACCTGACCCGCGTGTTCACGTTGTACAACGTCGGTTCGCCCTCGGTCTACGCGAATATCGACCGCCTCAAGGCGGAGAAAGTCGGCGTGACGCCGAGCGACGTGTTCTCGACGCTGCAGCTTTACCTCGGCTCGCAGTACGTGAACGACTTCAACTATCTCGGGCGCACGTATGAGGTGCTCGCACAGGGCGACAGCGCCTACCGCAAGACGCCGGACGACATCCTGCGGCTGAAGGTGCGCAACGCCTCCGGCGACATGGTGCCGATCGGCACGGTGGCGACCCTCGAAGACCAGACGGTGTCGTATCGTGTACCGCGCTACAACCTCTATCCCGCAGCCGAGATTCTCGGTTCGGCGGCGCCCGGCGTGGCATCGGGTACGGCGCTCAAGAGCATGGAGACGCTCGCGAAGCAGGTCCTTCCGCCGGGCATCACGATCGAGTGGACCGATATCGCGCATCAGCAGACGCTGCCGGGCGTGCCTCCTGCCGTGATCTTCGGCGTCGCCGCGCTGTTCGTGTTCCTCGTGCTCGCCGCGCAGTACGAAAGCTGGAAGACGCCGCTTGCCATCGTGCTAATCGTGCCGATGTGTCTGCTTGCGTCGTCCACGGGGCTACATGTACGCGGGATGCCGATCGACATCCTGGCGCAGATCGGTTTCGTGGTGCTGGTAGGGCTCGCGGTGAAAAACGCGATTCTGATCGTCGAGTTCGCCCGTCACCGTGAAGCCGAAGGGGCAAGCACCGAAGACGCGGCGAAGGAGGCGGCACAAACGCGTTTGCGTCCGATCCTGATGACGTCGTTTGCTTTCATCATGGGCGTGATTCCGCTCGCCATCGCAACCGGCGCGGGTTCGGAAATGCGCCAGTCGCTCGGTACCGCGGTGCTGTTCGGCATGATCGGCGTGACGTTTGCCGGCCTCCTGTTCACGCCTGCCTTCTATACCTTTGTCCGCAAGATGGCCAGCGGGAAGCGTCATCGCCTGGTCGGCAAACTCAGCAGTGGGAGCGCGAAATGAGCAAGTTCTCGATGGCAATGCCGAAGACCGTACTGAGCAGCCTCGCGCTCAGTGTGTTGCTGGCCGCCTGTGCGGTAGGTCCCGACTACGTGGCGCCGAAAGCGGACATGGTGCCGTTCCACAACGCCGCGATGGTGGCGAACCGGCAGACCACCCTGCCCGCACCCCGTCTCGACAACTGGTGGACGGGCTTCAACGATCCCGAACTGGAGAAGGTGGTGCAGCGCGCACTCGATCAGAACCTGGACTTGCAGGCCGCCATGGCACGCGTCAGCGTGGCGCGTGCTGCCGCCCAGGCGGCGGGTGCCCAACTCCTGCCGACGGTTGACGCAAACGCGTCCGCTGCCGCGCTGCATCAAAGCACGACGAGTCCGCTTGGCACACTGGCGAGCGCCTTTCCCAACTACAACCGCAATCAGCGCGAGTACACCGTCGGGGCGACCGCGAGTTGGGAAATCGACCTCGCCGGCGGGCTGAGACGCGCCCATGCCGCCGCCAACGACGAAGAGCAGGCGGCCGAAGCAGCGCGCATGGGCACGCGTATCACGGTGGTCGCCGACGCAGCCGATGCGTATCTCCAGGTGCGCGGCCTTCAGGCGCGCGTGGCCGTCGCGCAGGACCAGATCGCAACGGACGCTCATTTGCTCGAACTGGTGCAGGCGCGCAAGCGTCTGGGCTCGGCGGACGAACGCGAAGTCGCGCAGGCCGAAGCGTTGCTGCGTAACGCGACCGCCTCGGTTCCAACGCTACGGATTCAGCTCGAGGCGCAGCTCAACCGGCTCGACGTCCTCATGGGCGCACAGCCCGGCACCTATGCGGCGGAGCTGAGCCAGAACGCCGGCATGATCCCGCAGATTCCCGCGATCGGAAGCGGCGACCAGCCTGTCGACGTGCTCCGGCGACGCCCGGACATCATCGCAGCCGAGCGCCATCTCGCTGCATCGAACGAACAGATCGGCGTGGCCATTGCGGACTACTACCCGAAGATCTCGCTGTCCGGCGCGCTGGGATTCGACAGCATGTCGCTCAACGGCTTCTTCAGCGGCAAATCATTCCAGCAGGTGGGAGCCGGTGCGTTGCAGTGGCGTCTGTTCGATTTTGGCAAGGTCGATGCCGAGGTGAAGTCCGCGCGCGGCAGCTACGCCGAAGCCCTCGCGCAGTACCGTGAGGCCGCGCTGAAGGCGACCGAAGACGTGGAAAACTCGTTCATGGCGCTCTCGCAGTCCGAAGCCCGTTCGCAGGAACTGGAACAGGAGGTGGCCGCCCTCACGCGTGCCCGCGACCTCTCCGAGAAAGCGTACAAGGCCGGCTCCATCACGCTCACCGACGTGCTCGACGCCGACCGGCAGCTCCTCGATGCACGGGACGATCTCGACAGCACGAGAGCCGACGCGGCGCGCGCCGCAGTCAGAACCTTCCGCTCCCTCGGCGGCGGCTGGGACCAGCCGCAGCAGGTAGCCCGCGCTGACTGACACACGGCAGGCGCGATCAACCCGGACAGCTTTCTCCCGGAATTGCACATTGCCCCTACAATGCTGCCATCTAACCCATCATGGACGTGTGAGTTGGACCGCCTCGAAGCTATGGAAATGCTGCTGACGGCAGTGGACAAGGGAAGTCTCTCGGCAGCCGCGAGGGAACTGAAAATCCCGGTCAGCACGCTTACCCGCAAAGTCGCCGATCTCGAGGAACTGCTCGGCACGCGTTTGCTCATCCGCACAACGCGAAAGCTCACGCTGACCGATGCGGGCACGTCGTACGTCGCGTCCGCGCGACGCATACTCGATCTCGTTCGCGAACAGGAACACGAGGCGACTGGCGAATTCACGGCGGCGCGCGGCGAACTGGTCGTCACGGCGCCCGTGCAGTTGGGCCGGCTTCACGTTCTGCCGGTCATCAACCAATTTCTGGCGCAATACCCGGACATCACGGTTCGCCTGCTGTTGTCGGACCGCAATATCGATCTGATCGACGCTCACGCGGACCTTGCGGTACGGATCGGCGAACTGGCGGATAGCAACATGATCGCCACACGAATTGGCTCGTTGCGCCCGGTGCTTTGCGCAAGTCCAGCGCTTCTGCAGCGACATGAAACGCCGCGTGAGCCCAACGACCTCACGAAGTACCCGTGCGTGGTCTTCAATAGTCCTTATCTTTCGCCATGGCGTTTCCGCCCGCCAGGCACGGGCAAACTACTGACGCTCGAGGTCCAGCCACGACTGGAGGTGACCGCGCCGGACGCAGCAGTATGTGCCGCTTCGGATGGTGTTGGAGTGACGCTGGTTTTCGAGCATGACGCCGACGAGGCGCTCAGAAACGGCCAGCTAAAGGTACTGCTGCCGCAGTTCGAGGTTGAGCCAGTGCCGGTCCACCTGGTACACGTGCAACGCAACCTGATGGCCATCAAGCTGCGCCACTTCATCGACTTTTCAGCACCCAGGCTCAGGGAGTCGTTGTCCCGGTTCGGCAAAAAGCATCGGCACTAAACGCGTGTCGACTCAGGAGTCTTCCGTTTCTTCGCCGAGCACGCGCTCGTTGCGCCTCTCGATCATCTCGCGCGTCGACCTGGTGGCACCGGGTCCTGCCACGTATCGAACGTCCCTGAACGACAGCGCCCGACCGTCCGGACCATGCACGTCAAGCGTCTCGACAGGATGGCCGCTCTCGTTGTCCAGCAACTTGATGGTTGGCTTCCCATTCGACAGGAGCCACTTGTCGCCCCATTGCATGAGCGCGACGAGCACGGGATAGAGATCCATCCCTTTTTGCGTAAGCTGATATCCAAACGTATTGGCACGCTCCGGTAGCGGGAAACGCTCGACGATGCCCAGTTCGATCAGGCGCTCGAGCCGCGCGGTGAGAATGTTCCGGGCGATGCCGAGCGCGCTCTGGAACTCATCGAAGCGCTTACTCCCCTGCGTGCACTCACGGACGATCAAAAGCGTCCACCACTCGCCCACTTCATCGAGTGCGCGAGCGATCGAGCAATTCATTCCGTCGAAGCGTTTCCTGTACATGGCTATCTTCCCTGCCGACGTTTCCAATACGTCTTGTACCACAGGTTGCGTCATGCAACTTCCCCGGATTCCGGTTAGCTCTTTCCCGATTTCATTTCTGGCGCGGCGGACCGTGCTTTCGTATAGTTTCGTCACGCAACTTAACTATTCAACCCTTACGGGCAAACATCATGGATCGCCGTCTTTTGACACTCGCGCTGGGCATGTTTGCGCTCGGCACCGACAGTTTCGTCTTCGCAGGCATCCTGCCTGAGATCGCACGCACTTTTCACGTCAGCATTGGTGCAGCGGGCCAGTTGACCACTGTTTATGCGCTCGCTTATGCCTTGCTTGCGCCAACCATGGCAGCGCTTGCCGCGGGCGTGGCCCGCAAACGCCTGCTGCTCAGTGGCATGGGTCTGTTCGTCGTCGCCAATCTTTGCACCATCGTCGCGCCGAACCTCGGCTTCGCGCTGCTCACGCGTGCCGTGGCCGGCCTCGGCGCCGCGATGTTTTCGCCGGCTGCCAGCGGCACCGCCACCATGCTGGTGCCGCCCGAGCGCCGCGCGTTCGCCCTTTCCATCATTGTGGCCGGCCTGACCATCGCAACCGCGCTGGGTACGCCGCTTGGTGCAGTGATCGGCGGGATGGCAAGCTGGCACTGGACCCTCGCGTTCGTCGCCGCGCTGGGCGTTGCAGGATTCGTGGGAATCTGGGCGCTGCTGCCGGAAGTTCCGCTGCCGCCTGCGGTCTCGCTGCGCAAACGGCTGGCCCCGCTTGGCGATGCACGTGTGATGCTCACGCTGGCCACGACGGTGCTTGCGCAAGTGGGCACGTTCATCATATTCACGTACTTCTCCGTCGTGTTCGATCGTGCCATCGGCCACAACGCCTCCGTGCTGGGCGGACTGCTCGTGCTCTGGGGCCTCGCTGGAACGTGTTCGAACCTGCTGACCGGCCGCATCCTCGACAAGGTGGGTTCGCGTCCGGTGGTGATCGTGATGCTCGCCGCAGTGGCGCTCGTCATCCTCACCATGCCGCTCTCCAGCACGCACCTGTGGAGCGCTGCCGTCGCCATCACCGTGTGGGGCGCATGTGCATGGGGCGTGCTCGTGCCGCAGCAGTTCCGCCTCGTGGGCCTGAATCCGTCGATGGCAGCCGTGCTCGTCGGCCTGAACACCTCGGCCACTTATGTTGGCGTGTCTATCGCAGGTGCCGTCGGTGCGGCGGCGATTCCTGTGATCGGCAGCCATAACCTGGGCTACCTCGCCAGCATTGTGGTATTCGTTGCCCTCGCCGTTTCCGAACTCGCGACCTGGCGCATCGCGTCGGTTGCGAATGCCGAAGCTAGCGCCACCGTTGCGGCGTAAGCCGCGCAATCAAAGTGATACAGGAGAAAGCTCATGTCTGCCGCAATCGAATTTCGTCAACTGCATCACGGCTCAACGCTGCTTCGACTGCCTAACGCATGGGATGCGGGAAGCGCGCGACTTGTCGAAGCACAAGGCGCCAGTGCCGTCGCTACGACGAGCGCGGGTTTCGCATGGGCGCTGGGTTATCCGGACGGACGGCTGCTTCCCGTCGATGAAGTCGTCGCCGCTGTAAAGCGGATCGTCCGGGTGCTGAGTGTCCCGCTATCGGTCGATGTCGAAAACGGCTATTCAGATGATCCTGCCACTGTTGCCAACGTCGTCATGCAGCTTGTCGACATCGGCGTAGCTGGCATCAACATCGAAGATGGGCCGGACGCGCCTTCGCTGCTGGCCTCGAAAATCGAGGCCATCCGTAACGCCGTTTCGAAAGCGGGAGCCGACATCTTCATCAACGCACGCAGCGACGTATTTCTGGCAAACCTCGTCGATAAGCCGAAGCAGGCCGGCGAATCGATCGCGCGAGGCGACCTGTATGCTTCAGCGGGGGCTGACGGTCTGTTCCTTCCAGCGCTCAAGGATTCGTCCGATATCGAAGCGATCGTCAAGGCGGTCCCGCTGCCGCTGAACGTAATGGCGATTGCGTCACTTCCCGACGCTGCCGCGCTTGAGCAACTGGGCGTGCGGAGATTGAGCGCCGGTAGTGGAATCTCGCAGGTCGTGATGGGAAGGGCGAAAGAACTGGTAAAAGACTTCCTGCTGAGCGGACAGTCGGAAACGCTTTATGACGGAGCGCTGCCGTACTCAGAGATGCAAAGTCTTTTTGTCGATCTTCGGGCGCGTTGAAGCTCGAGATAGACCTTCGTGAAACGCCCCCAGCAAGGAGAGTAAGAGATGCTACAAATGCGCCCCGGCTGCGAGTGCTGCGATAAGGATTTGCCGCCAGATTCATACGATGCCCGCATATGTACGTTCGAGTGCACGTTTTGCAGCGATTGCTCGGACCTGCTGAACGGGATATGTCCGAACTGTGGCGGCGAACTGGTCGCCCGCCCGCGACGCCCGGCCGCCAAACTGGCGAAATTCCCTGCGTCCACCGAGCGCGTATTCAACCCGGAGTGTAAGCAGCACGCCGCAGACGGGACTCGAGGCGTCTGAAGCGTAACGCCGATCGCTAGCTACACGTCTATGCGGGCCCGAGCCCGTCCGGCTCGGACAAGGACTCAACTGGCTACTAGCGCCAGCGGGGGCGTTCTCGCCGCTCATCCGCGACGATTCGGGCAAAGGGCCCATTCTCGACTCAACGTGGAAGGCGCCATCAGAAAGAGCCACAGAGTCTAGTACGAAAAACTCAGAATCGCCCTATCGGATGTCTTCGAACATCTGCGATCCGGCTGTGTGTTCAATCATGCGATTAATAGCAAACTTAGGCCATGCGTCGTAACGCGACTGCTAGTGCAGCGGTCTATCACGGCAGCCAGTTCGGCTCGTAAGCAGCGGTCATGCCGCCGAAGTCGCAAGGCCGGAAAACGCGTGCCCAGCCAAGGAGCAATCACTGACACTGTTCGCTTCAATTCTCAAGGGGAAACCAGAATAGCGTACCGTCTGGCGTGCACTACTCTGCGTTCAAGAACAGACTGACCGGTTTGAAGAGGTGCGACCATGTTCGCAATCGAAAGACGTCGGTCATTTCAGCGATGCCTGGTTTCGCTTGCGCTGATCTTGCTGACCGCAGTGCTGCCGAAAATCGGATACCCGCAAGTCGCGCGAATGGAAGTGCTTTCCCTCCAGTCCAGGACTTTGACGGACCAGGAATTTCTCGTCGGCGGCATAGAGGGTCAGCCGGTGACCCTGGGCGGCGAGTTGCGGCTTCCGCGCTCCGGAACCGACCGCCTTCCCGTGGTGATCCTGCTACACGCCTCAGGCGGTATCGGGAGCTACGAGACTGACTGGGAGCGCGACTTGCTGGCGATGGGCGTTGCCACCTTTGTTGTTGACAGCTTTTCCGGTCGTGGAATCAGCAGTGTAATTAACGACCAGTCGCTGCTCGGCAGATTTGCGCAGACTGAAGATGCCTACCGGGCGTTCGAACTTCTGGAGAAGCATCCCAGAATTGACCCGACACGAATCGTGCTCATGGGATTCTCGCGAGGTGGCACCTCGACACTTTACGCCGCACTGAAGCGGTTTCGGACCATGCACGGTCCTGCATCCAGACGCGAGTTCGCAGGTTATCTGGCGTTCTATCCTGCCTGCAACGTTGCCTACCACGATGATGAGGACATCACCGGAAAACCCGTACGCATCTTCCACGGCGAGGCCGATGATTATGTCCCCATCGCGCCTTGCCGGGCATATGTCGAACGTCTGGCCCGCAAGCAAGGGTACGACGTCAAACTAACGGCATATCCGGATGCGTTACACCTGTTCGACTGGCAGGCGGTCAAGGCACCCACAATCTTGCCGAAGGCACAAACGACCCGAAACTGCCGACTCGCGGAAGCGGATAACGGCGAGATCATCAACGTCAAGATGGCGCAGCCATTTACCTACAGTGACGCCTGTGTGGAACTGGGGCCTTCTATTGGCTACAACGAGAAGGCATCAGCCGAGGCTCGAGAGGCAGTCAGGCAGTTCATCGCCGCCTTGATCAAGACCCAGTAGCACGGTTGGGCAGACGCTGACCGGGGCTTTGCAGGAAATGAATGCCCGTACTGACATGGTGGGCTGCGGAAGTTCGAGGCTCCGGCGCATAAGAAGTGAACCCTCTTGAGGAGTCGTCTCGGCAGCGGATGATCGAACGACGGCAACGGGTCGGCTACAGCCGACCCAATCGGGCAATAGCCGGCCACAAAGAGCCATTCGCCGACCATCAAGCCACGACATTCAGGCGTCGGCTCCAGCCGGCAAGCGGCCATTCAAACCTGCGAGGTGCCCAAAATTGAATATCTCTTCCGGGCCTTTCAGGGGGCAAGCCCAGCGAGATAGCGGCCAAGCCGCATCTCCAACTCGCTTCGCGTTGCGAGACCCATCTGGTGCAGCTTGCAGGCTCGGGGCAGCGTACCCGGCCAGGTCAAGGACAGAACGAAGGCAGAGTCGAACCTGGGCGCCGGGAGCCCTCTCCCGGCGCTTTTTTCTCGTGGCGTTGCAGCGCCCTCACCGTGGTCACCGTGACCCGGGCATCCGCTGTCCCGGCAGAAATCCACCGTCAAAGCCAGACAAGGCAGGAAAGCTGCCCGTTCTTCCGGGCGCAGTGAGGCCGCCGGGGTTGCTCTGCGTGGTTCGCAACCCCGGAGCCAGATAGAGGAACTTCCACCCGTCATAGGTCTGTGCGCCCTCGAAGTCTTCATATTGCCGTGGAAATCCTGCTCGCTTGATCGTGGCCTCCTCTGATCGGCTGAAGACGCCGTAGAACCGGTCGCCCTGCAGCATGGGCACCCAGTCGGCCTTGCCAGTGACCGGATCCGGGTAGACAAAACGCAAATGATGCAACGGCCTGGGAAAGCGCGTATCGTTGAGCAGGTCATCGACCGATGCGGGATAAGCCCGGCCGACGCGGTAATACCGCAGAATCGCCAGCCGGTACTGGTTGCCGGCGAACAGTAGCTGCTTCTCCTGCTCGCGGCGCCGTTGCAGCGACCACACGTCGAGCGCGCCGGCCAACGCGATCGACATCAGCATCAGCGCGATCAGCAGCGCCAGCAGCACTAGCCCGCCCTGGCGCGCAGCGCGCGGCCTGACGCGCCGCTTCACAAGCACATTCACGCGCCTGGCGCCGCTCATTTCGGGGCCCCCTCCGCGCGCGGAGCCACGGCCTGCGGGCTGCTCGCCGGCGCCACGTCGTAGACGCCCGGCTTGGTTTCGTCCGGCGAAGCGATCACCGCCCATTTGTCGTCGCCATTGACCGGATCGACAGGTACGGAGCGCAAGTAGTGCTTCGCCACGAGTTCGTCGAGCGTCTCGGGATACTGGCCGTTATCTCCGTAGTACTGATCAATCGCATTGCGCATCACCGCGACGTTCTGCTGCCGGACCTGCTCCTTCCCGCGTTCGATGCTGTGCATATAACGAGGCACGGCTATCGTCAGCAGCAGGCCGATGATGGCCATCACGACAACGAGTTCGATCAGCGTGAAGCCGCTAGTCTTGCGCGTACGGGCGGGTTTCATGATGCACCGTCACCATTGTTTGTACGGGATGCCGTTAATGCCGACGCGATCGGATTTCGACGACACGTCGAACACATCTTTGCCAGCCTGATCGCTCCTCATGGTTGCATCGCCGCCCGCTGCCTGATCCGGCGGCTCCCCATAGGCCCGCACGCTCCACGTATCCTCGGCAAGCGTGTCGGCGTCGCCGCGAAAGAATGGATCGCGAGGCACGTGACGCAGGAACATCAGCAGCCCGCCTTTCGGGTCCTTGGCGTTCTTCACACCCGTCACGAGCACGGACAATGTCGGCGGATAGCCGGAATCTTCCGCTTCCTTGTCGATGTACCCGGTATCGCTCGCCTCCTTGTAGGCGTCGAGCGCGGTACGGATCTCGCGCAACGCGTCGGCGAGCTGCAACTCCTTCTGTCGCTGCTCGGCGAGTTCCGAAAACGGCAGGATCGCGAGCGCGAGTATGCCCACGAGCGCGAGCGTGATCACCATCTCGATCAGCGTGAATCCACGTCGATCGAGAAGGTGTGCGCCGCGCAGGCGCATCGCGCGCTTTCCGGTAGCCACGGTTCAGTACCCGCTCTCGACCGGGCGTAGCGGGTTATCGCTCGGCATGGTGCCGGGCGGCATCTGCAGCATTGGCGGCGGTGCAGGCGGCGCAGGCGGTGCGGCCGGCGCCGCTGCGGGCGCGGGCGCCGCGGCGGCCTCCGCTTCGCCGCCCGCCTGATCTGCCGCCGCAGGTGCCGCCGGCGCCGGCGCTGCGCTCTGGCCATACTGCGGCGCGGGAGCCGCTTGCGGCGCGGGCGATCTCGAGAAGCGTCCGCCGTACGGTTCGGGCGGCGGCGTCGTGCGCGGCGCCGGCGCCATCTGTCCGAACGCGCCGTTCGAAGGCGAAGGCAGTGCGGGATACGCCTCGGCGCCCGATCGCGAAGACGCGCCACCTACCGTGCCCCCGCCGACCATGCCGGGCATCGGCTTCACCGCAGGCGTCACGGACGTGGCCGCGTTCGCCACCACGGGATCGAGGCGAAGCTGATCGGCGTGCACATTGACATCGGTGCCCGACCACAATTCCTGCGTATCCGGATCGGCGGCGATCTGCGGCCGGACGATGTGCGGTGTGATCTGCAACACGATCTCGGTCTTGACGTGGTCGCCCTGGTGGTTGGAGAACAGTCTCCCCAGCACCGGCAACTGCCCAAGACCGGGCACCTTGTTGGCGTTTTTTCGGTCCTCATCGGAGATGAGGCCGCCTAGAATCTGGGTTTCTCCGTCGCGCAGGCGCAGACTCGTCGATGCGCTGCGTGTTCCGATCTGATAGGCGAGCGAATTCAGTCCGTTCGAATTGCTGCTCGAGATCGTGTTCGTGATGTTGCTGACTTCGAGATTGAGCTGGATGCCGACGTCGCCGTCGCGATAGACCCGTGGCTGCACTTCGAGCTTGATGCCGACATCGAGGTACTGAATCATCTGCGTGTACGACGGACCGCTCGTGCTCGGCGTGCTGGAACTCGAAATCACCGGCACCTTATCGCCAATCATGATGCGCGCCTTTTCATTGTTGCGCGTCCTGATGCGCGGGCTCGCAAGCAGATCCGCATCGGTGTCGGTGAGCTTGAAGTTCGCCGTGGCCGAGAGGCTGCTGACATTGAGCTCATTGATCGTCAGGTGATGCAGAATGCCCCATGTCGTCGCGGTGCTCGGGGTCGACATCGTGAACGAGTTCGGCCAGTCGATGCCAAGATCGGTGAGGCGCTCGTGCGACACTTCCAGCACTTCCACCTCCATCATCACTTCGGGATCGGGCAAGTCCTGTGCGGCGATCATCTCCTCGGCAACCTTGATGGTGTCCGGCGTGCCGCGAACCGTCACGGTATTCGAATGCTCGTCGATCACGACTTCCTTGATCTTTAGAATGCTCTTGAGCAATTGCTGGATCTGCTTGGCTTCGACGTTCGACAACTGGAACGTGCGCACCTTGAGCTCCTGATATTCGAGCTGCTTGGCGGGGGTGGCGGGATAAATGAAAAGCGTATTCGCATTGAGCTGCTTCTTGTCGAGCTGATTCTGCATCAGGATCATGTCGACCGTGTCCTGCACAGAAGCGTTCGTGACGAAGATCGTCGTCTTCAGGTCCGCGCGCACGTCGCGGTCGAAGATCACGTTCAACCCCGTGGTGCGCGACAACGCTTCGAACACCATGCGCACGTTCGCATCGCGAAACTGCAGCGTCACCGGCTTCTGCATGATCGACGAAGCCGCAATCTTGTCGTCGCGCTCGGCACGTTGCTGACTGAGTATCGCGTTGAGTTCCGTCTGCATTTGCTGCGCGAGGCTATTGGTCGGGTTCCCCACCAGCACGCGATGCACCCGCTCGGACGCCTGCACATAGGCGCCGCGCTTCATCATGCGCTCGGCCTCCTGCAGGATAGCCAGATCCTTGCGGTCCTGGTCGATCTGCAGACCGATCTTGCGTATGCGCTCGTTGGTCGGGTCGATGGCGTACGCCTGAAAGAGGTTGCGGATCGCGTCGTCGAACTGGAAGTTCTTGCGGTACTGATCGGCTTGATCGAGCAGCGTGTTGACCTGGGCGTTGCGCTGGTTCAGATAGTCGACCTTCGCCTGTGCGTCGGTCGGATCGTCATGAATGTTCGGGACGTGCATGCAGCCGCTGAAGGCGAGCACCGTCATGGCAATCGCAAATGCGCGCTTTCGCGCGGCCTGCGTCGCGCCTGGGAACGGGACATGGATCAGGATGACTGGCGAGAGGCGTGTTGATGGGCCGCTGTCCCCGTCGCGGCTCGCACCCCGTACACGTGAGGTTTTCATCTACTTGTCCTCTCCTGGAATGGATACCACCTGCTTCTCGTGCAGCGGCAGATAGGTCAGCACCACCTGCGAGTCCGACACCGACTCGACGCGGTACTGGCTATCGATCACGTCGCCCGGCGAAACGATCAGCAACTGATCGCCGTTGCTGAGGAAAACCTGCGGCTTCGCTGCTGTTGCGCTGAGTTGCCCCACATAGGCAAAAGGCACGGGAGGCGCGACGGGCGGAGCGGGCCGCACCGGTGCGGCCGGCGCTTCGACGGGGGGCGGCGGCGGAAGCCACGAAGAAGCGGTGAAAGGATCGTGTGCCGATTCGACGGATAGTGGCGCACGCAACGAAGCGAGCTTTGCGCGGGACTGATCCGATGCGGTGCTCGCAGCCGCGCCGTGCGCCGCAGTCGTTGCGGCGGACCTCGCGGCGGACTTCGATGGCGCGGTGCGGTGCGTGCCATCTGGCCGTGCGTTGACGGCGTTGCGATGATGGCTGTCGAGCACGGCGACGGGCGCCGGCATCTGGCGTGCCGCGACCAGCACGCGATACCCTGCCCCGGCGGCCGCGATAACGCAAAACACCAGCAGCACACGCATGGGCAGGGCGGGTTTCATGGTTGGGCGCTCCGGTAAATCAATTCGAAGCGCACGCGCGCATCGAGAATATTGCCGTCCACCGCAGGACGCTCGACATGAATTTCCCGTAGCGCCGCATTCGGCACGTTGTTGAGCACCAACGCAAGAAAATGCCGGATCGCACTGTATTGATCCTTGACGGGCAACATCACCTGGTAGCGCGTGAAGCGCGTGCCTGCTTCCGTGTTCACCTGGTACTCCGCGGACCCAAGTGCGAGATTGCTGCCGCGCGCCTGTTCGAATATCGACGCGATATCTTCCGCGCTTTGCGAGAAGTGCGGGAACAGTTCCGGCAAGGCGTCGAGCGCTACCGCGTCCACCGCCGCGCCGTGCGCGCCGGCTGGGTGGCGCGCCTTTGCCGCCTGCGCAATCCGGCCCGAGTCCTGCATCTCCCTCGTATCGGCATTCACGCTCGCGATCTCGGCGCACATGAGCGCTGCCGCGACGATCATCAGCGCGCCTGCGAGTCCGGGCAGGCCATACGAGCGCCGCAGTTCGAATCGCAGCGTCAGCAGCATGTCCCGCAGTTGATCCGCTTTCATGACTTCCTCCAGACTGCGGTGATCTGGAAACGCACCGGCTTGCCCGGCACATTGTTCTCGACCAGGTGATCGTTGAGCACGGCTTCACGCAGCAGCACGCTCGTTTGCAGATACTTCAGGTACGCGATCATCGCGTCGACATTCTTCGCTTCGGCCGTGATGCGAATCTGGCTCTGTGCAGGGTTCTGATCGATGCCGATCAGCGCGACATCATGGTCCGGATAGTCTTCCACGATCGAAAAGAGGTCCTGCCACGGCACAGTCAGTTCGCGCAGTATCGAGAGACTCTGCTTTTCCGCGAGCTTCGCAGCCGGTGTGGACGGCGGCTTCACCGGGTGTTGCTGCGCGAACACGCGATGCCTTACGGCGTCGACCTCCGTCTGCACGCGGTCGTTCTCGGCATACGCATGCCAGAGCCGCGCGACGCATACGAGCAGCAGCAGCACGGCGACGCCTAGCAGAATCAAGCCGCGCTTCCCGGTGCGCAACACGCGCCGCCTGCCGAAATCGATATCGAGCGTCTGGTTCATTGCGCATACTCCATCAGCCGACGCGCGGGCGAGTCGTCCGCCGCCGGTTGCGCCGGGCGCACAGCAGCCGCAAAACGCGCTTCGAATGGCGCCGGGTCGGTGTCGTTCCCGTACAGATAGATCGTGCAGTCTTCGCGCTTGAAGCCCGCCCGCGTCGCCGAACGCTCGAACAACTGCTCGGCCAGTTCGGCAAGCCGCGAAGCATTGCCGGCATCACCGGGAAAGAGGCGCTGCGCATCGTAGGCGGCCCAGCCGCGCCGCTCGATCATCACGGCCTGCATCAACTCCTCGGCGACGAACATCAGCAGTGCGTCGCCGCTCGCGGCGAATTCAATGCCATTGAGCATTTCCGGAAGACCCAGTTTCAAGCGGGAAATACGCACATGTTCGGCGGCGCTGACTTCGTGAATGCCGTCGTGAAGCGCGCGCGACATCGCACTCGCAAACAGCGCACGGCCGCCCTGCTGCACGCAGCACCGCACCAGCAACGAATCGCCGTCAATTCCATAGGTATCCGTGAAATGGGCTAGCGCGACTTCTTCGAGTTCGCGCGCTCGCAGTGTGCGAAAGTCGCCGCGCAATATCGCGTGGTTGCCCCAGAAGTCGTCCAGCACCACGTGTGCGAAGCGCGTGGACGACTTCTCCTCCCTGGGGTCTTTTTTATCTGCTTCATCGGCAAGCGCGCGAGGCGTGGTGACGAGCGCCGCGCGCAGCGCATCCAACAGGCCCGACTCGGTGCCGTACTGGTCATCGGGAATCGCGAAGCTGGCCGGCTCCGCTGGCGTCAGGTGCTTGCGCGCGCGCCACAATCCGGACGCGCGGACCCCGACGACGATCTCGCGTGTGCCGACTCCGATCGCAACCGGACTATTCAACCATCGTGACACGGTTGATCTCCTCGAGTGTCGTTTCGCCGCGCTTCACCAGCTCGATCGCGGCGACGCGCAGTGTCTGCATGCCGTAGCGCATCGCCGCGGCCTTGATTTGCCCGAGCGGCGCGCGCTCGGACAGCAGTTGTCGCAGCTCGTCGTTCATGCGCAATGCCTCGGCGATCGCACGCCGTCCGCGATACCCGCTGCCACGGCATGCGGCACAGCCGGCCCCACGGCGAAAGAGGTAGCTGCCTGCTGTGTCCGGGTCGATGCCGGAGCGCACGAGCGTTTCCTTGTCCACGGTGTCTTCGGTCAAGCAGTCCGGACAGCATTGGCGCAACAGGCGCTGCGCGACCACGCCATTGAGCGCCGAAACAAAGGAATACGAATCGACTTCCATATTGGTGAAGCGGCCGATCACGTCGAACACGTTGTTGGCGTGAACGGTCGTGAACACCTGGTGCCCCGTCAGTGCGGCCTGCACGGCGATCTGCGCCGTTTCCGGATCGCGGATCTCGCCCACCATGATCTTGTCCGGGTCATGCCGGAGGATGGAGCGCAGTCCGCGTGCGAACGTCAGTCCCTTCGCCTCGTTAACGGGAATCTGCAGAATCTCGCCGAGCTGGTATTCGACCGGGTCCTCGATCGTCACGATCTTCTCGAGACCGTTGTTGATCTCCGTGAGAATCGCGTAGAGCGTCGTCGTCTTGCCGCTGCCGGTCGGCCCGGTGACGAGTAGCATCCCGTACGGCATCGACGCGAGCTTGCGCATAAAGCGCGTGTCGGCCTCCTGAAAACCGAGCGCTTCCAGCGTCAAACCGCCTGCGGATTGCGAAAGCTGGTAGCGGTCCAGGATCCGCAGCACCGCATCTTCGCCGAACTGGTTCGGCATGATCGACACGCGGAAGTCGATCTCACGTCCCGCGTACTGCGCCTTGAACCGTCCGTCCTGAGGCACGCGCCGCTCCGCAATATCGAGCTCCGAGATCACTTTCACACGCGAGAGCACCTGGTCCGCGACGTCGCAGCCCTCGGCACGTCCGACCACCGCGAGCACGCCGTCCACGCGGCACTTGATCATCAACCCGTTCGCGCGGCATTCGAGGTGAATGTCGCTCGCCATCATCTTGAGCGCGTCGTAGATCGTCGAGTTGAGGAGTCTGACCACAGGACTGTCGTCGCTGCTGATGCCCTGCAGCGTCAACGCGAGCGAGGCGGGATCGACCGTGTTCTGGATCGGGTCGTCGAGCGCGAGGGAGTCCATCGCGCGAACGTCCTTTTCGCGCACGGTCAGATACGCGTTGATGTCGCCGGCGCTGGCAAGCGCCCAGCTATAGGGCACGCCTGGCTGCGAGCGCATCCGGTGCTCGACCCAGCCGCGCGTGCGCGCATCGAGCGGATCGGCAATCGCGAACAGCAGCCCGTTGCTGTCGTCGGGAGCGTGGAAACACACGCAGAGCCGGGTCGTCGCGTCGACGAACGAAATCACTTCGAAGTCCGGTTCGAGCTGATTGAGCTCGCGCATGCCGATCGACTGCATCCGGAAGAGCGAAGCCAGTTGCACGCGCAATTCGTCCGCGCTGAGCGAGGTCTGCGTCATCAGCTCCTCGAGCGCGCGGATGCCGGACCCGTGCCGCTCGCCGAGCGCTCTCAGTGCGCTGCGCAGATCGGCGCGCGCTTCGGCTTGATTGCCTTCCGGCTGGGCGGTGACGGTATCCACGCGCTTCCCCAATACGTTCTACTGAATGCTCGACGCGATTTCGAAGATCGGCATGTACATCAGCACGACGATGCCGCCTATCACCACGCCAATGAAAATCATCATCGCGGGCTCGATCAGCCGCGAAATCAGATCGATCGTGCGTGACACCTGCGCCTCCTGGAACGCTGCAATCCGGTCGAGCACGGGGCCGAGGCCGCCCGTTTTCTCCGCGACCGTCAGCAGCCGGTATGCGATCGCGTTGGCGAGCCCCGCCTGCTGAAACGCATCCGAGACCTTCGCGCCATTGCGCACCTGCTGCAGCGCGCTCGCGAGCGCCGCCTGGTCCGCGCGTCCGACCAGACCTTGTGCAAGGTCGAAGGCCTTCACGGCGGGAATGCCGCCGTCCACAAGCATGGCGGTCGTGCGATAGAACTGCGACTGGCGAAAGACACGAAAGTGTTGCCCGATGCCAGGCAGCGCCAGCATGCGATCGGCGATCCAGATCCGCACGAACGGGCGGCGCAATGCGAAGCCTGTCGCCACGGCCATCACGGCGAGGCCGAGGCTCAGCCCGGAACCGTGCGCGTGCACCATGCCGCCCCAAGCCATCAGGATGCGTGATAGCAGCGGCAGCTCGCGCCCGCTGTGTTCGAGAAGACTCGCGAAGCGCGGCACGACGAAGCCGAGCAGGAACAGGACGACTGCCGCGCCGACGATGAGCAGGACGGTCGGATAGATCGCCGCCGACACCACGCGTGCGCGCAGTTCATGGAGCGTCGCGCTGTTGCGCGAGTAACGCGTGAGGCTATCGGCGAGGCCGCCCGTCTGCTCGCTCGCCTTCACGCACGCAACCAGAACCAGCGGGAAGATATGGCTTGCGTGCTCGAGCGCCGCGGAAAGCGATTGTCCCTCTTCGAGCTGGCGCAAAAGGTCGCGATACACTTGCGCCGACGTCTCCCGGCGCTCGTTGCCGCCAAGCGTGCGCAGCGCGTCGACGACACCCACGCCCGCGTCGAGCAGCGCGGCGAGCTCGCGGGCAAAGAGTTCGACGTTGAAGCGGGCGCCAGGTATTCCCAGCCGGTTCGCACGACGCCGCTGCCGGCCGCCGTCGGCGCGAACCGACACGACGCGCAGGCCGCGGGCACGCGCAAGCGCCGAGGCGGTCGTGGGCGAATCGCTGTCGATGCGAAGCGTCTGAACCGAGCCGTTCGTATCGAACACACGCAGCACGTACTTCACGTCGACTCTCCTTGCAGCGAACCCACCACCGGCGCGGCGGCCCCGCCGCGCATCCCTACCACGACGAGATCGTGACGTTCTCGCCCGTGCCGTCACCGCGGCCGTTCTTGCCAAGCGAAAACAGGTCGTAGTCGCCGTGGTCACCCGGCGAGCGATACTGATACGGGCGATCCCACGGATCCGCCGGCACCGCCTTCTGCAAATACGGTCCGCTCCAGCGGGTCGCATTCTGCGGTTTGACCACGAGCGCATCCAGACCTTCTTCGGTCGTCGGATAAACGCCGACGTCGAGCCGGTATTGATCGAGCGCCTGGCCGAGCGATACGATCTGCGCGCGCGCGATCTTGACGTTCGACTTGCCGACCTGTTCGAAATATCGGGGAGCAACGAGACCCGCCAGCAGTCCGATGATGACCATCACGACGAGCAGTTCGAGCAGCGTGAAGCCGCGGCAGGCGCGCGCACGCTGGATAGAGGTCGATTCGCTAAGCACGGCTCCCCTCCCCTGTATCGACTCACGGCTTCAGCGTCGCTGAAGCCGTTGAATGCATTCTTGTTCAGGTCGATACGGGCAAGAAGTAGGGAGTGTCGTCCAAAGACATGGGTAAAGACCCTCCAGTTGCACCGTCTGCGTCTGGAGGGATTTCACACATGCTCGTCGTCGGGCACGCTCAGCACGCCCATGTCGATCGCGAGGCGCACGAGGCCGTTCAGGTTCCGGATGCCGAGCTTGCGCATGAGGTTGGCGCGATGCTTTTCAATCGTCTTGGGGCTGAGGCTCAGGCACTCGCCAACCTGCCGGTTGGTGTGCCCCTCGACCACGAGCCGCAACACCGTGCGTTCGCGGCCGGTCAACGCGTTCCAGAGCTGCGCTTTGTGGGCGATGTCTTCCTGCGATCCGTGCTCGCCGCCGCAGATCCGGTTGGCCCCGGCGCCGGCTACGCGCTTGCCTTGCATGACGAAACGCATCTCCCGGACCAACTGGTCGAACGATGCGTCCTTGACCACGTATCCGTCGGCGCCTGCGGCGAACGCCTCCCGCACGTGGTCTTCGCTCCAGTGAACCGTCAGGACGATGATGCGGATGCACGGGCACTCGCGCTTGATGGCGGTGATCGCGTCGAAGCCGCTGCCGCCTGGCATCGTCAGATCCATCAGGATCAGATCGGGCAGGGTCTCCCTCGCGAGGCGATGCGCTTCGATTCCGCCGCTCGCCGCGCCGACGATGCAATAGTCGTCCAGTTCGGAAACCATGTGGCAAAGGCCGCTGCGCAATAAATGCTGGTCCTCGGCGATCAGCACGCGATGTGTCTTTTCCAATTTCGTCGCTCCTCGCTGGACGCTGTGCGCCTAGTTGGAAGCCACCACGTCGTGATAGGCGGCGAGCAGCTCCGAGGGCGTCGCGAAGCCGTCGATGCGCAACCAGGGCTTGCCGGGCGCGGCGCGCAGGAATGCAACCGGCGTGTGATTCATCTTGTCGCCCCGATAGACGTTGAACGCGCGTTGGGTCTCGATGCTTGCCTCGACCGTGCCGGTATAGTGCTGCCATTCAGGGCCGGCTTCGAACCTGGCTGCATACGCTTTGAGGCGCGCAGGCGTGTCCTCTTCCGGATCGATCGAGATCGACACGATGTGAACCTTGTCCCGCTCGCTGCCGAGATTGCTTTGCAGCTCCTCGAGCGTCTGGCTGACCATCGGGCAGATCGTCGTGCAGGTGGTGTAGATGAACGTCAGGATCACTGGCCGGCCATCGTTGAGCTCATCGACAAGCGAAACGGACTTGCCGTCATCGCGTACGAGCTCGACAGTGGGCAGCGTGTACTGGGCCGTCGTGCGTGTCGTCATGCCCGCCATCATGTGATGATGCATGTGAGGGTCGGCAACGGCCGCAGCGTCGTCGGCAGGCGCACACCACGCCGCGGTTGCCGCGAGCACCATGCCTGCGAGCACGCCGATCCTCAATTTCGTAGTCCTGTTCATACCGGTCTCCAAAAACGGGAAGAAAGGTCACACTGCGCGATACGGCAAGACGTGACGCTTTCACTCCTTCGCAATTGCAGTGTCATGAATACGCCAGCAAGCGTCATTGGATGAGGGACCCCAAACCACGGTAGGGTATCTCCGCTTGATGGAAAACCCGCATGGCGCAGCGGGGATGTTCCCATACGACGATCCTGGCAATTCCCCGTTGCGGTGCGCCTGATTCACGACCTACAATGCCCGTGATCTTACGATTTGCTTATGCCGACGCATCGGGAGCTCCAATGGATGAACGTCAGCCTGGGGGACCGCAGGTAAGATTGCTCGATCTGATCGAAGCAATGCGCAAGCTTCGTGGCGCGGCCTACCCGAGCCAACGCGCCAGCGGCGTCGTCACTGACGCGCGTGGCGCCGCGCTCGCGATTCTCACGTGCGATGGGACCTTCGTGTCGGCAAACCGCAGCGCCGCCGCGCTGCTCGGCTATTCGAGCGCAGAACTCGCCGGCAAGGACCTCATCGACCTCGCACCCGATGACTTTCACGCCGCCCTCGCAGACGCATTGTCCGCAAGCGCGGCGCGCGAGTTTCATTCGTTCAGTGCCGTGCTCACCGGCAGGACGGGCCACCCAACGCGGCTCGCGCTGCATCAGCAACGGTTACCCACGAGAGAGCCGGGACCGCCCGTCTTGCTGACGCTTTTCGAAGAGCCGCTGGCCTTCGAGCCCAGGTCAGACGATCCGACAGGGCTGGTCGATGCAAGCGAGCGGTTGTGCCAAACGTATCTGATGATGGGCCAGCAGAAGGAACGCCAGCGTCTTGCCGCGGAACTGCACGATGGCCTCGGCCAGGCATTAACGCTCGTCAAGCTGATGACGGAGGACGCATTGATACGCATCCGCCGCGGGCAGGTCGACGATGCAGCGCAACTGCTGGATGCGACCGTGTTCAGGGTCCGCGAAACGATCGGCGACGTGCGGCAGATATGCGGCGAACTCAGGCCGCTCATGCTGGACAAGCTGGGCCTGCCCGCGGCATTGGCTTCGCTGTGCCGGCGGGTCGAACACGGCACGGAGGCGATGTCGGTCGTGTTCGACTGCGATGTCGCCGACAAGGACGTGCCTGAGCATTTGAAGGCGGACATGTTCCGCGTGGCTCAGGAGGCGCTGAACAACGCCGTCAAGCACGCCGAGGCAACGGAAGTCTCCCTTAGCCTGCGGCGTGACGCAGGCGGCTTGCTGCTGACGATTCAGGACAACGGCGTCGGCTACGCGAACCACCCGCTCGCCACAGAAGACGCGTATACGTCGGGATTGGGTCTCGTCGGGATGCAGCACCGCGTCGAGTTGCACGGCGGCACGTTCGCGATCGAGTCATCTGCCACGACGGGTACCCGCGTTTGCGCGACCTGGTCGCTCTAGCGCTGTCCTCAGCGCGTCCGGATACCCGATCGGGTACGCGCTCAAGTCCCCGTCTCGCCAAGCCGGTATTCGGGCAGTTCACCCCCCGGGCCTGCACCGGGCGCAGGATCGGCGCGTTCGGGCAAGTGCTCGTCGTCCACGTCCGGTTCGGCGCACTTGGCGGCGAGCGACGTCAACAGACCCATGCTCATCGCAACGAGAACGAGTTCGGTCAGGTTGGCGATATGGAGCTTGTGCATCATGCTCGCGCGATACTTCTCGATCGTCTTTGGACTCAGGTTCAGGTACTGTCCGACCTGCCGGTTGGTACGCCCTTCCGCGATCAGCTTCAGCACGCTGCGCTCGCGCGCAGTCAGCACGTCCCATGCATGCTTCGGCGCGGGCGCTTCGTGACCGCTGACGAACGAGTCGACCATGTACCCGTACACGTCGGCGCTCAGATGCTTTTTTCCCTGCATGACGGCGCGCATCGCGACCAGCAATTCGTCGAACGATACGTCCTTCAGCACGTAACCGTCGACGCCGGCACGCAGCGCTTCCCGGACGTACTCCTCGCTTTGATGCACCGTGAGCGCAATGATCCGCACACCCGGTGATCGCCGTTTGATTGTCGCGCTGGCGTCGATGCCATTCATTCCGCGCATCGACAGGTCCATCAGGATCAGTTGAGGGGCGAGCATCATCGCCTGCTGGCAGGCTTCCTTGCCGTCCTTCGCTTCGCCGACGACGTCGTAGTCGCCTTGCGCACACAGCATCGAACGTAAGCCATTTCTCAGCAGATCGTGATCCTCTGCAATGACAACGCGACATTTCGTATTCACGTCTTGTCTCCCAGTCCCGAAGCCTTCGGTCGCCATCATCGCTTTACCGACTTGACGATATTCTTTCATTCCGTAATACTCTCACCACTTCCCTTCGAATCCCTAAGTGTTTCCTTCATGCTGTCTGCCAGACGACGGTAATGCGCCTGCTGTTTGCAAGGTTCACGCCACTTCTCTGCGAGCAAGTCGCGGCGCGCACGTGCATTTTTCTGGGGACATCGCGAGCCAGGCAGACATCAAAATACGTTTCATATTTGAACTGTTTTGATTTTCCAAAAGTATTAGCACGCCTGCGAATAGTTGAAAATCCATTACTTCTTGTCATTGGAAGCTAATTAGCTCATGGCAATTGCACAAAATGAGAGGAAAGCAGCCAACGTGCATGACGTCTGATTTATTCCATTCAGTTACCGCCCATTACCATTTGTTTCGAATGTTAAGTTTTTGTACTGTGGCTCGCGGCGGCCATTTCGCGGCTCGAAGTGTAGGGAGGTGACCCATTGCCGATCCGTTTTTTCTTGCACCACAATTGTTGTGCAGGAGAAGACCAAGATGCATCGCCACTCGTCATTCAGCCTGGAAAACGCGATTGTCGTCGCATGCGCGACGCTCGGCGCGGTGTTGCCAGACCCTGCGTGCGCACAGATATTTGGCGCGGTTGACAGCAATGGCGCCATCGTTCTCACGAACGTGCGCGGCAAGCCCGGAATGAAGGTGATCGTCGCAGACAACCCGCCCGGAGTTGGCGGCGCGAAGCGCAGCTCCCGCAAGCCATCCGGTAGTGACCAGCTCGCCCTTTACGCGGATTTGATCGACGAGGCAAGTCGTTCTTTTCGCGTTCAGCCCGAACTGCTGCGCGCAGTCATCGACGTCGAGTCCGGATACAACCCGAACGCCGTTTCGGACAAAGGCGCGCTGGGACTGATGCAGTTGATGCCAGACACCGCCAGGCGCTTCTCGCAAGGCGACATGTTCAATCCACGAGAGAACGTGCTGGCCGGCGCGCGGTATCTGCGATTCCTCCTCGATCTGTTCAAGGACGATGTCGAGCTCACACTGGCCGCTTACAACGCGGGTGAGAATGCGGTGATTCGCGCCGGCTATCGCGTGCCGTCGCTGCCGGAAACGCGTCTGTACGTTCCGCGCGTTCTTGCGCGTTACAAGCAGCTTCTCGCGGCAAGCTAGTCGCCGAATGCGCTGAATGCTTCGCACTCTCGCCATAGCGAAGCGGCCGACTGCGGACCAGGACAATCGGCCGAACGCCCTCTGCTACGCAGGACGCGGAGGTCACGTCCTACGCTTCCCGCGCGCCTTTCTAATTCTGTTTTTATGTCGATTTGAATTCGCGCTGCATCGAATTCAATTCGAAATTCCTACGATAATCTTTCTATTTACTTACTCGCATTCGATACAAAAGCGGACGCTACATACAATTTGCTTTCGATACCCCGACATTCTGCTGTAACAGTGCAAAAAAGAGGTGCCCGTCCCGGGGGAGGTCCGAGCACCCAAACACTTCTTCGAAGCGCAACACGACAAAACCTTTTGCACTGCACGCGACGTCTTCACTGTGCACGCGCGCAACCGGAATCGGGATGGGTCAACCTCCTCTTCTTGCAGTAGGGGAAGCGCTAGATGTTCTGGCGTGTTGAACTATCAACCATTTGCCCAATTGGACTCGTGAGCGATACACGCGCGCAACACGTAATCGGCCTCACGGCACGATCCAGTTCCCGTCTGCCACGAGCTTGATGCGATCCGGCTCGGCGAAGCGGACGATATAGCCGCCTTTGGATGCGAATGTCTGCCCCGGCGCCAGCGTCAGGCGCGGGTAGTAACCCGTCAGAATGCGGCGCTCGAGCATGTCCTGAATCCGCTCGACCAGGTAGTCCCGCACGAACGCGTCGACCATATGGCTCAGTGTCTCAGCGAGCAGGCCGCATGCGAGATAGGTGTCCGCCTGCACCTGGGGAGCCACCATCGGAATCTGTCTGATCGAGAACCAGCCGAACGCGTAGTCGACGCGCACGCGCCGCCCTTCAGGCAAATCGAACGGGTACGCGAGGCGCGTGACGCCGCGCCAGCTGGCCGGCACGGGCGTGCTGTCGAGCCCGCCCATCAAGCCCGACATGAACACGGTATCCGTCGCCGGAGGGATTCGCGCGAGCGCCGCAACGTCGGGCGGACGCAGCCACAACACGAGCACGTCCGAGCGCGGTATGCCATGCAGGGAACGCGCGACGCTCTCGCCGGGTGCCAGCGCATGGTTCGATACCGCAATGCCGTGAGACTTCAGCGCAGCGGCGAGGGCTTGCGCGCCTCGCTCGCCGTTGTCGCCCGCACGATAGACCTGCCAGACGGTCTTCAGGGCTTTCGCCGCTCCCGCCCCCTGCGCCTCGCGCGAGCGGGCTTCATCGACAATGCGCGCCGCAATCAGGTCCGACTCCAGCAGCACGCCTTTCGAGAAGTACACGGAATAGAAATCATGATCGGCTTCGACCGGCACCTCTACGTTGGGAAAGAGGCATGGCACGGCTTCCTGCTCACAGAAGTCGTGAATCGGCGCCCAGTTTCTGCCTCCGAGACCCGACAACACGGCGAACACCGGCTGCCTGGCCAGAAACTGCGTGAGCTGTTCACGCCATGTATCCGGCGGCCCTTTGAGCTCCCACACGTGCAATTCCCAGCGGCGGTTCACCATGAACATCATCTTGCGCGACGAACGCAACGGCGGCACCGCGCCGAGCGGAAAGACGTTCTTGTCGGCGAAGTAGTGCGTGAGCACGTCTAGCATGCCCGCCCGCTTCACGGGGTCGGCGTCGGGCGTGATGATCGTCGCGAAGTGCAGCACGGTATCCGTGACGCCCGTCGGCCTGCGCCGATCCAGGTGCTTCAGATAGCCGATCAGCGCCTGCATATCGGCGTCGTTCAGCGCGTACTGCGGCATCAGGCTGCTGAGCGGCTTGCCTTCCGAGTCGATGCCTTCGCGAATGGCTCGCGCGATCGTCGCATCCGTGTAGGGTTCACGTTCCGCGCGCATGCCGGGAACATAAGGCAAGTCGACATCTTCCGGGTTTTGCGCGCGCGGCTCGACGAGGTAGCGCCACGTGATCGGCGGGATGCTGCTGTTGCCCTCCCTGGAGCCCAGGCCACTGCGGCGATGGCAGTTCACACAGGCCGCGGCCGCGCCTTGCAGGTGCACGCCCCCCTCGTGCATCGCTTCGAGCGGTTCACCCGAACTCAACACGCCCTGCGTGTAGAGCGCCGCCCCAGCGCTCGCAGTCGCGACCGGCTGCTTGACTGGCGGCGCGGCCTGCTCGGAAAGCGCCTCGCCCGCTGGCACGATCAGCGCCGTTAGCACCACGCACGACGCAAGCCATCGCGCCACAAGCGAAAGTGACCTTGCGCGGCGTCCCGGCCCGCTTTCGGCGCGGTTCATGATCAGGGCGACGGATGTGCGTCGCGAGGCAACCCCGGCGACGCATCGACGTCGATGGAAACCGATTTGCGATGCATCTGCGGTGGCGCGGGTCTCGTGAAAATCCCATCGTCCAGCGCCGGATTGAGCGACACCTTGTCGATCGTCAGCGTGTCCTTTTTATCCGACGCCACTGTGCCGCTCTCGATCTTGAGCGGTATCTGCAACCCCTCGACATCCCTGAAGTCGCTGTAATCCACCAGCACCACGACCGTTTTCCCCTGCGGAGTGCGCACCTGGTGGTCGACCTGAACGTCGAGGAACGTTTGAGCGTCGATCCACACATGGCGGGTCACACCGGAAGGGAGCCTCGCCGCCAGTCGATACGCACTGCGCCCACCCACCTGTTCCGTACCCTCGAGCGTCACGCCGACGCCCTTCGCTTCATGGTCGATCAAAAGCCCGTCGATCACCTGCTCGTCGCGTGCGGATGTCACCTCATCCATCGAGTACGGCCGCGGCGTGGCGCTGCCCATGCCGTTCGGGCCCAGCTTCCAGCCTTGCCTGCCGTCGAACACCCGCACGGACTTCTGGTTGAACACGGTGACCTCGAAACGTGTCTTGTTCGGGCGCTTCATGGCGAGAATGAACGGCAGATCCGGGGCGGGCGCATTGGCGCTATCCACGTGGCCGGACCAGATCATGGTCTGGACTTTGCGCCAGGCGTCGAGCCCGCCTCTCGCGTCGACGTTCTTCTCGACGATCTGATCCACGCTCAAATCCTGTCGGGGCAGCTGCTCGCCGGCGAACACGGCTGCCGCGAGGCAACCGGCGAGCACCCATACTGCGAGTGGTTTCATGGCCATCGACCTCATTCGGGCACCCGAGGGCTAGTGGCTCGAACTCTGGCTCGCGCTTTGGCGTGGGCTCGGGTGCGCAGCGGGGCTCGCGGTTGCACTCGCAGTCGGGCGCGGGCTCGGGTTCGGATTGGCGACGACAACCGGCGCCGGGTGCGTCACTTTCGCCACGGTGATCTGCGGCTTGGCGAAGGCGGTGTCGTCCACCTGCGGGTTCAGCGTGACCTTATCGATGATCAGCTTGTGCGTGCCTCTCGCGCCGACGACCGCCGTCTCGAGCGTATGCGGCACGACGAGGCCACCCTCCTTCCGGTAGTCGCGATAGAAGATCGCGACGTTGTGCATCTTGCCGTCGAGCTTGCGCGCGTCTCCGTCGATCTTCACTTCGAGAAAGCTGGACGAATCGATCCAAACGCGGCGTGACGTGCCGTCCTTCATCGTCAGCTTCAACACGTATGCGCGATGGCCTTCGACCATTTCCATGCCGAGCACGTCGACTCTCGTGCCCTTCGCCGCATAGTCCATGAGCGGGCCGTCGAGCTCGGCCCACGATGCGGCGGCCTTGGCCTCCGCGGGCGAGTACGGCTCCACTTCATTGCGGCCGAGGAATGGTCTGACCTTCCAGCCTTGCGCGCCGTCGTAGACCTGGAACGCCGTCTGATCCTTGAAGCGGATTTCAATGCGGCTCTTGTGCGGGCGCTTGAGCGTCATCGTGAATGGCAGTTTGGTGTTCTTCGTGCCGCCCGCCTCCAGCTGCCCCGACATCGTCATCGTGTTGACCGCGTGCCAGGCCTGCAGGCCGCCGCGCGCCGCGACGTTCCGGTCGACGATCTGCGTCGCGCTCATATGCGCCGCTCCCGCGGTCTGTGCGCTTGCCGCAGAAGACCCCGCGAGCGCGGCCGATGCGCTCGCCAGAAGCGCCGCGGCGAACGCGGACTGGATTGCCAGCGAAAGAAAGCGGTTCATGACTCATCTCCTCTTTGTCTGCGCCCGAAAAGCGGTTGCGCGATCACTGGACTATCAGCCCGTCGACGTGAAACGACCCCACGAAAACGTCGACGCGCTCCCCCGCCTTGATCAGCCCGCCCTTGTTCGAAAACACCATCCAGTACTCCTGACCAACCTCCAGCGGACCGGTCTGGCGCAGCGCGCCGACCTTGTCCATCACCGGGATTTCGAGCAACGCATGGCTCGTGCGCCCGAACATCAAGGCCGTTGCGGTCTTTTCGCCGAGCGGCCGCGCCGCCACGGGATCCGTCACGCGATAGCTGAAGCGGATCAGGTTGCCCGACGCCGTGCGGCGCACGCTCACGTTGTCGATGCCCTGCATCAGCTCGTAGAAGCCCTTCGCGCGCTGTGGCAGGCTCGCCGGCGCGTACGGCGACTGCTTGAGCGCCGTGCCCGCCGGTTTGTGCGCCGCGCTTGCGCTTTCCTCGCCCGCAGCCGGCTGAAGCAGGGCTGCGGCGAGGCAGGCACTGCCGGCAATCAGCACGGCGCGCGGCAACCGCGTCAACCGGGACCGACTGCGACGTCTGCTCATGGCAACGCTCCCAGCGTCTTCGCAGCCGTCGGCGACGTCTGTGCGGGCGGCGTGACCACCGGCTGCCCCTGGTTGCCCTGCGCACCTGCAGCGCCAGACTGTCCCTGGCTGTTCGCGGCGGGCAAGATCCCTTGCAGCAAGCCGAGCAGCGTCACCGGATTGTTGACCCCGAGCGCCAGCGGGTACGGCTGCGATGCGAGCACGCCAGGCCGCACGAACTCCACGGCGCCGATGTCGTAACCACCGAGCTGCGGCCGCGCCGTGCCGAAGATGTCGCGAGCCGGTGCGCCCGCCGCCGTGGCATGGTTCACCGCCGGCGACGTCCCCGGGATCGTGTAGTTGCCGAGCAGCACGTTCAGTTGCGCGCCCGTGCTCGCCTCGTTGAAGAGCGACAGCGGACCGTACGACATGTTGATCCAGTTGTTGCCTTCGTCCGGAGTCGCCGACGGCAGCAGGCTGAACAACGGATTCGGCAGCACCGTATCCGCAATCCCCGGCGGCACTGTGATACCGATGCCACCCGCCTCAGGCGGCACGCGCGCGCCGTTGCAGTACTGACGCACGACGCCCGGGTTCGATCCGCTGTTGTTCGCGTTCGGATAGTCGGCGGCGTCGGTCAGGATCGAGTACCGCGGATTCATCGTCAATCCCGAGCCATGGTTGTTGGCGGCCGTATCGCCAAACGCGCCTATGTCCCAGTAGACCGCCTTCGGGTCGCAATAGCCCGTCGCGTGGCCAGCCTGATTCAGCGACGGATTCAGCGTGACGATGTTCTGCAGCCCCGCGATGCCCGGATCGAGTCCTCCCACTGTGATGTAGAACGTGCGGTTCTGCCAGAACAGGTCATTCGTCAGCACCGGGTTCGAGAACGTCGTGCAGCTCGGGTTGCCTGCTGGACACGCCGCCGCGCTCCCGCCCGCGAACGCCGCCACCAGGTTCTGCGTATGGCGCGCGGTCTCGAGCCCGGCCGGCTGGTACGTCGACGTCGTGGTCGGCTGGCACGTCGTTTCCGACCCCGAAGTCGTGCAGTTCGGCGGCCCGACGTTGGCCTGGGTCGCGGCGGCGGTGTTGAACAGCACGCCTGCCGTCGCCGTCGTGTCGTTGGAGATGACCGTGTTGTTGATGAAGCTCACGGCCACCGCATCCTGCAGCGACACGCCACCGCCGGCCCAGCCCGCCACGTTGTTCGCGATGATGTTGTTGGTGACCCTCACGCGATACCAATTAGTGCTGTTGTTCGGACTCCGTTGCACGTCGGTGCCGTTGACGTTCTGCAGGCGCAGGCCGCCGCCCTTGCCGCTTTCCGCCGTGTTGCCGATGATCAGGTTGCCGTCGATCGTGATGCCCGGGCCTGCGCCGTCCGAAAGCTCCGGCGCGCAATCGACGTCCGTGGCCGCGTTCTCGCAGAAGGTGCCATCTGGCGGCACACCCTGAACGATCAGTCCACCGCCGTAAGTCGGCAGCGTTGGGTTGTTGCTCTGATTGAACAGGATCCAGTTGTGCGACAAGTCGCCGTTGTAGCTGAAGCCGAAATGCGCGACACCGCCGCCATCGCCGCTGCTGATGTTGCCGCATACCCAGTTGTAGTTGAACTTGTAGTAGTCGGCGCCCGAGCAGAACGTCACCCCTCCGGCCGAAGACGGCGTGGTCGAATTGATTTCGTCGCCATACGAAGCGTTGGACGTGACCTGGTTGTTGTGCACGTTCACATGGGTGTTGTACAGGAACGGCAGCTGGGTGTTGTTCGCCGCGATGTTGCCGTCGGGCACTTCGACCTGGCCGACGATGATGCCGCCCGTGAGCGTTCCCGCGTTGGAGAACACGCGGTTGTTCGACACCTCCGTGCTGTGATTCCAGCCATGCAGGTAGATACCGCCGCCGCCTTGCGAGCTGTTCGTGAACGACATGCCGTCAATGCGCGACGGGTTGCACAGGAAGTTGCTCGGGTAGGCCGTGCAATCCGCGTTACTGTTGGTGAGCGGCGTGCAGATACCGTTCGCCACACAGTTCTGGTCCTGTGTCAGCACACCGCCCGCCAGCACGTCCTTCACGCCCTTGCCGAGCACGGTGATCGCCGCGCCCTCGTACGCGCCCATCAGCGTCGGCTCGATCAGCGTCTCCGCGAGGTTGCCGTTGAGGTTGAAATCCCAACCGGACGTCGGCTCGAACGGGATCCCGTCGATCTTGCGCTGCATCGAGGCCAGACAGGTATATGCGCCGGACGGGTCGTACGGATTGCTCGCCGAGATGAGCCCGCCGTTGAGCGCATCGCCGAACAGGCAACCAACCTGCCTGCGCCACGGGTCGAGCTTGCCCGACGGATGCGGGTTCGCGTCGATCGTCACGGAGGTCGCACCCACGCCTTGCAGACGCAACGGCTTCCACATCAGCAGCATCTCCTTGTAGGTGCCCGGGCCGACGATGATCATGTCGCCCGGGGAGGCATTGTCGATCGCGGTCTGGATCGCATTGCCCGCCGTGTTCTCGCTGCCCACGAAGGTCGGCGCCTTGCCTCCGACCGTCACGGTGACCGCGTCGATCGAGCGCTTGCCGCTGGCCGCCGTGACGACGAGCTGGCCGCACTGGGTCGGCGTCGCCACCCCGCGCTGCTGGATCGTGCAGGCCGCACCGGCTCCGATCAGCGGGGGCACGACCACGGTGATCTGCGCGTCGCTCCACGCTGTCACCAGCGCAGGGATGCCCGCGATCGTCACACCACCCTGTTGAGCGCCGAAACCATAGTTGCGCGTGATGAACTTCTGGTTGAACGGCGCACCGGTTGCACTCGGTCCTGTGTACGCGTGGTTCGGCACCTGCTGCGTACCGACCGACTTGATCGTCAGCGTCTTCAACGGTGCGCTGACCCACGGGCCCGCGCCGCCGTTGCTGCCCGCCGACGCATTGCCGGCAATTGCGTCGCCCGTCACCGAGGCAATGCCCGGCGTGCCGTCCGGATACGCGCAGTCGACCTGGTTATACCCGTCCGCGAAGGCCGAAACGGGCACCACCGGCGTATCCATGTACTGCGTCTGTCCTGGCATGAACGGAATCTCGTAGCAGAACTGGCTGTATGCCGGGTTGTAGAGCGGGTCCTTGATGGTCTGCCCCGAGTGCGCCGGGTCGGCCATGTACGGGTCGTTCATGCAGGCGACCATCATCGTTGGCGCGTAGCCCGTCGGGTTCGGCGGATTGACTTGCCAGGTCGAGTAGGTCATGCCGTTGAAAATGCCCCACTGGTCCGAATAGGTGCGCGAGATTTCGTTGCCTGCGAAGTCCTTGAACGACACCGGCACGTTCGGCACTGCGAACTTTTCGCCGAACTGCGGCGAATACGGATCGAACTCCGACGAGAAGTCGTCCAGCATGAAGCCCGTGTAGTGCGCGGCGACGTGTGTCGAGCTGAAGATCCAGAACTTCGCGAGCACCGAGCTCTGGTCGGTGAGCTCCACCTCCTTGCGGTCGCACAGATTCCTCGATGCCCCCGCGAACGGCGAGACCTCCTGCGAGCCCGGGAACAGGCTGATGTAGTCCGGCACGATCCGCAGCTCGCCCACACACGGCCAGAAGCGTTCGATGGACCCGGTGTCGCCTTCGGCGTGCGGGGTCGAGCCGAGATTCGTGGTGGGATTCTGCGCGTTGTTCTGGTTGTAGGTGGAGTTCATCGCGGCCTGATCGGGCAGGATGAAGATGTCGCCGATCCCGCCGAACTGCTGCGTGACGGGCGCAATGTAGTTATCGCCGATCAGGATGTTCTTGTCCTCCTCCTTCACCAGTTCGTAGCCAGGCGGCACGATGATCTCGACCACATACTTGCCGGGCGGCAGCATCTGCGTGCCGTCCTTCGTGGGGTTCGCCTGGCAGATCGTGCAGTTGGTGCCGGTCGGCAGGCCGCTTTGCGGGTTGCGGCTCGTCACGCTCGGGAACTGGTACATGCCGTCGTACGGCGCCGGCTGCACCTGGTTGAACACGTGCATGCCGTCGTAGCACTTGAACTGCGAGTTATTGGGCAGCGCGCGCTGCTGCGGGTCGAGCCACATCTTCGTGTTCTGCAGCGTGAAGAAGTACGGATCGCTCGTGCTCTGGCCCGGACAGTTCATGTTCGGCACGCCGTCCGTACGGAAGCCCTGGGCCCAGTCGTCCCAGCTCGCGGTCTTCGTCGAATCGACGAGCTTCAGGCTTGTGGAGCCGTCCGCCGCGACGCCTTCCTGGTACAGGTTCACCGTGACATTGGGCACATTGGGCGTCCACTTCGTGTGAATGAGCAAGGTGGGATCGTCGAATGGGCGCGTCGAAGCGTAGATGACCTCGCCCCGGATGCCGCCATTCTCGTTCGCCGCGAACTGCGTCTTGCCGAATTCGATGAACGAGCTCTGGCCCGAGAAGCCCTGCCAGCCCATGGTGGTCACCCACGGCGGATCGACCCGGCCCGTCGAGGGATTCGAGCCCGAGCGGTCGTTGCAGTCCGCGTCGTTGCAGTACACCGCGCCCGGCACCCGCAGGTTCGTCGGCAGATGGACCGATTCCTGCGTGTTCGCGAAGTTCGCGGCGATGGTCGACTTGCCGCCGCCTGGCGTGCCGTCGGGCGGACCGCCCGCGTCGTAGACAACGTGCACGCCCGTTTGCTTGAAGCGGGCCTGGTCGGTATCGACGACGTACCAGTTGAACAACGGAAACTCTTCGTTGAACGACGCATAGCCGTTCATGTCCGTGTTGTTGAAATCGGAATAGCTGCCGTCACGGAAGCGGATGTTGGTCGGCAATAGCGCGAGACCTGGCTTGCTCGGATCCCCCACGCCGTTGCCGTTCGTGTCGAGGAACGTCCGTGTATAGAGATTCGTCTGCCACTGCAGCACCGCGATATCGCCAGCGTCCGTTACCGCTCCGCCGCCGAGTGTCACGGCCGATGCGAGCCCGTCGACGATCTGGTCGTTCCACTGATCGAACACCGTGATGCGGGTAATACCGGCAGGCAGGCCCGTGAAGCTGAACGTGCCGTCCGCGTTGCACTTCGTGAAGGCGTAGTCTTCGCCGTCAGGATCGCCCACGCTCACGTAGCACTGCGTGAAACTCAACGGCTTGCGCGATTGGCTGCCGTACAGGTGCTCGTCAGGCGGGCGGCTGTAGTGCAGATTCGTCACCCGGCCCTTGAGGCCGTTGTTGCAGGTCGAGGTGGCGCACAGCAAAGGCAGCCGCGCGTTGACGATCTTCGGGTTCGCAAAGCCAATCGAAACGTGGAAGCCCGCCGGGCCAAACTCCTGGAAGTACGCCGGGCCGCCGATCTTGATGAACGAGTCGTGGGCCTTTTGTCCGTCCAGCGTGTTCGTCTGCAGCCACTCCTCGCCACGCGCGATCCGGTCTGCGGCCGGGGTCGCGATAATGCCGTACCTGCCCGGCATCAAGTTGGCGACGATCGCCTGGCCGACGAGCGGCGACAGCGTCTTGCCGTCCGACTCGTATTTCGGGCAGGTCGGGATCATGCCGACCAGGCCGTCGGTCGATGTCGAAATCGGGCACGCGTTGAGACCGGTGACCGGATCGATCGTGCCTTGCAGCGAATTGGACAGCGGCATGTTGAACATGTCGTAGGTCATCTGCCCGGTCGGGCTGCCGCTGCCGCCGGCGTCGTCCCACAGCTTGATCTCGAAGCCGCCGAGTCCCGGCTCGCGGGCCGAACCGAAGGTGTCGGTGCCGCCGCTCACGTCCACTTCGCCGTTCAGCGGTGCGTCGTCCTCGAACACGAACACGGAAACCTTCGCGGTCGGGAATGGCGACTCCTCGAGCAACACGTTGACCGAGGTCTGGCCGGCCGCGATCGTCGCGCCACCCATGCCATTGCCGCACTTGCCCGTGCCCGGCGCGAAGTTCGCGACGGTCGGACAGTCTTTGGAAATGTCGAACTGCCGCTGCGTGCCTGTGGGGTTGTTCGGATCGACCGGCTGCGGCGCGCCGCCGCCGTTCGTGAACGAGTTGTAGGCGTTGCCCGGCAGGATCGAGATGTAATAGCGCTTCTTCGGATCGAGCGCCACCTGTGACGGATCCACCGGCACCTGTTGCGCAGCCGTGGTCCGGCACACGCCATTGCCGATATCGCACACCGCCGGCTTGTGGGTCTGGCTGACCGGATCGTAGACCGTCTGGCCCGCTTCGCACGCGGCGACGCCCACACAACCCGCCGCCACCACCGGCATGTAGCTCGTGTGGAAGTTCGCGCCAAGGCTCGGCACGGGCAGCGGCGGACACGTCGCCGGACGCGTGGACGAATTCACCTGGCAGGCCGGATCGATCTGGAAGGTACGGTCTTCCTCGATGATCCAGCGATAGTCGCTGATCTTCACGGGCGTTTTGCCCGGTTGCGTGCTGGGCGCATCCAGCACGTTCACGACGAGTCCGCTGCCGCCCTTGAACGTCACCGTCACCGTTGCCGTGTTGCTCGCCGTGTTCTGCGCGTTCACCGCCTGGTACTGGAACGTCACGCTGGCGGACGCAGCGTTGCCCGACGGCGCCGTCGCCGGGCTCGCCGTGAACGAGCCGTCCGGATTCAGCGTGACGGAGCCGCCCGAGGGGGTGCCGACCAGCGTCGCGCTAAGCTGCAGCCCGTTCGGATCGCTGGCGTATGTGAGCACGCCGGGCTCGGCGATCTGCAGACGCGAAGCGATGTTGCTCGTATAGGCCGCATTGCCGGCCGTGGGCGGCCCGGACTGACACCCGTTGCCCGTCGTGCACGCCGTGAGCGTCACCGTCGCCGCGGCGTTCGGATTGCCGTTCGCCTGGTACACGAAGCTGTCAGCCGTGGTGCCTTGATTCGGCGTGTACACGAACGTGCCGTCCGGGTTCAGCGTGAGCGTGCCGCCAGTCGGTGCTGTCTTCACCTGCACGCCATAGACGTTGGCGTCCTTCGCCGCCACGCCTCTCGCCGGGTCGGCCACAGTCAGCGTCTTGCCCGGCACGAAGAAGTACGTGGAACCGGTGACCGTCGCGCTTGCCACGGCGGCCTGGGTTGCCGCACTAGCGTTGTTGACGCTGATATAGCCCTGCATGCCGCCATCGCGCGCGTTGTTCGTCGACAGGCTCAACTCGCGATCGAACACCGGCAGCGCGGAAGCGCTTGCGCCCGGCATATTGACCAGCGCATCGTAGGTCTTGCCGGCCGCCATAAACACTTCCGACTGAATGCGCGGATTGCCGGGCAGGACGTTGCCGTCCTCGGCGACCAGCGCGAAACCGGAAATCGGCGAAGTGCCCGTTTGCGCGCCGACCACCGCCGGCACGTGCATGCGCAGACCCGCGTTGACGAAGCGCAGCATCACCGGGCCGGTGGTTGCGGTGCTCGTCGCGGCGAACGTCGAAGCGCCCGGATTGGTGCGGTCGAACGAAACGCCGTTGATCAGGTAGTAACGCGGATCGTAGTTCACCGTGGGCGGATAGCAGGTGCCGAACGCGGTCGACTTCGAATCGCCGCAACCGCCCGGCTGCCCGGACCAGGCCATGGTCTCGCTAAAGCCTGCGGTCGCGACCGCGGCGGCGACCGCCGTGTTCTGCACCGGATCGATTTCGCTCAGCACGAGCGGCACGTCGGTGTCATAGCTGATGCCCGGATAGGCTTGCGCGGGCGTCGTGCCGTTGGCCGCTGTTCTCACCACGAGTACGCCATACAGCCCCATCGGCCCCTGGATCGAAGGATGGGTGCCCGACTCGATCAGGTAGGTGCCGGGGTTCAGGTTGTTCCATGTGAGCGCCTGGGTGCTTCCGTGCGCAACTTCGGTCGCGAACGACTGCACGCGGGGCGCTTGCGCTGGCGGCGTAAAGGACGCGCCGCCAGGCGCAGCGGCGGCTGTCGGCCACGTGGTCGCCGTCTGGGTGGGGTGCGTGGGGCTCGCCGTGCGCGTCGGCGTCGCACCCAGACCGCCGCCCAGTTGCCCGACGATCACGAGCGAGGTCGGCACCGCGCCCGGCAGGCTGTTGGTGAGATTGATCGTGAGTTGCCCTGGCGGCACCGTGATCACCACGGGTGACCAGTTGGTTCCCGCGCCAGGATTTGCGGCCGCGCACGCGGCAGGCGCAACGGCGGCCGAGGAGCACGTGTAGCCCCACATCGGCACGCTCTGTCCGTCGGGCATCACAGCAGTCGTGGCCTTTGCAGTCAGCGTGACGGTAGCCTGGGCAAATGCCATCCCGCTCGCGCACAGCAACGCGGAAGCGGCAATCCATGCCTTAAGGATGACTAACTTATTAGCCTTGAGTGTGGTGGATCTCATCGCTGTTCTCCCCGCCTCTAATTCGATTCGTCGATCAGGAACGCTTGCGGATCAACGAGCATCATCATCATCATTCCGCCAGGGAAGATGTTGTTCGTGGTGATCTCGCGCTCGTTGTGCGAGTGCCACATGAATGCAAAGCCGGCTTCCGTTTGCGGCGGATTCACGACCGTACCGCTTGGCGGCGTCGTGCCCGTGGGTGAGGTTGCGCGCATGGTCGCATCCGGTCCCAGATAGGGGCTGCCGCCGTACCAGAAGCCGTTGGTCAGCACGTGCGAGTCGGGCAACGTGACCGGGCCGCCGCTGCCCACCTTGCCGAACGGATGCGTTTCGAGCGCCTTGTTGTGATCCGCGCACCACTCGTAGTAGTTCGGCGCGGTGGGATCGGACGTGTAGTAGCCGTTGGCGTCCGGGATGCACACGCTCCCGTCGCCGGGGTAATGCCCGTACACGTCCCAGTTCAAGCCCCTGCCCGTCCAGTAGAAGATGCCGTCCATCGCGAGACCCGGCGTCGTGGTGGTCGTGAACAGCAGCGGGCCCGCGACCTTGGTCGCATCCGTCTTCGCGAGCAGCATGTTGCCGTCGCGCGCGAGCACGCGTACGTGATTGCCGTGTTCGTGGAATGGATGCTGCCAGCGTCCCGTGCCGATGATCCGCAGCAGGACCAGTTCGCCGGGGTGCATGTGCGGGTTGCCGTTGTACGGCTGGTTCGGATACTGCGCCGCGTAGTTCGGGTCCATGTCGTCCGGCATCGAGCGTCCGTTCACCATGAAATACGCCGGGTGATAGGGCTCGGTCTCGACGGTCATGCAACCGGTCGGATTCGTGCACGCATTGCCGGCCTGCTGCTCGGCCTGCGCATGAATGCGCGGATCCATTTCGGAGAACTGAAATAGATACTCGCGGTCGTAGCACGCTGCGCTGTGGTTGTAGGCCGCGGCGGCGTTGCGGAAGTCGGGCTGGCCGTCCAGCAGCTTGCGCGTTCCCTGGATCGGATTGCAGCCGGTCGGCACGGCGATCGTGCCTGGCGACGAGGTAGGCAACACGATGACCGCGCCGTACATGCCCATCTCGATCTGCAGGTCGCCCTGTGTGCCGCTGTAATAGGCGTGCGTGCCGGGCGTGACGGCGACGAAGCTGTAGGTGACCGTGACGGTATGCGACGCCTCTCGCGTGAGCAGCCCCTGCACGCCGGTTGGCGTGCCGGAGCAGACCTTCGTCGTCGGGTCGATGGTGCCCATGCAGACGTCGAAGCCGGGAAAGAGAATCGACGTGTTGCCCGCTGCTGCCGGGAGATTGTTGGTGAGCGTCACCGTGACGATGTCGCCCTGGTTGACGATCAAAGTCGGGCCGGGAATCTGCATGGTCGGACAATTCGCGCCGGCAATGTTGGGCGGCGAAAATCCGGCCGGCGCGGTATTGCAACCATAGCCCCACGAATAGACGCTATTGCCGTCCGGCTGGGTGATACGGCTCGCCTCGGCCCGCAGATCGAAGTGCGTGCCCGTGATGCCAGGCGCGGCCGCGTGCGCCTGCAGGTAGAAGAGCGTCGCGAGCGCCGCCACGCCGAACCGTGCAAGCCGTCCGAGGCGAGCGAGGGTCGCGGTCCCTTTGCGGTAAGTGATGTGTCCCACGGCTCTTCTCCTAAGTGCAGGACTTCCTGATCAAGGGCAACAAGCGGCTCATAGCGAGCAGACCTTGGTGGTCGGGTCCACCGACCTGCAGATATGCACCTCGGTCATCAGGCCTCCGAAGTTTTCCTGGTCGTTCGCCAGATGATCCAGATTCGGCGTGTACAGGTAGAAGACCTGCCCTGACTGATACTTCGTCGTGTCGCTGGCGTCGAGGATCAGATCGAGCGACTCTCCGCCGCCGAGCGTGATCGAATTCGTGTAGTAGGTCATGTCGTTGCCGGCCATGTCGCGCAGCAGCCGCGCATTGACGGCGACCACGTGCATCGGAATGCCGAGCGAGGCGAGCGTCTGATATTCGGTGACGTCGAGATCGGAGATGCGCAGCAGCACCTTGCCGCCAACCGGAATATTGATCAGCGACGGCAGCGGTTGCGAGAAGCGCGGCACGCCGTCCGAGGCGGGCGTCGACAGCGCATTCTGATTCACGGTGTCCGGATAGCTGCGGCCATTGAGCATGAAGAACTTGTCTTTCATGTCGGTGAACGGTTCCGGATTGAACGTCATGCCCACGAAGTGGAAGTTCGGATCGAAGCCGTGGATCTGCACCGGATACTCGACGTCATAGGCGGTCGAGCCGTCGCCGTCGTTGTAGGCGTAAAGCGTGGGCTTCCCGCTCAGGTTATTCACATGCAGCACGCCGTTCTGCGGCGGCAACGGCGTCGTGCACAGAATGTCGGTGCCGCAGCGCGTGCGCAGATCCTGTTGCTGCAGCACCAGCGACTGGTACAGCGACTGGCCTGCGGGCACCCGGTTCTGGCGCGGCCGCACGAAGATCTGGCCGACCATGCCCATCTGCAGGTGCTCCGGCGGCGTGATGTGGCAGTGCCAGAAGTAGGTGCCCGCATCCGGCGCGAGATAGTAGTACGTGAAGCTCGCGCCAATGTTGATCGCGACCGAGGCGTCCGGCACGCCGTCATAGAACGACGAGGCATTCGGATAGCCGTGGAAGTGCACCGTATGCCTCTCGAACAGGTCCGGGCGCATGATCATGCCGACGTTGGTCAGCGTGAGGAAGAACTCGTCGTCCTCGTCGATCGCCATCATCGGCGCGGGCTCATTGCCGTTCATCACGCCGATGTCCATGATCTGCCGCGGATCGACATGGCCGGTAAGCTGACCAGGCGGAGTGGATTCGGGATCGGGCGTGAGACCGACCGCGCCGTTGTAGGTCGGATCCGTTCTGGGGTCGCCAACGGTGTTGAACACCGAGGCGAACTCCGTGCCGGGCAGGCCCGCCTTGATATCGGCGAGACCGGAAAGCGGCCCGAACGCGAACAGGTAGGTCTGCACGCCGTTGGCCATCGTCGCGTAGCCGTCGCCACCCGAGATCTGCTGGCACTTGATCGCACCGTTGACGACGTTCGTCGATGTCGAGTTCTGGCCCGTGAACGACGGCCCCGTGTATGCCGGCTCGCCTGCGCCCGCCGCCAGGGCCGTCGGATGAGAGGGCGTTGTCGGCGGGCATTGAACCATGAACGACTGGGAAAATGAGGGAATCGCAACCATCGTGAGCAGCAGTGCTGCCACGCTATTGCGACACATGCGGATGCTGAACATATGACCTCCGTCCTTGGGGTCAAGCAGCGCGCGACGCGCTGTAGTGCATGCTCGACTGACGATACGGGCTCGTGAATTCTTCACACTGACCCGTATGTAGATTCTGGATTTGGGCAGCGGCGCCCGCGATGGGTCACCTCCCTACACTTGCAGTAGGGCAAACCCAGTGCGTTATGCGAACGCTGTCTGGACGAACGACGAAGTGTGTCCTGGCCAACATAAGCGAGGTGTCGATTCCACAATGAGAGCCGAACCCTGGGACAGCGTAGTTTCTTTCATTTATATTTCACCGAAGGCCAGGTTCCGGCGCGGCCCCGATCTCTGATGAGGCCTGGAACAATCGCGCTGGCTCCTCGAAAAAAACTGAAGAATGAAATGTCGTTTTACGTGTGCTCCGTCATATAGCAACGTAATTTCGGTTGAGTACAATCGCGCGTATTCACGTCCTGCGCGCAAATGCGAAATCCGCAGACGCTTTACGATCACGCGGTCAAACGGACGGCACTCACCTCCTGGTTCTCACCGGCGAGGGGCTTGACGTACTTGGTGGTTGGGGGGCAGTCATGTTTTTCCTTGAAAAAAAGGCTGTGGTGAATCTCGTTGAGCGCAAGGATCGCGTCCTCGAACTCGTCGGGTTCGATCACGAGAAGCAAACGTATTACCCTGCCACGTCAATGTGGTTGAAGCTGGGGCAGCTACGGGTGGCGCAACAACTCGTCGAGCCTCTGGACGGAGAGCGGCAGCCAATGCTGTCCACATCGCTACACGGGGTGGCGCATCTCGACGGCCAGCAACTCTCGATCATTGGCATTCCTCAGCACGCGACGCACACGCTTCAAGTGTCCTTCGAGGCGCGCGAGGTCAGCACGGCTGACCGGCTAGGTTTGCGCGCTTTGGAGGACGAACTGGGCAACTCGTTGTCGGACGTGGCGCTCGGCACTGCCCGGCTGGGCTTCAATTCTGCCGACGAGGAGACGGCGGAACCCGACCAGTGGTGGCTCGTCTGCCACATCCCCCCCGCCTGCCTGCAGGTGCTTGCGAAGGCGATCTCGGAAGGCCAGCTTGGCGCGGTAGAGTTGGGGCTGGCAATGCGGCACCTCTACACGGCCGAAGATCCGGCGGCCAACCCTGCGCCCCAGCCTCAGCTATATCTGCGGCCAAACGAAAGTGAAGACACGATCGAATGGCCGAATATCGCAACGGGCTATGTCACTCACCTTCGGATCGACTTTGCGACAGCCTCATTGCGTGGCTCCGCGGCGAGCGGCGACCAGACGGCCGCGGCGAACCTCGTCGCCGATGCCGTGAGCTCCCTGGGACCGACGCTCCTCAACCTGAGACTGACGGTGCGCTGGATCGGCATCCTCATTGCCTTGTTGCTTTTCCTTGAAGTGCTCGAGCAGATGCGGATCCGGTGACCGTCTGGACGTCTCAACGCCAAACCCGCGCGCCAAAATACAAAGCGGGAGCCGGCTTGACGCCGCTCCCGCCCGAAAACTTCGTTATGCCCACAATCGCCGCGCAAGCAGCCGCGGCAAAACTCAGCTCATGTGCAGACCGCCATTGAGCGAGAAGTCTGCGCCCGTCGAGAAGCCCGCTTCGTCGGACGCTAGCCACGCCACGATCGAGGCGATTTCCTGCGGCTCGCCGAGGCGCCGCACCGGAATGCTGTCGACGATCTTCGAGAGCACTTCGGGCTTCACCGCCTTCACCATGTCCGTGCCGATATAGCCCGGCGAAACGGTATTGACCGTCACGCCCTTGGTCGCCACTTCCTGCGCTAGCGCCATGGTGAAACCGTGAATGCCGGCCTTGGCCGTGGAGTAATTCGTCTGACCGAACTGGCCTTTCTGCCCGTTCACCGACGAAATGTTGATCACCCGCCCAAAACCCCGCTCGATCATGCCGTCGATCACCTGCTTCGTGACGTTGAAGAGGCTCGTCAGGTTGGTGTCGATCACCGCAATCCAGTCTTCATGCGTCATCTTGCGGAAGACGACGTCGCGGGTGATGCCCGCGTTATTGACCAGAATGTCGATCTCGCCAACGTCCTTCTTCACCTTCTCGAACGCTACGGCCGTGGAGTCCCAGTCGGCCACGTTGCCTTCGGACGCGATGAACTCGTAGCCCAGCGCCTTCTGCTCGTCGAGCCAGCGCGTTTTGCGCTGTGAGTTCGGGCCGCAGCCCGCGATCACCGTGTAGCCGTCCTTGTGCAGACGCTGGCAGATGGCCGTTCCGATGCCGCCCATGCCGCCGGTCACGTAGGCGATACGCTTTGCCATAGATCCTCCTTTTGCTTTAGGGGGTAGGTGAGTTGGGAAAGACTCTGGAGGATGGAGTCAGTTTGACGAGCGCTACCCGGCCGGGCGATGGGGAAATACCCGTACAGGAAAACGCCTGCCGCAATCGTTCCGTAAGACAGGGGGTGCCGGCGTTGTCTCATGGGGCCAGCGGATCGGACAAGCGTATCAGCGTCCTTTGGGGGACACAAGACGATCACGCCCTCATACGTGGGAAAAAGCGCACAACTACCTGGCATGCCTCAATAAATACAGGCCAGGAAAATGTGTTTTGCATAAAGACACGGCCCGGCACCATTCATGGCCGGGCCGCAAGCAGGCGGACTACAAAGCAATCAAAGGCCGGCGGCCAGGCGCTCGTTGCCAAACCCCTGGGGCAGTCCCGTCACCTCATCCAGCCGCCCCACCGCTTCGAGCAGCGAGCGGCCGGCAATCGTGAGCGACAGCCGGCGGTGACCTTCCGTCCATTGCTCGAGCGCAACCAGCTGACGCTCGAGCAGCGTGTCCAGTTCCTGGCGATTCATGTCGATCTGGTCCGGCGAATGGCGGACCAGCATCAGCGTGGCGAATTCCTTAGGGCTCAGCAATGTCGTCTCCCAGTAACTTTCATGCCGCAACCAGGGGCACAGGGCCGCATATATTCGAGGTTCAATGTGACACGGGCATGACTGTCACAATTTCGCTCCAGCACTATATTGATCCTGCATATGCGGGGTTATTACCCTCTTTTCGGCCGTCAGCGCTTGACCCGGCATGAGCGCCGCGCCACATTGCTCGACGAGGTTGCGCAGCGAGGTGGGAAAGAGCGTGTCGGGGTCGTCGGCAATGCCGGCGCCGTCGTCGCGCAGCGCCGCGCCGATGCCCACTACGATCGTCGCTTCGGGCGCGCGCTCGCGCAGACGCCGCACGAGATTGCGCAGGTAAGGCGCCGACTCGGGTGCATCGAGCGACACCACGCAGATGGCCGGCGAGCGCTCATCGATCGTGGCTCCGCGCGTGGCGCGCACTTCGTCGTACGTGGTGGCCGTGCAGGGAATATTGCGCCGCATGAGCAACTGGCCGACGATCGCCACCGCCACGTCGTCGAACGCGCCGCGTCCGGGCACGCAGAGCACCTCCCCCGCGTCCGGCGAAAGCGTGAATTCGATCACCCTCGCGCCGTCGCCCGCACCTTCGGCGGCGCGTTTCGCGCCCTCCTCCCCGGCTGCGGCGTGGCGCGAATCGTCTACGGATTCGAGGTCTTCGACGATATCGAGCAGCGCCTGGTTGATGCGCGTGACCTGCTCGGCGGGCAGCACGCCGCGCAAGGCGTCGTTGCGTGCGAAGCGCAGGCCCTCGAACACCACCTGCTCGTAGTAGTCGATGAGCGGCATGCTCGTGAGCAGGCGGTCCGCCTGCAGCAGCGCTTCGTGCGGGTCGTCTGCGAGCAGGCGCTGGTAGCAGGTTTGCGCGGGCGTGAGCGCGGGCTGGTCGCCCAGCAGGATCGTGAGGAAGTTCAGGCGGTCCACATAGCGGCCCAGCGTCACGATGCACAGGGTGAGCGGCGTGGAAAGCACGAGCCCCACCGGCCCCCACAGCCAGCTCCAGAAGATCGCCGCCACCACCACCGCGAGCGGCGAGAGACCCGAGCGCCGGCCGTAAAGCATCGGCTCGGCGAACTGCCCGGCCACGACGTCCACGACGATGAAGAAGATCAGCGTCGTCACGCCCATGGTCCACTGCGGCTGCGTGGCTGCGGCTACGATCGTCGCCATGACCGCAGCGATCCAGATGCCGATGTACGGCACGAAGCGCATGAGCGCCGCCACCGCGCCGAACAGCAGCGCGCCCGGCACGCCGATGCCCGCCAGCCCCAGCGCGATCACCCCGCCCACCGTGACATTCACGCCGAGCTGCGCGACGAAGTAGCGCGAGAGCCGCTGCGAGGCGTCGTTGATGGCGGTCGTGGTGCGGTGCAGATCATCGGAGCCGAACACGCTGATGAGCCGGTCGCGCAGGTCCTCGCGCTGAAACAGGATGAAGATCGTCACCACGAGCACGATAAAGGTCGTTTCGAGCGGCGCGATAGCTGGGGCAAGCGCCTTTTGCGCGAGCGTAAGCGGCGTGGGCGCGGGCGTATGGACCTCCACCTGCATGGGCGGCTGCGGCTGGTTGCGTGCCGCGCGCCCGCGCGGCTGCGGCGGCGCGGGCGGCGGCGTGGGCGTCACGCGCTGTAGCGCGGTAGCGGCGCGCGACATGAGCGAGTCGGCGCGGCCCACGGTTTTTTCCTGCACCGTTTGCACTTTCTGCTCGATCTCTTCCTGATACTGCGGCAGGGAGGCGGAAAGCTGATAGATCTGCGCGGCGATCAGCGCGCCCACGCCGGCGAGCGCGAGCACGGTGGAAAGCACCGCAACGAGAATGGCGAGGAACTGCGGCACATGAAAGCGCCGCAGCATGGTCACGAGCGGCGCCAGCAGAAAGCTCAGCAGCACCGAGAGCGTAATGGGAATCAGCACCGCGCGCCCAAAATACAGGCCGCACACCACGACCACGCCGGTAACGACGGAGGCGAGGGTGTGCAGCGTGGGCGGGCTTGGCGGAAACACCCGGTTGCGTCGGCCCTGCGGCGGCAGCGGGAAATTCATGTCAGATCGGATCGGCAAAAAAAAGAAGCATCAGGCCGCGCTAGCTCGGGCAAGCGCACGACCCCTCAACACGCACGTCGCGCGCCTCAAAATGGTACTGCGCCTCACGCGCGCAAAGCGCAGGCCGCTGGCGCGCCCGTCCAGATTTTCGCAGGTCGCGAGGGGGAGACGCAAAAACCGCGCGTCACTGCGTTTGCGTTTTGCCCGACACGAGCTCCTGATTGCGCGCCGTGAGGAACTGGATGAGTCCGTCCACGCCGCCCTGCTGAACCTTCTCGTTGAACTGCTGGCGATAGGTCTGGATCAGCCACGCGCCGAGCACGTTCAGGTCATAAAGGCGCCAGCCCTGTGGCGTCTTGTACAGGCGGTAATCGATTTCAACCGGATTGCTGCTGGTCTGCGCGAGCGTGCGCACGACAACGTCGGTGTCGCCGGGCGAACTGCGCATGGGCGGGTAGTCGATCTTCTGGTCGGGCTTCAGTTGCGCGATGGCGCCCGAGTAGAGATGGATCAGCAGCAACTGGAACTGCTGCTCGATCTGCGTCTGCTGCTCGGGCGTGGCCGTGCGCCAATGCGGCCCCATGGCGAGGCGCGTGGTGCGGCGGAAATCGACGTACGGAAGAATGTCGCGGTTGACGATGTCCTGGATGCGCGCGATGTCGTCGGGCGCGATGGACTTCGTGCGCACTTCGTCGAGCACTTGCTGCGTGGCGGTCTTGATGAGCGCCTGCGGGTCCGACTGGTCCACCTGTGCAGATTGGGCAAACGCCGCCGTGGCGGGCAGGAACGACAGACACCACGCAAGAAGCGCGGTCATGCGGAATAACCTGGTCATCGATATCTCTGGGCAATGGCGGGAGGGGCGAAGCGGCGCGCAATCGAAGAGCCGGCGCGATGAACAGGCGCCACCGGCATCGCGGCGCGTGAGCGCGGGAAGCCGGGCGCATCGCGAGCGCACGCCAGCGCTCAGTCTAGCGGGTCGTGCGCCGTCAGGTCGGAACGTTGTGCGGTTCGTGGCACTCGCGCCGCTCGTGCATTCACGCGCGGGGCCTGCGCGCACGCGCATCGGACTGCGCGAGGAACGCCTCCAGCCCGAAAAGCCAAGCAACACAAAACGAGAGGCGCGGAAACACGGCCGGCATCGGGTCGCCTTCGCTGTCCTCGGCGCCCTCCTTCCACTCGGTCTCGCCAGAAGCGGGCGCGCCTCCCAGTGGCGCGGACGTCGTCGATAACGGCGATGACTGGCGGGAAATGGATTCGGGCTCCATGGCTGCGGTGCTCCTCGGTGCGGACCGGATTGTGATGGGCGGAAGCTATGAAGCAAGACATATACCATCTCGTCACGCCGCGCCCGGCCACGCCCCTCGCGATGGCCACGAACTCGCCCACAACTTGCGCCCTGTAAAAAATACAAGCGGCTCACGGCAAAGTGGAAAGCCCCGCGCAGGCACGGCCCAGCAGTCGTTACACGGACAACCGGGCACGAAAAACGCATACAGCCGCAAGCGCGCCCGCTCGCTCGCCTTTCATGCGCGCGTATCTGATTCAATCGCAGATCAATTGGGATCGAATCGATACGATGGTGTAAGGTTCAGCGGTTCGTCTCGACGACGACGAGGCGCGCGCCCCTCGCTCAGGAGATCGCATGAACATACCGGAACAGGTTCGCATTGCGGACATCCTCGGCCAGCATCGCGACACGCTGCTTGCCGAATGGCTGCGCCTGCATCTGCCGATCGCGCTGCGCCGCGGCCTCGCGATGGAAGGGGAAATTCGCGAGCAGTTCTCCGCCTTCCTCGCTGTCTTTCTCGACACGCTGCCCAACACCGAAACCTTCGACTCGGGCCGTCCCGAGTGGGAGCCGGTGCGCGCGTTCCTCGCGGAAATGTCGGCGCATCGCGCGCGTCAGGGCTACACGCCGGTCGAGACGGCCACCTTTGTGTTCTCGTTCAAGGAGCCGCTTTACGCGCGGCTGCGCGAGGCCTATGCGCAAAACCCCGCCGAGCTCGCCCAGGTGAGCTGGCAGGTGAACCTGCTGCTCGACGGCTTTGGCCTCTATACCACCGACGTCTTCCAGAGAAGCCGCGAAGCGATCATCGCGCGCCAGCAGGAAGAGTTGCTGGAGCTTTCCACGCCTGTCGTGCAGCTTTGGGAAGGCATTCTCGCGCTGCCGCTCATCGGCACGCTCGACTCCTCGCGCACCCAGGTCGTCATGGAAAGCCTGCTGCAGAAGATCGTCGACACCGGCGCGGGCCTCGCGATCATCGACATCACGGGCGTGCCCACCGTCGATACGCTCGTTGCGCAGCATCTGCTCAAGACCGTGGCCGCCGCGCGCCTCATGGGCGCGGACTGCATCATCAGCGGCATCCGTCCGCAGATCGCGCAGACCATCGTGCACCTGGGCGTCGACCTCACCAACGTCACGACCAAGTCCACGCTCGCGGACGCCTTCGTCATCGCGCTCACGCGCATCGGCGCGACCATCATTTCGCCGAAGGCCGCGGCCTGAGTGACACTCAGCGCAACTGAAGCACGGGAAACGCACACGATGGAACGCATTCCGATTCTGCGCCTGGGCGACTGTTTGATCGTCACGATCCAGGTGGACATGCACGACCGCCTCGCGATCGCACTCCAGGACGACCTCACGGAGCGCATCGTGAAGGAGTCGGCCAAGGGCGTGCTGATCGACATCTCGGCACTCGACGTGGTCGACTCGTTCATCGGCCGCATGATCAGCAACACGGCCGCCATGGCGATGGTGCTCGACGCGCAGACCGTGGTGGTCGGCATGCAGCCCTCTGTGGCGATCACGCTGGTCGAGCTCGGTCTCACGCTTTCGGGGGTGCGTACCGCGCTGGACGTCGAAAAAGGCATGGCGTTGCTCAAGCAGCGCCAGCTCCGTTAGGTCCCATTATTCCGTTAGTTAGCACGTCTCTTGCATTCGATCATGAATAGCAACGACACGACCGGAAGGCTTGCGGCACAAGTGAGCCTGCGCTCGGACGAGGAAATTGTCCGGCTGCGACAGATCGTGCGCGACGCCGCCATCGCGCAGGGGTTCTCGCTCATCGAGCAGACCAAGTTCGTGACGGCGGCGAGCGAGCTCGCACGCAACACACTCCAGCATGGCGGCGGCGGCGATGCGCGGCTCGAATTGCTGGAAAGCGGCGTGCGCGTGGGCCTGCGGCTCTCGTTTGTGGATCGGGGTCCGGGTATTGCTGACATCGAGCGCGCACTGCAGGACGGCTTCACGAGCGGCAACGGTCTGGGTCTGGGACTCGGCGGCTCGCGGCGCCTGTGCGACGAATTCACGATCGTATCGACTCCGGGTGGCGGCACAACGGTCACCATCACGAAATGGAAAGTACGCTAGACGGTGCGGCCGGTTCTGCCGGCGGCACCCACCGATCCTTCGAGATCGGCGACGCAAGCGGCGTCGCCTTTGCACGCCGCGGCGCCACCGAAGCCGCGCGCATTGCCGCGCTCACCGAGACCGACGCCGGACGCCTCGCGATCGTGCTCACGGAAGCGGCCACCAACATCCTGAAGCACGCCGGCCACGGCGAACTGCTGGTGCGCCCTCTGGAAGGCGCGGTGGAGCTGATCGCGCTCGACAGCGGCCCCGGCATGACCGACGTGGGCGCCGCGCTTGCCGACGGCCACTCCACGGCAGGTACACCCGGCACCGGGCTCGGCGCGATACGGCGGCTCTCGAACCAGTTCGCCGTCTACTCCCAGCCAGGCGCGGGCACGGTGCTGCGCGTGCTCGTGCAGAAAAGCGGCGGCAATGGAGCACGCCCGCCATTCACCGGACCCGAGATCGGCGCGGTGTGCGTGCCCCACCCCGGCGAGGAAGTGTGCGGCGACGGGTGGATCGCGCAGGGCGACCAGAGCGGCCTCACGCTCGCGCTCGCCGACGGCCTCGGCCACGGCGCCGAAGCGCACGTGGCCGCCGCAGCCGCGCTCGACGTGCTGCGCCGCCGCGCCGGCCTCGCGCCTGCCGCGCTCATGGATCTCTCGCACGCGGCGCTGCGCCCCACGCGCGGCGCCGCGCTCGCGCTCGTGCGCATCGACCTCACGCGCGGCGCGCTCGCCTTTTGCGGCACGGGCAACATCTCTGCGGTCGCGTATGGCGCGGGACGCCCCGCCGATAGCCGCACCTCTGCCGGCCATGCACGTCCCGGCGCAGGCACGCCGTCCGCGCGCGAGTGCTACCAGCTCACCTCGCGCAACGGCATCGTGGGCCACACGATGCGCGGCATCCAGGAGTTCGAATTGACGTGGGGCGAGAATGCGCTTCTCGTCCTGCACTCGGACGGCATCGGCACCCGCTGGGACCTCGCCGCCTGGCCGGGACTCGCCAACCAGCCCGCAGTCGTGATCGCGGCCGTTCTCTACCGAGACTTCGCGCGCCGGCGCGACGACGCCACCGTCGTCGTCGTGCGCGCACGCCCCGGAGTACAGTTGAATCATGAATAAGCCCCTGCTGCGCATCCGGCTTGAGACCGCCCAGGACGTCGTCGCCGCGCGCCGCCGCGCACGCGAGCTAGCCGCCGGCCTCGGCTTCTCGCCGCTCGACCAGACGCGCATTGCGAGCGCCGTCTCCGAAATCGCCCGCAATGCGTTCGAATACGCGGGCGGCGGCGAAGTCACCTTCGCGCTCGACGACGAGCGCCCACACGAGGCGCTTGCCGTGCAGGTAAGCGATCGCGGCCCCGGCGTGCGCGACCTCGAAGCCGTGCTCGACGGCACGTATCGATCGCCCGGCGGCATGGGCCTCGGCATTACCGGCAGTCGCCGCCTCATGGACCGCTTCGACATTCGCTCCTCGACAAGCGGCACGACCGTCACCATGGCGCGCGAGTTGCCGCACGAGCGCGGCGAAGTGGGCGGCGCAGAACTCGAGCGCATCGTGCGCGAACTATCCGGGCGCAGTCCGCAAGAAGGCGCGCACGGCGACTCGCTCGAAGAACTGCAGCAGCAGAACCGCGAACTCGTCACGGCGCTCGACGAACTGCGCGAACGCCAGGAAGAACTCTCGCGCCTCACGCAGGAACTGGAGGCAACCAACCGCGGCGTAGTGGCGCTCTACGCGGAACTCGACGAGCGCGCCGAAGAACTGCGCCGCGCCGACATGATGAAAACGCGCTTTCTCTCGAACATGAGCCACGAATTGCGCACGCCGCTCAGTTCGATCCGCGCGCTCGCCAACCTGCTGCTCAACCGGCTCGACGGCGACCTGAGCGTGGAGCAGGAGCGCCAGGTCAGGCTGATTCTTTCGTCTGCGGAAAGCCTGGGCGAGACCGTCAACGACCTGCTCGATCTCGCGAAGATCGAAGCCGGCAAGACCGAAGTCGTGCCCGCGTGGTTCGCGCCCGCCGACCTCTTCGCCGCGCTGCGCACGATGCTCATGCCACTGCTCGACACGCCTGACGTCACGCTCGAATTCGGCCCCACGGCAGGCCTGCCGCAGCTTTACACCGACGAACCGAAGCTCACGCAGATCCTGCGCAATTTCGTCTCGAACGCGCTCAAGTACACCGAGCACGGGCAGATTCGCGTGGGCGCCCAGTGCATGCAGCGCGACGGCGACGACGAGCGCATCACCTTCTTTGTCGCGGATACGGGTATCGGAATTGCTCCCGAGCACCATCAGATCATTTTCGAGGAGTTCGGCCAGGTGCAGAACCGCCTGCAGCAGCGCGTGAAGGGAACGGGTCTCGGCCTGCCGTTGTGCCGCAAGCTCGCGGCGCTGCTCGGCGGCAAAGTGGGCGTGGAAAGCGAGCCCGGCGTGGGCTCGACGTTCCGCCTGGTCGTGCCGGTGCGCCTCGCTTCGTCTGTCGAGGACGAACGCGAGACCTCCGGGGACGCGGCGCCATGAACGCGCACGCCACGCTCATCCTCAACGTCGACGACAACGAGGGCGCGCGCTATGTGAAGTCGCGCGTGCTGCGCCACGCCGGCTACGCCGTGATCGAAGCCGCGACGGGCCAGGCCGCGCTCGAAGCGGTGCGCGAACAGGCGCCCGCCATCGTGCTGCTCGACGTGAAACTGCCCGACATCAGCGGTATCGAGGTGTGCCGCCTCATCAAGGCCGACCCGGAAACGAACTCCACGCTCGTGCTGCAAACTTCCGCCGCCGCGGTGCAGACGCGCGACAAGATTCTCGCGCTCGACGGCGGCGCCGACAGCTACCTCACCGAGCCCGTCGAGCCCGCCGAGCTGGTGGCGAACGTGCGCGCGCTCCTGCGCCTCTACGCCGCCGAAAAAGCGCTGCGCGACGCCGACCGCCGCAAGGACCGCTTCCTCGCGACGCTCGCGCACGAACTGCGCAACCCGCTCGCGCCGATCCGCAACGCCATCGAACTGCTCGACCCGCGCCACGGCGCGAACGACACCATGCGCGCCGACGCGCGGCAGATCGCGAGCCGCCAGGTCGAGCATCTCGGCCGCCTCGTCGACGACCTGCTCGACGTCTCGCGCATCTCGCACGGCAAGATCGCGCTGCAGATGAGCACGCTCGACCTGCGCGAGATCGTTCAGATCGCCGTGGAAACGAGCCGCCCCTTCCTCGACGCGAAGTCGCAAACGCTCACGGTCGAGATCGACTGCGAGCCGTGCCATGTGACCGGCGACGCCATACGCGTGGCGCAGATCATCAGCAACCTGCTTTCCAACGCCGCGAAGTACACGGCCGAAGGCGGCGCCATTACGTTGCGGCTCGAAGCCGACGTCTACGACATCCTGATTCGCGTGCGCGATAACGGCATCGGCATTGCGCCCGACGAACTGCCCTACGTCTTCGAACTTTTCATGCAGTCGCGCGAAGCCCTGAAGCGCGCCGACGGCGGCCTCGGCATCGGCCTCGCGCTCGTGCGCGAACTCGCGGAACTGCACGGCGGCTCGGTAAGCGCGCATTCGGACGGGCTTGACCACGGCTCGGAATTCGTCGTGCGCCTGCCGCTCGCGCGCGCGACGCAGTGCGAAGCGCCGCGCGAGCAGACGCAAGGCGCCGGAGAACAAGCGGCACCGCAGCGCAGGCGCGTGCTGATCGCCGACGACAACGTCGATTCCGCCTCGTCGCTGCTCATGCTGCTGGAACTCGAAGGCCACGAGGTGCGCGTAGCCCACGACGGCCCGAGCGCGCTCGCGCTCGCGCAGAGCTTCCGGCCCCACGTGGCGATACTCGACATCGGCCTGCCCGGCATGGATGGCCACGCACTCGCGAAGGCGCTGCGCGCCGAGCCCGCCACTGCGCGCGTGCAATTGATCGCGCTCACGGGCTATGGCCAGGAGCGCGACCGCCAGGCCGCGAGCGAGGCTGGCTTCGACCGGCATCTCGTGAAGCCTGCGCCGTTCGACGAGATCTTGCGGGAAATCGAAAACGCGCCGCCGGGTTGAGTTACCCTGTGCGGTCCCCTTTTGCAGGAGAACCGCGTGGATACCCGAGCGATCGATGTTCAAGACCTCGAACTGATCTGCCGCCATCGAGAAGCGATGTTTCGCGAGGCCGGGCGCGATGAGGCCACGCTGCGCACAATGACTGCGCACTTTCGCGAGTGGCTCAGGCCGCGTCTCGCGGATGGCTCGTATTTCGGCTACGTGCTAAGCGTGCGCGACGCGGTGGTGGCGGGCATCGGGCTCATGCTGATCGACTGGCCGCCGCACCCCATGCATCCCGAAACCGCACAGCGCGGGTATGTGCTCAACGTCTACGTGGAGCCCGCCGCGCGCCGGCGTGGCCTCGCGCGCAAGCTCATGCAGCTCGCCGACGATGAATTCGCGCGGCGCGGCGTCACGTACGCGATATTGCACGCCACGGAACAAGGGCGGCCACTTTATGAAGGTCTGGGGTGGAATGGGACGACGGAGATGGCGAAGCCGCTTCCTGTCACGCCCGTCTGACACCCAACCATTCGCGCCACCCAATCCCCGTTCGCGCCCGGATCTCCCCCCTTCGTC